>JBBJMR010000180.1:0-17842 GCA_037720395.1 Polyangiaceae bacterium
CGGCTTCGGCACCGCGGGAGCGCGCGCCATCGCCGGGCTCGACGCCCTGGTGTCGCTGGACATCTCCGGCAACGCCATCGGTGACGAGGGAAGCGCCGCGCTCGCCGGACTGGTGCGCCTGCGCAGCCTGCGCCTGGGCATGAACGACATCACCGACGCCGGCCTTCCACCGCTGGCGTCGCTGACGCTGCTACGCGCGCTGGAGCTGGGCGCCAACGAGGTGACCGCTGCGGGCGTGAAGCGCCTGGTAGCGGCGCTGCCCCGCTGCGTCATCCAGGGCTGACCCGACGCGCCGGGCGCTCCACGCCCGGGATCGGCAGCACCAGCCGCAGCGCCCACGCCTGGTCGGCGCCGCGCCCATCGCTGCGTGTGGACGCGTGGCAGCCGAGGATCTCCTCGTCGCTCTGCCACGGCCAGCTCACCGAGCAGCCCATGGCGCGGACCACGCCGAGCGCCGGCGCCGCCCCAGCGCTCCAGGCGACCGCGCGGCGCGGCGCGCCGTCGTAGGTGTCGTGCCACGCGTCGGCGGTCCACTCGCCGGCCATCAGCCCCCAGACGCCGAAGGCGTCGACGCTGCCGCGGCTCGGCCGCCCCTCCAGCGCCGGACGCTTGCAGAACGCCTTCACCGCCAGCGCGTCGTCCGGATCCGCCGAGCGCAGCGGCTCTCCGATCCAGGCGCCGTCGCCCGCGTCGCGCGCCAGGTACTCCCACTGTGCCTCCGCGATCACCTGCCATCCGAGCCGGCGCGCGGCGCGCTTCGCCTCCCGCCGCGACAGGTAGGCGATGACGCGCTCCCCCTCGCCGACGTCGGGGCGCGCCACGTCCTCGTCGAGCGCGCCGACCAGGCGCTCGGCCTGGCCGACGAGGAGCGGCGCGCGCGCGCACAGGAACGGCGCCACCCGCACCCGGTGCACGGGTCGGGCGATGCTGGCCACCGCGCGAAGCTCGGCGGCGCTCTCCGGCGAGACCATGCGGAGCACCGCCGCCAGCTCGTCCGCGCGCAGGCCCATGCGGAACGCGCCCCCGGGCACGGCCACCAGCTGGATGCTGGTCGGCTGATGCTCGATCACCGGGAGCGCGTGGGAGCCGGCGGTGCCCGGCCGCGCCGCGAAGCCGCTGCCCAGGCCGACGAGCAGCGCGCGGACCGCCGCCGAGCGTGCGCTGGCGGAGGCGCGCTGCCAGGAGGCCAGCGAGGCGAGAGAGGCCAGCGCGGTCGGTGCTGCTGCCTTGCGGTCGGGTCGAGGCGTGCTCGGCACGACGCCATCCTAAGCGCACGAGAAGGTCCTGGTGTGACCGCGCCCCCGAACACGGGCGGCGCCCACTGCCGCAGCGAAACGCGCTTCGCACGGGAGTATCCCGAATCTCCTGGTGCGAACCCCGCGCGAGAAACGCGCAACGCGCCGCGCGCATCGCAGACGAGGCTTGCGGCCGACAGCATCGTCGCCGCCCACGCGAGGACCGCCATGACCAACTCCCGTTCGACCCCGACCCGCTCCCTCTCCCGCGCCAACCGCCGACGCTCGCTCGGCATCGTCGCCCTCGCCGCCGCGCTCGCCGTCGCCTCCACGGCGACCGCGCAGGAGCCAACCAAGCAGCCGGCGGAGGGAGAGAAGAAGGAGCTCGATCAGGTCGACCTCCCCACGCCGGACAAGGGCGAGCGCAAGGAGGCCACCTCCGAAGCCGCCGCCGAGGTGATGCAGGATCCCGCCGGCAAGGCCGGGCCGGTCATGATCAACGTCAAGCTCGGCCCGCAGTTCAACTTCGACGGGGGCGATCCGGTCTTCGCGCTCACGCTCGACATCGGCTACGCCATCATCAAGGGCAACGGTGCCGGCTTCAGCGACGGCGACCTGTACATCGTGGCCGCGCCCGAGCTCCTCATCGGCGCCAACTTGGGCCTCATCCTTGGCGGCGGCCTCCAGTACGACATCCCCACCGGCGTCCGCGGTCTGTACATCTACCCGCGCGCCACCATTGGCGCCTTTCTCCTCCTCGACCCGGGCGAGGGCGACTCCGGTGCCGGATTCATCATCTACCCCGCCGTGGGCGCCAAGTACGTGGTCAACGAGACCATCAACCTGGGCGTGGAGCCCTTCGGCATGCCCATACTCATCGATCCGAGCTCGGTCAACTACCAGTTCAACGCCTACGCGGGCGTGAACTTCTGAGCGCCCCGGCCGCGTAGTCGCCGAGCCCGCGCCCAGCACGCGCCGCGTGCCGGCTGGATCCCGGACGGAGATCCGCCGCCCGTCGATTTCGTGATTCGGCTCCTGTCCCCCGGGCAAACCGGGGGACAGGAGCCAAGTGACGAACCGCGCGCACCTCTCCGGACGGGCCACCTCCGTAGCCCTGGCCCTGGGCTTGACCGCCCTCGTCGGGTGCTCCTCCTCATCCGCGGATGGTTCCAGCGCCGCCGGCGCCGCGGGTGCCTCCGGCAGCGGCGCGGCCAGCGGGGCCGGCGCCGGAGCGCCCACCACCGGCGCCGGTGGCCACACCGGCGGGTCCTCGAGCACCTCGACGGGGTCCGGGGGCCTGCCGCCTGTCGACGCCTCCTGCGACCTCGACGGCGCCGCCTTCTGCGATGCCTTCGCCCAGGCCTCCCCGGGCGGCCGCGCCGGCGCGCTCGACGATGCTCACTGGAGCCTGTCGCGACTCGGCTACGGCTGCAGCCCGGGCTTCGCCTTCCCCGAGACCGCGCTCAATCTGTGCGGCACCTGGCAGACCGTCCAGCCCGGCGGGCCTGACTCGCAGTTCTGCGTCAACGAGGACAACGACCCGCGATGGGTCGAGGGCTTCAACGACAACGGAGACTTCAACTACCTCTCCGCGCGCATCCGGCGGCCCTTCGACTTCGCCGGCCGCACCGGCACCATCCAGTGGGAGGCCGACGCCCGCACCTCGGGCAGCCACGGCTGGTGGGTCGAGACCTGGATCACGGAGGACCCCATCCCGGGCCCCAACTTCCATGCTCCCGACCAGCTGGTCACCTCGCGGCGGGCCATCGGCATCACCCTCGACCTCAACTGCGGCGTCCCCGCCGGCGGTCTGGGCACGGCGGGTGCGGGCAAGGTCGGCGTCTCGCAGATCCTCATCGCCGACGAGTACGGCGTCACCAACCACTACGACCCCTTCGGCCCCGGAAACGACAACTCGCGCTGCGTCACCACCGAGCAGGGCAAGCTGAACACGGTCCAGGTCAAGATCAGCGAGACGCGCGTGGAGGTCTGGGCCACCGGCGTGCAGGGTGAGCCGCTGGAGCGCATCGCAGAGACGGACGTGAACGTCGGCTTCAGCCGGGGCTACGCGCACATCAGCCACGTCCATTACAACGCCCACAAGGCCGACGTCCCCAGCTTCCAGGCCTATCAATGGGCGCGCGTGGCCTTCGACGGGCCGCAGCTGCCGACCCCGCGCGCCTACCAGATCGCCGACCCGCTGACGCCGGCGCAGATGGGCAACGACTGCGCGCAGGCCTACCGCATCGCGTACGCGGTCACCGACGGCAAGGTGTACGACTTCGGCGACATGGAGACCCCGATCACCCTGAAGTTCACCGGGGTCGATCCCTCCGGGGGCACCAGCGCGCGGCTCAACTTCAGCACCTCGTACGTCAATGCCGGCGATATGCTGCGTTACCGCCTCAATGGCGGCAGCTGGCACGACTACCAGGTCCCGGCCATCCAGGACTCGGGCGCGCGCCAGGGCTTCAGCGTCCCGGTCGAGGTGTCCGAGCTCGGCGCCGGCGACAACACCGTCGAATTCGGGACCAACTCCGACGCGCCGAACATGGTTCCGGACTCCATGCACGTCGCCAACATCGACCTGGAGATCGAGGCGCCCTGATGCGGAGGGTCGGCTGCACCGCTGGCATCCTCTTGCTGGTCGCCTGCAGCGGATCCGGCGGGGACCCCTCGGGCGGGACGCCGGGCAGTGGCGGCGCCGGGGCAGGCGCCGGCACGGGCGCGGGCACCGGCGGGGCCGGCGGGGCCGATTCGATCCTGACCTCGCTCTCTCCAGACGTACTCCCGGAGCCACCGCCCGACACCAGCAACGCCTGGGCCGACGATCCGGCCGCGGCGGCGTTCGGGCAGCAGCTCTTCTTCGATCCAAGCTTCTCCGGTGTGCTGCTGGACATCGACAACGACGGCGGCCCCGACGCGCTCGGCGTGCATGGCGACGCCGGAAAGGTCTCCTGCGCCGGCTGTCACGAGGCAGCAAACGCGTTTAGCGACACGCGCTCGGTGTTCAAGGAGATCTCCCTCGGCACCGGCTGGACGGCGCGCCACACCCCGCCGCTCCTCGACGTGGGCCAGGCGTCGCTGGTGATGTGGGGCGGCCGGCACAGCACGCTCTACGCCCAGATCTTCGGCGCGCTGGAGAACCCGCTGGAGATGAACACCTCGCGTCTGTTCGTGGCCCAGCGCATCGCCGCCGGGCACGCGGCACCGTACGAGGCCCTCTTCGGCGAGGGCAGCCTGGCGCCGCTGGCCGACACGGCGCGCTTCCCGACGCTGACGCCGGAGACCACCGGCTGCCAGCTGACCGAGAGCGTCAACCACCCGCGCGCGCAGCCGCCGGACCCTCTCTACGAGTGTCACGGCTTCCCCGGCGACGGCGCGGAGTACGACTCCATGACCGCCGCCGATCAGGACCTGGTGACGCGCATCGTGGTCAACGCCGGCAAGGCCATCGGCGCCTACGAGCGCCTCCTCGACTGTGGGCCCGGGCGCTTCGATGCCTGGGCGCACGGCGACGCCGGTGCGCTCACCGAACCGGAGCAGCGCGGCTACGCGCTGTTCGTGGGCAAGGCGGGCTGCGTCGGCTGCCACTCGGGGCCGCATCTGTCCGATCAGGCGTTCCACAACGTGGGGCTCGCCGAGGGCATCACCAAGGTCTCCATCCTCAACGACGACGACAGCGGTGCGGCCGAGGACCTCCTCCTGGCTGCAAACGATCCGCTCGCCGTCACCGGCTCGTACAGCGACGGGGACGACGGACGGTTGCCCGCGCAGATCGGGGCCGAGTACGAGGGCGCCTTCCGCACGCCCACCTTGCGCTGCGTGAGCCAGCGGCCAACCCTCATGCACTCCGGGCTGCTCCACTCGCTGGAGGAGGTTGTGGCCTTCTTCGATCGCGGCGGCGACGCGCCGGAAAGCCACCTGGGCACGAGCGTGCTCGAGCCGCTCGGGCTGAGCGACCAGGAGCGCGGCGATCTGGTGGCCTTCCTCCAGTCGCTCGACGGCGCCGGCCCTGCGGCGGAGCTGCTCGCCGCACCCTGAGCGCCGCGCACGCTCCGCCCTTTGCGCCGAAAGGCGCACACTTCCGCGTGCGCCCGCGACGCGCTACGAAGCGGGCATGGCATTCGCCCACGACATGACCGAGCGGCTGCTCGTCGACGCTGGCATCGGGCCGGGCATGCGCGTGCTCGACGTCGGCTGCGGCCACGGCAACGTCTCGGTGCTCCTGGCGCGCCTGGTCGGCGCCCAGGGCATGGTGCTCGGCGTCGATCGCGACGCTGGCGCGCTGGCGGTGGCCGAGGCGCGCGTCCGCGAGCTCGGCCTCCTGCAGATCGCCTTCCTGCAGCGCGACGTGGGGGCGCTCTCTGCCGACGTCGGGACGTTCGACGCCGCCGTCGGCAGGCGCGTTCTCATGTATCAGCCGGATGCGGTCGCCGCCGTTCGCAGCGTGGCCACCGCGGTCCGCCCTGGCGGCGTGGTCGTTTTCCAGGAGCACGACCCGAGCATGGGCCCCGGGCGCCTTGCGCCGCTGCCGCTCCACGAGCGCGTACGCGGCTGGATCTGGCAGATGGTCGAGCGCGAAGGCGCCAGCCTGCACATGGGGTTCGACCTCGATGGCGTGCTGCGGCGCGCCGGACTGGAGGTCGAGCACGTGCGCGCCGAGGCCATCGTGCAGACGCCAGATGCGCCGTACGACCTGTTCTCCATCGTGCGCGCGGTGCTGCCGCGCATGGTCGCCGCGGGCGTGGTCGGCCCGGAGGAGGTGGACATCGACACCCTCGAGCAGCGCCTCCGCGACGAGCGGCAAGGCAACCCGGGAACCTACCTCCCCGAGCTGGTCTTCAGCGCCTGGGCGCGCAAGCCTGCTTAGCCGCGGCCGGCGAGCCGCGCGTCGCCCTCGGTGCGCGTGACCGCGTGCGCATCGCTCGCCGGCCCCGGTGGACGCACGCACCAGCGACAGGACACCGCGCGGCGGTGGCGGGGACCGGTCGTCAGTCGTGCTCGGCCTTGAACGCCTGCAGGCCCGCCAGGTCGTCGACGTTGATGAGGTCGACCTCCGCGGCGGCGAGCACGGCCCAGGTGGCGGGCGTGTCCGGCGTCGACCAGAAGCGCACCAGACGGTCCGACGCATGCGCCTCCTGGACGTAGCCCAGGAGCTGTGCCTGCTGCTCGTCGCTGAAAGGCTCGTCGCCGAGCCAGGCGAAGAGGGTGACCCAGTTCTGCGAGACGAGCGGCACCAGGGAAGCCGGCACGCTCGGGGCCACCGGCTCGCTCTCGTCGCCGATGCGTCCGTCGATGGCGGCGTAGCGCAGCGGGGCGGCGGCCATCGTCTCCTGCGCGCGGCCGCCGGAGATGACGGCGGTGACCGCGCCGGGCGTGGTGGTGCCGTCGGCGAATTCGGTGAGGATGTCGCTGTAGGAAGCGAGGATCGGGTCGAGGGCCGCCCAGGTCGGCTCCGCCGAGGTCTTCACGTCGATGAGGAGCTGCAGTGGACCACCGTGCGGGCCGACCGGGACGCCGTCGCGCTCCAGCGCGCCGTCGCCGGCCAAGCTCCGCAGCGGATCCAGGTAGAGGCTCTGCAGGGTGCGGGTGGGATCGAGAGCGGACTCGGTGTGGCCGACGAGGAGCGCGCCGTCGACCAGGAAGACGTCGGCCTCGACGCTGCAGAAGCCGTGATCGAGCGCGTCGAGGAGCGGTCGCTCGTGCTCGTAGTCGTTGTGCGCATGGCCGCAGCTCCTCGACGAGTCGACGACGATGGGCGCGCCGCCCGCACCGCCGCTGGCCGCGGTGGAGCCTGCGCTGGAGGCGGCGCCCCCGGTGCCGGCGGGCGCGTCGTCGCTGCAGGCGACGAGCAAAGGAGCGAGGAGGAGACCGAAGCAGAAGGCACGCATCGCAGTGATTGTAGTCCGGGTGGCCGAAACGCGCCGAGCCGGCTGGACTCCTTCGTGCCGGAGCCGTGATCCGCGCGCTCGCCGTGGTATGGGCAGCCGTGCGCTCCGCCATCCGCCGCGCTCTCCGGGTGCTCGCCCTCGCTTCGTTCCTGTCCGCGGCCGCCTGCAGCCCGCGGCTGGTCACACCCGACGCCGATCCGATCGGGTCCCCCGCTGCCGGCGGCTGGGTCACCGTCCACCAGCAGGGCTGGTTCCGCGTCGAGCTGCCGGCACCGCCGCGTGTCGACGAGATCGCGGTGCCCACCGCCGGCGAGGCGCAGCACGCGAAGCGCATCACCTGGAAGGCCGACGGGGCGCTGGCCTCCCTGGTGTACTTCGAGAGCGCCGGAGGCTTCGTCAGCCCGCGAGCCCAGGTCCTGGCCGACGTGCGCGCCGCCCTCGTCCAGTCCGCGGGGGTGAAGGTCATCCGCGATGCGCCCTCGGAGTCGAAGAACTTCCTCATCCGCGACATCGATCTCGACGTGGCGCCGAACACCGAGAGCAATCCCACGCCGCACCGGCTGCTGGCCCGCGCGCGCGTCCTGGTCGGCGCCGACCGTGCCTACACGCTGCTCGTCGCCGGCCGCTACGAGGCGCCCGACCCGGCGCTGCAGCGCATCCTGCAGACGTTCGTGCCGCAGACGTAGCTTGGCTAGCGACATGCCGGTGCAGAGAGCGGTCGAAGACGGCAGGGGTCTCATCGCGGCGACCGCCGCCCGGATGACGAGCTGCGCCTTCTCCCGGGCCTGTCGCCACAGGCAACAGGCAACAGAAGTGCGCGCTAACATGATGCGGTGAGCAAGGGCTTCACCAAGGACGACGCCACCGACGAGCCGCTGGTGGTGCCGGCGCGCGCCCCGCTGCCCGAGGGCACGCCGAACTACGTCACCCCGCGCGGCCTGGGTCTGCTGCGCGAGGAGCACGCCGCCATGAGCGCAGCGCGCGCGCGGGAGCAGGCGGCGGCGGCGGTGGACGGTGACCGCGACGCCGCACACCGCGCCACCGTGCTCGCCACGCGCATCGGCGAGCTCGAGGTGCGTCTCTCGTCGGCCGAGCTCGTCGACCCTGCCACGCAGCCGCACGACCAGATTCGCTTCGGCGCGGTGGTCACGGTGCAGCCCGAGGAGGGCGCGGCGCGCAGCTACCGCATCGTCGGCGTCGACGAGGCGGACGTGAGCGAGGGCCGGGTGGCCTTCGTCAGCCCGGTGGCGCGCGCCCTGCTTGGCAAGCGGGTGGGCGATGTGACGGTGCTCCGCTCCCCGCGCGGCGAGGAGGAGCTGGAGGTCACCGCCATCGCCTACGAGTGACGGCCGCGCCCGGGGCTCACTGGTCGAGGCCGCTGCACGCTTCGAAGGCCGGCGTGCAGTTGGCGTCCATGCAGGCCGTGCACTCCGGCGTCATGCCGCCGAAGCAGTCGCCGATGCACTTCATCACCGTGCACTGGACGGTGTCGTCGAAGCAGGTCACGCACGGGTCGGAGAGGCCGGTGCCGGCGGTGATGCAATCCTTGGTGGCCGGCTCGGCGCCGAAGCTGTCGGTGGCGCACTGCTCGACGATGCCTTCCACGTCGGTGCTGGTGAGGATGGTGTTGTCGGCGGCGTTGGTGCACGCGCCGCTGGGGCCCGAACCGCCGGTCCCGGTGCCGCCGGTTCCGGCCCCGCCGTTGCTCGAGCCGGTGGGGTCGGCGCCGCCACTGCCGGTCGCTCCGCTGCCGGGGTCGCCGCTGCTGCTGCCGGGGTCGCCGGTGCTCCCGGTGGCTCCGCTGCCGCTGCCGGGGTCGCCGCTGCCGGCGCCGGGGTCACCGCTGGTGCTGCCGGCGGAGGTATCCCCGTCACCGCCCTCGTCACTGCCGCAGGCGGCGAGGAGCACGGAGGAGAGCGAGAGCACGAGGGAAAGTCGGGTCATGGGGGTCTCCGGTTGAGCGCGTCGCGGGGGGACGCAGCGATGCACGCGGCGCGCGTGGGGGAGCGCGCGCCGTCGCCAAGGAGTGGATTGCGCGGACTGTGCGACGACGGAGCAAGACGCGCGCCGCCCGCCCAGCGCCCTGGATCGCGAAGAACACGCCGCCTGAGTGAAGAAGGAACCGGGGGCTGTTCACTCCAGCGATCAGCGCATGACGAGTGCGGTCGCCAGGCGCGCCTTCGCCAGCGGTCCCGCGCCTGGAATGAGGCCCAGGGCCCGCTACTTGGCGAGCTCGGCCAGCACGCGCTCGCGCACGAGCGGCAGCGGCGGCGAGCCGTGCGACAGCAGCGCGTCGTGGAAGCGCTGCAAGGTGAAGCGCGCGCCCATGCGCTTCTTGGCATCCTCGCGCAGCTGCAGGATCTGGATCTTTCCAAGCGTGTAGGCGAAGTACCCCGGGTCGAAGGTGGCGCGCACCGCCTGCTCGCGCGCGGTGGCCTTGTCCTGGAAGCAATCGTCGGTGAAGCGCTTCTCGGCCTGGGCCAGGGTCATCTTCTGCGCGTGCACGCCGACCGAGACCACCATGCGGCAGTTGCGGAGCAGCGCGTCGGAGAGCTGGCCGAGGTGGTTCTGCGGGTTCTCCGCGCCGAAGCCCTCCTCGATCATCATCTGCTCGATGTAGTGCGCCCAGCCCTCGACGAAGGAGTAGCTGCTCAGCGACTTCTGCACGCGCGTTGGCGCGCGCTTGACCCACAGCCCTTGCAGGAAGTGCCCCGGATAGACCTCGTGGACGGTGGTGGAGAGCAGGATGCCGTAGTCCATCACGTACGCGGCCTGCTCCTTGGCCGGCCAGGTCGGGTCCGGCATGGTGATGTAATAGAAGGACTCCTTGGCGGTATCGAAGGGGCCGGGCATGTCGAGGAACGCCGAGTTCCAGCGCATGTAGGGCGGCGTCTCGCGCACCTGGGCGCGGTCTTCGCCGGGGATGGTGGCGATCTTCTTGTCGAGCACGAAGCCGCGCGATGACTCGGTGAGCCGCGTGGCCTCGGCCAGGAGCTCGCTCGCCTTGGGGCGCGCGATCGTCTTCACCTTGGGCTTGAGCTCGACGTAGGCCTTCTTGTTGATGGCCAGGTTTTCCTCGCCCATCTTGCGGAACTCCTCGAGGCCGATCTCCAGGCCCTCCTGGGCGCGCAGTAGCTTGGAGAACTTCTCCGGGCCGAGGACGTGGCTCGCATCGCCCTTGGGCTTCTCCACCTTGTCGAGGTGGGTGGCGAGCTCCTCGGCCTTCTTGGCCAGGGCCTCGTTGGTCCTGGCGAAGTCGGCCTTGAAGGCGGCGTCGCCCACGCCGCCCATGATCTTGACCACGTCGCCGCGCAGGTACTCGGCGTAGCCGCGGTAGATCTTGATGGCCGTCTCCACCACCGGCCGGGACATCGGGCTCTTGAGGTTGGCCAGCGCGTTGCCGGCGCGGGCCAGCCCGGCGCGCTCGTGATCGAGCAGGCGACGAGCACGCTCCTCGATGGGCGCGTAGTTGCGGTTGACGTAGCTGTCGACCTCGAACATCTCCTTGTAGAACGCGGGGCGCGTCTGCCACGAGGCCACGTCGACGAGCTCGAACAGCCCGACGTCGATGGCGTTCAGCAGGATGGCCTGGTCGAGCGCCTCGTCGGGCGTCAGCGCCGCCTTGTCCAGCGCGGCGAGGTCCTTGCGCGCGCTCTCCAGGCGCTGGATGCGCTTCTGCACGGCGGCGGCCGAGGTGTCGGCGACGCGGCCGTCGTACGCGTGCAGGCCCAGCGTGCGCCCCATGGCCGGCTCGTCCTCGAGCCAGGCGTCGAGGATGCGATCGAACAGCAGGCTCGCCTTGCGCGGGTCCGGCGTCGGGACGCTGCCGCCTCCTGCTGGAGGCAGTGGCACGGCGACCGGCGCCGGCGGCGGCTCGGGCGGCGGTGGGCTGCCGCAGGCGGCGAGGGCCAGCACCAGGGCGGCGCCGAGACCGGCGACGAGCCTCACGCGGCACCTCCGGGAGCGGCGGCGGCCACGGCGCGATCGACGATGACCTCGGCGTAGGCCAGGGCGCGGTTCATGTCGAAGCAGTGGTCGAGGTCTGCGGCGGTGAGCGTGCGCGCGATGTCCGGATCGGCGGCGAGGTTGTCGCGGAAGCGGCCCTCGCCGGACAGGGTCTTCATGGCGCAGCGCTGCACCCAGGCGTAGGCGCCCTGGCGCGCCTGCCCGCCCCGGACCAGGGCCATGAGCACCGCCTCGCTGAAGTAGAGCTCGCCGCTGAGGTCCAGGTTGCGCTGCAAGCGCTCGGGATAGACGACCAATCCCTCCACCAGCGCGGTGGCCCGCTCGAGCATGAAGCCGAGGGTGGTGGTGGCGTCGGGGCCGATCATGCGCTCCACCGAGGAGTGCGAGATGTCGCGCTCGTGCCACAGCGCCACGTCCTCGAGGGCAGGGATGACCGCGGCGCGCACCACGCGCGCCAGGCCGCACAGGTTCTCGCTGATGATCGGGTTGCGCTTGTGGGGCATGGCGCTGGAGCCCTTCTGCCCGGTGGTGAAGCGTTCCTCGGCCTCGGCCACCTCGCTGCGCTGCCAGTGACGCACGTTGGTGGCCAGGCGCTCGATGCCCGCGGCCATCACTGCCATGGCCGCGAAGAAGGCCGCGTGGCGGTCGCGCGCCACCACCTGCGTCGATACGGTCTCCGCCGCGAGGCCGAGCTTGCCCAGCGCGCGCGCCTCGATCTCCGGGGTGAGGTGGGCGTAGGTCCCGACGGCGCCGGCGATCTTGCCCACCGCCACCTCCTGTCGTGCGCTCGCCAGGCGCTGCCGGCCGCGCCCGCGCTCCGCCCGGGGCCCGGCCCGGGCGCTGCCGAAGGTCACCGGCGCGGCGAGATGCCGTGCGAGCGCCCGATCATCGGCGTCCTCACGTGCTCGCGTGCGCGCTTCGCGAGCGCGGCGAGGAGCTTGTCGAGGCGCTCGAGGAGCATGTCCGTCGCGTCGCGAAGCTGGATCGCGAACGCCGAGTCGAGGACGTCGCTCGAGGTCATGCCGCGATGGAGCCACCGCGCCTCGGGCCCCGAGAGCTCCTCGACGTGCGTGAGGAAGGCGATGACGTCGTGCTTCACCGTCCGCTCGATCTCCTCGATGCGCGCGGCGTCGAGCGACAGCTTCTTGTCGCGAATGGCGCGCGCGGTGCCGGCCGGCACCACACCGGCCTCCTCCATCGCCTCGCAGGCGCTGAGCTCGACCTCGAGCCAGACGGCGAAGCGATGGTCGCTGGACCACAGGTTGGCGAACTCGGCCGGCGTGTAGCGGGAGATCATGGGGCGCGCACGGTCGGCGTGGCCGAGGTTCGCGTCAAGCGTGGGACCACGGACGTCAGGCCGCCGGCTTCAGAGTGCGGCGAGCACGAAGTCGTAGCGCATGCGCATCCCGCCGCCGGAGCGCTCCACCGGGGCGATGAGCGAGCTGCGGATGAACGGATCGACGCGGTTGTACGGGTCGCCCTCGAAGTAGAGCTGGGTGGTCAGCGCGCGGTGGCCGGCGGCGGCCAGCTTCACGTGCACGTGCGCCGGCCGGTACTGCCGGCCATTGAGGTATCGTCCCGGCATGATGGTCCGGATGGCGAAGCCGCCCTCGGCGTCGGCGACCACCGTGCCGCGGAAGGCGAAGCCGGCGGCGTCGTAGGCCCCGCTGTGATCGGCGTGCCACACCTCCAGCAGCGCCCCGGCCAGCGGCGCGCAGCGCGCCCCGACGACGCGGCCGGAGAGGTGCAGCGGTGTCCCCTCGGTGCGCGGGTCGGCGAGCACGCTGCGGCGGGGAGCGTGGGGCTTGAAGAATGGGCCCTCGATGTTGTCCTCGGTCAGCGTGCAGGTCGCCGGCGGTGCAGACACCGGATACGGCGTCCGCCCGTACGGGGCGCCGGAGGCGGTCGGCGCCACGCCACCGGGCATCGCCCTGCTGCCTGCGGCATACGGCGACCCCGCGTCGGCCACGGGGCCGGGCCGGCCGCCCCGGCACCCGAGCAGGGCGGTGGCCGCGCCCAGCGCGGCGGTGGAGAGGAAGATCCGCCGGGCCAGCACCCTGTGCGGCTCGGTTCCCTGGAATGACTGCTCGTCGTCGCTCACGTCGTCTACCTCCTTCGTTCGAGCAACGGGCGAGTCGGACGGGTGGCGCAGACAATCGTCCGCGACGGGGCCGGCGGGCTTGCGGGACGTGGACCGTGCCGGCGAACCGCGCAGGCGGCCGGCGCCGGGGCGGGTACCTCTTCTCTCGGCAGACAATCGTCCGCTACGGGGGCGGCAGGCTCACTGGACGTCGAGCGTCTGGGCGGGCGCGTAGGCGCCGACCGCGGGCGCAGGCGGCGGCGAGGGTGCAGGCAGGGAGGGCGCGGGTCGTGCGGGCGGCGGTTTGCCTGGCACCTCGTTGCCGGGCCGCACCGGCGCCGCCGTCGGCCGACCGCCGGGGCTGGTCGGCATCCCCGCGGCCGTGAGCGCCGCGCCGGCCAGCGCGCTCCGGCTCGCCTGCAGGATCCCGTCGATCTCGCCGACGCGCGGATGCGCCTCGCCGAACGCGGCCACCACCAGCGCGCGCGCCGCCTCGAGCCGCGCCATGGCCTCGGCGTGCGCACCCTGGCGCGCCAGCACCATGCCCAGGTTCTGCAGGGGCGCGGCGCGCTCGGCGTGCTGGAGCGGCTCGAGGATCGCCAGGGCTGCCTCGAGCTCGCGGCGCGCACCGGTGAGGTCGCCTTCCTCCATGCGCACCAGGCCGATGCTGTTGCGGGTGATGCCCACCGACGGATGCGCCTCACCGAGCGCGGCCAGCTCCAGGGCCAGCGCCGTCTGGTAGCTGGCCATGGCCTCGCTGCGCTTGCCCATCAGCCGCAGCACGCCGGCCACGTTGTGGTGGTGGCGCGCCAGCGCCGGGTGGGCGGCGCCGAGCAGGCTGGCGTCCATGGCCAGCGCGCGACGATGGAGCTCCAGCGCCGCGTCGAGCCGGCCGCGCGTGCGCTCCAGGTTGCCGAGGGCGGTGAGGGTGCGCGCCACCTCGACGTGCTCCGCGCCGTGCGTCTCGCGGCGCAGCGCCAGCGCCTGCTCCAGGTCGGCGGCGGCCTCCTCGCCACGTCCGAGGTTGGTGGCCACCACCCCGGCGCCGTGGAGCACCGCTGCACGCAGCGCCGGCGGATCGCCGAGCCGCGCGGTGGCCGCCGCGGCGTGCCGCACGGTGGGCTCCGCCTCGGTCCACGCCCCGCGCTCTGCCTGCGCCGCGAGCAGCTCGAGCCAGCCGCGCGCCGCGCTGGCGTCGGCGCGTGCCGCCTCGGCCGCCCAGATCGCCTCGCGCGCCTCGGCTGCGGCCGCGCTGGCCGCGCCGGTGCGCCTCAGGAGCGTGGCCACGGCGATGCGCGCCTCGGCGATGGCCGGTCGATGGCCGAGCGCGATGGCCGCCGCGGCTGCCTCGCGCGCGCGGGCAGCGCCGCTGCATGCTTGCCGGCGGCGGTCGCCGCGCGCACCTCGTCGAGGGTGCGCTCGATCTCCAGCAGCGCCGCCAGCGCGGCCGGGTCGGTCGGTCGCGCGTCGCCCGGGGCGGCGGCGGTGGTGCACGCCGCGGGGCGTGGCAGGTCGGCGACCGCCTCGGCGGCACTGGCCACCGTCTGCCGATCGGCGCGCTCCAGCGTGCCCGCCAGTGCCTCGGCCGCGCCCAGCGCGCGGCGGAGGCAATCGGCGCGCGCGTCCACCACCGCGTCGGAGTGGCGCCGCCGCGGCGCTGGGCGCAGGTGTCCGGTGGGCGCTCGCCCACGCCGCGGAGAACGCGTCCAGGCCGCGGGCCACACCGGCGCTGCTCTCGTCGGCGATCGGCGAACCGGTGGCCGCGAACGCCGCGCGCACCTCGCTCTGCGCGCGGGGCGGGCACACCGCCGCCGCCGCCGCGCCGCCCTCGGCGCACGGATCGACCGCCGCGGAGCGATCGACGAGCACCACCACGCTGGTCACGGCGATGGCCACGGCGGCGCCGGCGGCGACCGCCAGCGCCAGCGGCCGCCGGCGCGCGCGATCCTGCTCCAGCGCGGCGAGCAGCTCGCGCATGGTCGGGAAGCGGTCGGCGGGCCGCTCGGAGAGCGCGCGCGCCAGCGCCTGGTCCAGCCAGCGCGGCACGGCAGGTCCGCCGGCGGGCCGGACCGGCGCGCCGTGCATGGAGCGCCGCAGCTCGCGCATCGTCGCGCCGGCGTGCGGTCGCGCACCGAAGAGCGCCTCGAAGAACGCCACCGCAAACGCGTACTGGTCCGAGGCCGCGTCGGCGGCGCCGCCGTCGAGCTGCTCCGGCGCCATGTACGCCGGCGTGCCCAGCAGCGCGCCGCTGGCGGTGAGCTCGACCGCCGGGAGCGCCGCTGGCGCCGGTGGCGCACCTCCGCCGACCTGGTGGCCAGGCGCGGGCGCGCGCGCCGGAGCTTGCGCCGCGTGCCGGGCGAGGCCGAAATCGGTGACCCGCACGCGTCCGTCGTCGCCGACGATCACGTTGTCGGGCTTGAAGTCGCGATGCACCAGCCCGGCCTGGTGCGCCGCCGCCAGCCCGCGACCCGCCTGGACCAGGACGTCGCGCACCGCGCGCCAGTCGCGCGGCTGCCCTTGCTCCCGCGCCCAGACGCGCAGCGTGGCGCCGCCGACCAGCTCCATGGCCAGCCAGATGCCGCCCCGTGTGCGTCCGACGTCGAAGACGGCGACCACGTTGGGATGCGCGAGGCGCGCCATGGCCTGCGCCTCGCGGCGCATCCGCTCCTCCACGACGGCGGCCGGCGCCACCGCACCGGGTCGGAGGAGCTTGATGGCCACGTTGCGCTCCAGCTCCGGATCGTGGGCGGCATAGACCGTCCCCATCGCGCCGCTGCCGATGCGCTCCACCACGCGGAAGCGCCCCAGCGTGGCGCCTGCCTCGAGCTCGCCGAGGGCCCCGGGATCCCGCTCGGTGCCGCCGGCGTCGTTCGCAGGCCGGCGCGCGCTGGCCAGGGCGGTGACCACGGCGCTGCACTCGTGGCACGAATCGAGGTGCGAGTCCGCGCGCAACAGGCTCTCGCCCGAGAGCCGCCCCTCGATCAGGTCGTCGAGCGTGGCATCGTCGAGGCACTCCATGCGGGCTGGCCCCGCCGGCGCGGCGCCGGCATCTCCCGGCGTTGGCGTTGCGGCGGCGCGACCCTGCGAGCCTAGCAACCGCCCCGGTCGGTTGCTAACGTCACCCCGCATGGCGGGGACCGAGCTCGCCGATGCTTTCCTGGAATCGGCGGCTCGCGCCGGGCGCGAAGGCCTGGACGCGGCGCCGCGGGAGGAGCTGCAGGCCCGCCTGGCAGCGGTCTGCGAGCACGCCGAACGCGCGCTCGGCGAGGTCCAGGTCGCGCGCGGCGATCTGGCGCGCTACCTGGGCGCGCACGCCGCCGCGGAGCCGCTGCTGCGCGGCGAGGCGCTCCAGGAGGGGGCCGCGGCCGAGCTCGGCCTGGCGTGCGCGCTGCGGCGCGGCGATCGCGCGGCGGCGGCGCTCTTCGAGCGCCGTTACGTGATGCCGCTGGCGACGACGCTGGTGCGCATGCGGCTCGACGAGGCCCGCCTCGACGAGGTGAAGCAGCGCGTGCGCGCCAGGCTGCTCGTCGCCGACGAGACCGGAGCGATGCGCGTCGAGGGCTACGTCGGGCAGGGGAGGCTGACTGGCCTGGTGCAGGTGGTGGCCACGCGCGCGGCCATCGACGTGACGCGCGACGCGGGCCGTGCCGAGGCGCTCGGCGACGACGACCTGCTCGGCGCCGGCGCCGCGCGCGACCCGGAGCTCGAGGCCATCCGCGCCGAGGCGCGCGCCACCTTCTCCGAGGCCTTCCAGGTCGCGCTGCAGCGGCTGCAGAGCCGCGATCGCAACCTGCTGCGCCTGCACCTGCTCGGCGGCGTGACCCTGGATCAGCTCGCCGCCATGTACGGCGTGCATCGCGCCACCGTGGTGCGCTGGCTGTCGAGCGCGCGCGCCCAGGTGCTGGCCGCGACCCGGGCCAGCCTGCGCGAACGCCTGCATCTGCGGCCGTCGGAGCTGGAGAGCCTGCTGGGCCTGGCAGAGAGCCGCCTCGATCTCAGCGTGGAGCGGATGCTGCGGACCCTGCCGGACGACGGCGCGGACGAGCCGGCCGGCGCCGCCGCCGGCGGCCTCGCCGCGGGCGACTCGTCCGACGGGGACAGCGGCGCCGACGCGACCCACCGCGGCCGCCCCTAGCGCGACGCCGTCCGCGCGCGCTTCGCGGCAGCCTGCGCCCGCTTCTCGGCGCGCGCCCTGGCGATCGCCGCCTCGCGCTCGAGCCGCGCCAGCAGCGCCTCCAGCTCCGGCGTGCTCATCGCGGCCAGGTGGTCGCTGACGGCGTTGCGTAGCCGCGTCTCGGGCGGCAGGGGGTCGCACGCCGCGGCGGTGCGGGCTGGCGCCCAGGTGGCAGCGGCGGCGAGCAGGGCGACGGGGACGAGGCGGCGCGCGCTGTGGACGAGCTTCATGGCGGTTCCTCCGGTGGCGTCGATTCGCGACGCTTTCGCCGGGAACGGCGCGCCCCGCCGAGTGGCGCAGGAATTCGTTCCAGGGTGAGTGAGGCCAGGCTCGCGGTGCCGCGGCGCGGCGAGCGCGAGGCTCGAGCGGTCGGGCTACTTCGACGACGCGGCGCCCACGGCCGCGGACCCGGCTGGCGCGAGGGGCGACGGCGACGGCCCACCGCTCCCTGCCGGTGCGCTCCCCGGCACGCCCGGCGGGCTCGCCGGCGCGC
>JBBJMR010000453.1:0-5294 GCA_037720395.1 Polyangiaceae bacterium
AATCGCTTCTGCGTGGAGTGCGGGACGCGCACCGAGACGTGATCAGGGCGGATGGCGCGCGGCCACCGTCGCGCGGCGACCTTCCACACCCGGCGGCGGCGCCCACGCCCAGCGCCAGGCTCCACCTCCGGCTCACCGCCGCCGGCGCCCTGACGACGGCAGTGGCCGTCTTCGCGTGGGTGTGGTTCGCCTACCTGCCGGCCTTCAACACCGCGCACACCGCCGTGGAGGGCGCGCCGGTGCCGACCGCGCGCGTCGACGCGCCGCCGGCGCCGCCCGGGCGGCTGGTCTTCGTGGTCGTCGACGGCCTCGGCTGGGACGAGGCACGGGCCATGGACGAGCTGGCGCCGCTGCGGGCGCACGGCGTTTCGCGCATGCTCGAGGTCGAGTTCCCGAGCTACACCTACCCCGCCCTCACCTCCCTGGTGACGGGCGTGGAGCCGCGCGACAGCGGCGTGCGCCTGAACGGCGACTGGGAGGGCGCCGTCGGCCTGGACTCCGTCCCTCGGCTCGCGGGCGCCGCCGGCGTTCCGGTCGAGGTGCGCTCGCGCGGCTGGAAGCCGTTCGAGGAGCTGATGCGGCCGCCGGGCAGCGCGGTGGTCCTGCGCGGGCGCCTGCAACGGCTGCTGGCGCTGCGCGAGGAGGAACGGAGCGCCTACCGCGGCGCGGGCGCGTCGGGCGCGGCGGCCAGCGCGACCGCCGAGACGGGCCAGGGCGCGGCCGCCACCTCCGGGCGCCCCGAGGGCGACGCCGGTGCGCGCCGGGCCCTGATCCTGGAGTACGTCGAGGAGGTCGATCACGCGGGCACGAGGTGGGCACACGGGACCCCGCGTACCTGAGCGCGCGCGCCTTCGCGGGCGCCGTCGTGGCGCGACGCCTGGAGGGGCTGGACCTGGAGCGGGACACGCTGGTGGTGGTGTCCGACCACGGCCATCGCCCCGCTGGCGGCCACGGAGGCGTCGAGCCCGGCGTCCTGCGCGCCTGCTTCTTCGCCGCCGGGCCGGCCGTGCAGCGCGGCGTCGAGCTCGGACCGCGGCCGATGCGCGACGTGGCCTCGACGCTCGCGCTCCTCGCCGGGCTCTCTCCCCCGGCCACCAACACCGGCCGCCCCATGGTCGACATGCTGCGCGCCGACGACGCCGCGCGCGCGCGCCTGCTCGCCGGCCCCCTGCGCCAGCAGGTCGCCTGGCTCTGCGCGCTGGAGGCGCACGCCCGCGGGGGCGCGGCGTCCGCACGCTGCGCCGAGGTCGACCCGCTCGCCGTCCGACTCGAGGCCGGGGATGCGGACGCGCTGGGGCCGGCGGAGCACCTCGCCGACGCGCTGTGGGCGTCGCGCCTCGAGGCGGAGCGCGACCGGGAACGCCCGGCGCGTCGCCGCCGCCAGCTTGCGGTCGCCGCCGCGGTGGCGGCGCTGGCGGCGCTGGTGGCCTGGCGCGCGCGCCGCGACCTGGCGCGGGCTGGCGCGCGCGCCGCCTGGGCCCCGCTCCTGTTCCTGGCGCTGCACTGCGGCCTGCTGGTGGCGCGCGGCTACCGCCCCACCTTCAGCGCCCTGCCCCCGATGACCGACTTCGTCCGCGACACCTTCGCCGCCGGAGCCCTGGCGGCCACGTTGACCGTGCTCGCGCTGGCCCGCGGGGCGGCGGCGCTGGGCGTGGGGATCTCGCTCCTCTCGGTCGGCGCGCTCTACGTGCTGCTGGCAGCGACCGTGGGCAGCGATCCGCGCGTGCTGCCGGACCCCCTGCTCGGCGTCATCGCACTCCACGGGGCACCGGCGGTGCTCTTCGCCTCCCTGGGCGCCCTGGCGGCGGCCCTGCGCGCGCGTCGCCACCAGCGAGCGGAGACCGCAGCGCCCCAGCCACGCTCCGCCGCGGACCCAGCTGGAGGCAGGACGCGCGCCACCTGACGGCGCGGAGGGAGCTAGCCGCCGAAGCCTGGGAAGCTGGGCCAGGCCACGCCGCCGGTCGCGCGCCAGGTGGCCGCCGTCTGCTGCACGATGGGCCGGCGGATGAGCGGGTGCGGGTGCGAGCTCTCGAAGCCGAAGACGATGGTCGCCGGCGTGAGCTGATCGAGGGCGGCGAAGAAGTTCAGGGTGAGCAGCGCCCCGCCCTCGGTGAGCTTGTAGCCGGCGCGGCGCTTGCCAGCGTCGAGCGTGTTGTTGGTGCCCGCGATGTCGGCGGCGATCTCGTTGGGCTGGTTGAAGGCGGGCAGCGCCCGCGACAGGAGCCGCCCGAGCTGCGCAGCGGTGGCGCCGGTGCCGCCCGGCGCGGTGCAGCCGAGGTGCCCGAGGTGATGGTGGCCGAGCTCGTGCCCGAGGACGAAGGCCACCTGCTCGTCGAACAGCTCGTGCTGCCGGTTCACCTTGCGACCGTCGATGTGCTGCACGGGATCGATGAAGCCGAGCGGCGGCCGCACGATGGGACGGCCCGGCTTCTGGCCCTGCGCCAGCATCTGGATGTAGGCGTCGAGCTTCTTGGTCCCGAAGATCTCGTCGGTCGCGCGGAACTGGGCGATCTGCGCCTCGATCTCGAGCAGCCCATCGGTGATGGCCATCAGCGGCTTGCCCTGGTCGTCGCAGGCGGCGAAGGCGTTCACCTCGCCGACGGTCGGGTCGGCGATGAAGGGGATGTTCTCCACCCGCGATCGCGGCCCTGGCGCGAGCGCGGCGATGAGCTCGCCCATCACCACGCCGGCCTGGGTGCGCAGGTAGTTGAAGTCGAGGTTGTTGATCGGGTCGGCCACCACCGGCAGCGAGGGCACGCCGAGCGGCGGGGCCGACGTCCCCTGCCCCGGCAGCGGACCGGAGGTGGTCGGCGGCGCGCCCTGCGGGGCGCCGGGCTGGTAACCCGGCTGACCAGGCTGCGGACCGTACCCCGGCTGGCCATAGGGCCCCTGCGGGTATTGCCCTTGCTGCCCGTACTGCGGCGCGGGCGCCGAGCTCCTGCGCTCGCAGGCCGGCAGCGCGGCCAGCGCCACCGCCAGCGCCAGCGCGCAGACGGGCGCGTGGACGGGCCACCGAGCGCGCCGCCGCGCCGAGGCCCGTGCATCGCCATCCGTCCTCGCCGCGCTGTTCGTCGGTGCCTGGGGCATGTCGTGTCCTCGCATCCTAGCTTACGCGTCGAGCCCGCCAGCTCTTGCCGCCGGTGTAAGGTCTTCGCCCTCCACCCGTTGTCGGTTGGACGCAAGCGCCCCGTCCCCCACGCAGGCCATGCCGCCGAACGATCCAGGGGCCCCGACATGTCCCAGCCACGTCCGACATCCTCGCCTGCGATTCGTGCCCGGCCGCGAGCCGTGCGGCGCCCGGGCGCCCGCTCGCGTGCGGGCAGCGCCCTGCGTGGCGTGCTGGCCGCGGCGGCGGCGGCCACGCTCCTGGCCTGCGGCGCCAGCTTGCCGCAACCGGGCGCTGCGGCGCCGAAGACCCCGACCACGGTGGAGGAGGCGCAGGCGCAGCTCGAGGGCGCCGAGACCCAGCTCGACGGGGTGGTGCCTCCGGCGACCGCCCCGGCCATCCAGGGCGGTGCTGCGCCCCCGCAGGCCCAGCCGAACCTGCCGCCACCGCCGCCGCCGGGCGCGTGCAGAGCGAGATGGCGCCCGAGCCGGGCGCAGAGGACCGCGACGCGGTGCTGCTCTCCCAGGACCCGTGCGTCACTGCATGCCGCGCGCTCTCCTCCATGGCGCGCGCCGCGACCCACGTCTGCGGGCTGGCAGGCGACGGCGACGCGCGCTGCACCGAGGCGCGCGCCCGCGTCGACCGCGCCACCCAGCGCGTCCGCAGCGCCTGTCCGGCCTGCAGCTCCTGAAGCCACGCGCGCCGCCACGCGGCGCGAGGTCGGCGCGCCCTACGGCGGCGGCGCCGGCGCCGGCGCTCGGGATGGCGCCAGCAGCTGGAAGAGTCGCATCGACTTGTAGAGCTCGCTGGCCGCGCCCGACGTGGCCAGCGCGCCGAGGCTCTGGTCGATGGCCTCGGCGGCCAGGTGCGTGCGCACGGTGACCACGCCCTTCTTGGCGTCGACCTCCACCGTGGCGTCCTTGATGGCCTGCCCGAGGGCGCGGCCACCGCATCGCCCATCGATCCGCCGAGGAGCTTGACCGCGTCGTCGCGGCGCTCGCCGAGCAGCTTGCCGAGCTCCTCGGCGGCGCCCGGAGGCGGCCTCGACGTGGGCCACCGCGTCCAGCCCGGCGACGGTGCGCATGCCGACGGTGATCGCGCGCGGCCCGTTGGAGCCGCTGATCATCGAGCGGATGCTGGGCTTGTCGGAGAACTGCATCCCCACCAGCACGGCATGGTCCCAGCCCATCTCCGAGAGGCGGTCGGTCACCTTGTCGTTGTCGGCGAGCGATGCGTCGGAGCCCGAGGCATCGATGCCGGCCTTGACCGCCGCCTCGTCGCCGTAGAGGAGCACGCCGTCGATGACGGTGATGGCGTCCTCACCGGTGCGCGCCAGGTACATCTTGCCCGCGTGCTGGCGCTGCTCGTAGGACAGCGCCCCGAGGCGAACGGTCATTCCCTCGAAGTCGTAGCGGCCGCGCGCCGCGACCAGCGACGGGCCCTCGGACATGGCCACAGCGAGCTTGTCGACGTCGGAGGCGATGTCGATGTCCGTGGCCTTCTCGATGTCCGCGCGCATCCGCTCCAGGCCGGTGCGCAGCACGCTCTGCTCCGAGCCCAGCGTGCCGAGCTCGATCTGGTGCGGGTCGACGATGAGCACGGCCGGAGTGTCGCCGGGGAACCAGCGGAGCAGCGACTCGTCGCGCGGGAACACCTTGGCCATGAGGTGCGCCCAGCCGTACCCGACGAATCCGAGCTTCACCGCCACGAACACGGCCGTGATCAGGACGCCGAGCACGATCCACTTGGCGCGCGAGCGCGCCTTGGCGCGCGGGCTCTTGCCCAGGCCGGGACTCTTGGCGACGTCCTTGCTCTTGGCGACGTCCTCGCTCCTGGCGACGCCGTCGCTCACGTGGCCGCCCCGCGCGGCGACGTGGCCAGCTGGGCCCGGTGCCCGCGCCCCTGCGCGTTGGTGTTCTCCCTCGCCCCAGCGGGGCTCGGTCGAGCCGTATTGTCGGCCTCTTGCTGGACCACGCCGAGCATTCGCCCTCCCCGATTCATGGCTTGCAAGCACGCAACATGAGTCATTGCGGTCCCCGCGTCCAGCCGAGCGCCGAGCGACAGTGGGACCGGCCGTCGCGGGCGGCATCCACACCGGACGCCCCCGGCGGCCCGCTTTCGCGGCGCGCCGCGGCCGCGGCGATGGAATGCTTTCGCCGAAGGCCTGGCGCGGCTAGAACCACACGCG
>JBBJMR010000454.1:0-5281 GCA_037720395.1 Polyangiaceae bacterium
GTCTCATCGTGCCTCCAACAAGGACGGCATGATCTTACGCCGCCGGAGTTGCCTTCCGGCATTTTCGGAGGGTTGGCTCGCGAATCTCGTGCGCGACAGTGCGAGCGAAGCGCACGTCCGCGCACGTACCGCAGGCGGGCCTCAGGCGGGCCTCAGGCGGGCCTCAGGCGGGCCTCAGACGTGGGCCACGTCGACGCGCGCCGCGTCGAGCACCTCGCGCGCATAGATGGCGATGGCCGACTCGTCCTCGCCCTCGACCATCACTCGCAGCTTCGGCTCGGTGCCGCTCCAGCGCACCAGGATGCGGCCGGCGTTGCCGAGCGTCTTCTCGATGCGCACGATGGCCTCCTGCGTCTTGCGCATCCCCTCCAGCGGGCGGCGGCTGGCGAAGGTGGCGTTCTCCAGCACCTGCGGCACGCGCTCCATGGCCGTCTTGGCGAGCTCGGACAGCGGGCGCCCCTCCTCGATCATGATCGCCAGCACCTGCAGCGCGGCGACGATGCCGTCGCCGGTGGTCACGTGCTCGAGGAACACCAGGTGGCCGGACTGTTCGCCGCCGAAGGTGAAGCCACCCTGGCGCATGGCCTCGACCACGTAGCGATCGCCGACCTGGGTGCGCACCAGCGCCCCACCTTCGCGGTGCACGGCGCGCTCCAGCCCGAGGTTGGACATCACCGTGGTGACCAGCGTGTTCTTGGGGAGGCGGCCGGCGCGGATCATGCGCGAGGCGCACAGGGCCATGATGGCGTCGCCGTCGACCACCTGTCCGCGCTCGTCGACGATGATCACCCGGTCGGCATCGCCATCGAGGGCGATGCCGATGGTCGCGCCCTTGCGGACCACCTCGGTGACCACGTGCTCGGGGTGGAGGGCGCCCGAGTCCTTGTTGATGTTGCGGCCGTTCGGCTTGCAGCCGAGGGCCACGATGTCCGCGCCGAGCTCGGAGAACACCGCCGGGGCCACGCGGTAGGCGGCGCCGTTGGCGGCGTCGACCACGATGCGAAGGCCATCGAGCGAGAGGCGGTTCGGGAAGGTGCTCTTGCAGAAGACGATGTACCGCCCGCGCGAGTCCTCGTACTTCTCGGCGCGGCCGATGGCCGAGCCGGTGACCCGCGCCTCGTCCAGCGTGGTGCCGGCGATGAGCGTCTCGATCTCCTCCTCCTCGCCGTCGGGAAGCTTGAAGCCATCGGGGCCGAAGATCTTGATGCCGTTGTCGGCGTAGGGATTGTGGCTGGCGCTGATGACCACCCCTGCGTCGGCGCGCATGCTCTGGGTGAGCTGCGCCACCGCCGGGGTCGGGATGGGGCCGAGGATCATCACCCGTCCGCCCATCGCGCAGATGCCGGAGGCGATGGCCGTCTCGAACATGTACCCCGACAGGCGGGTGTCCTTGCCGATGACCACCTTCGGCTGGCGCGCCTTGCCGCGGCGGGCGACGAAGGCGATGGCGCGGCCCAGGCGGAGCGCCATCTCGGGCGTCATCGGCGGCTCGTTGGCCATCCCACGCACGCCGTCGGTGCCGAAGAGCTTGCGGTGGGCGGCGTCGCTGGAGTCTTTCTTCGCTTTGACCATGGTCGGGGAGCGTGGTCTTACCGCATCGGGCGCGGGTGACCAACAGGCGCCACGGGATGTTCCCGCCCCGGTTCGGCAGGGACCGCCGCGCGTGCGCTCCGACCCCATGGGGTGCTGGCACGCGGTCTGCTGCGTGGGGGTGGGAGGCTCCACATGACACGTGCGCGACGGAACGAGCAGCTGATGGGCATTGGCGGCGCCCTGGCGATTGCGGCAGGGACGCTCGCGCTCGCCCGGACGTTGCGCGCGCGCCAGACGCGCATGCGTTTCGATGGGCAGAGCGTGCTCATCACCGGCGGAACCCGCGGCCTGGGGCTGCTGCTGGCCGAGGAGTTCGGGCGCGCGGGTGCGCGCGTGTCCATCTGCGGTCGAGACGAGGCCGCCGTGGACAAGGCCCGCCTCTGGCTCCGCGCGAAGAGCATCGACGTCCTGGCACGCGCCTGCGATCTCGGTGACCGCGACCAGGCGGAGCAGTTCGTCGACGAGGTGGCGCTGGAGCGCGGCGGCATCGATGTCCTGGTCAACGACGCCGGGGTGATGCAGGTCGGGCCGCTGGAGACAGTGACCGCGGAGCGGGTGGAGGAGGTGATGCGCTCCAATTTCCTCAGCGCCGCGTATGTGACCCTGGCCGCGCTGCCGTACCTCCAGTCGCGGGAAGGTGGGCCGGGGCGCATCGCCAACATCACCTCCTTCGCCGGGCGGCTGGCGGTGCCACACATGCTCGCGTACACCGCATCCAAGCACGCCCTGCTTGGCTTCTCCGAGGCCTTGCGCGTCGAGCTCGGCATGGCCCACGACGGGGTGCGGGTGACCACCGTCGTGCCGGGTCCGATGCGCACAGGCTCGATCTACAACGCCGAGTTTGCCGGCAAGCAGCACCAGGAGTTTCGCTGGTTCGCGCTGGCGGCATCGCTCCCCATCGCCAGCATCGACGGGCGCCGCGCTGCCCGGCGCGTCGTCCGGGGCGTCGCTGACGGCGCGTCACGCGTGAACCTGGGCGCCACCGCCTGGGCCCTGGAGGTGGGGCGGCGCGTCGCGCCCGACCTGATGGTCCGCGCGATGCAGCTCTTCGGCAGCTTCCTGCCAGACGGCTCGGGCTATCGCGGCGAGATGGCCCGCGGGCGGGACGTGGCCGGGAAGCTGGCGCGTTCGCCGCAGATGAAGGAGAGCAACGACATCGCGCGTCGCACCAACGAGCCCGTCCCCAAGGGGGCCATCTGAGGGCTGCCGGCGCTGCGCGATGCAGTGCTCCACCTCACGGCTGGCAGCGGCCGCGTCCCTCAGAGCGCGATCACCGGATCGCAGCGCTCGCCGACGAGCACGCCGCGCAGGGCGCCGACCAGGTAGCTGGAGCCGGTGATCAGCAGCGCGCCACCGCGCGCGGCGGCGAGCGCGTGCGCCAGGGCGCGCGATGGATCGGCGATGGTCTCGCCGTCGGCGATGCGTGCCAGCTCGGCAAGCGGCGCCGGTGAGCGCCCCGCCGGCTCGGTGTAGACGCGCCGCGCAGCGAGCGGAGCGATGCGGGCCAGCATCTCCGCCCACGGCTTGTCGGCCAGCGCGCCGTAGAGGAGGCAGGTCTGCGCGGGCTGCAGCCCCATCTGCGGCAGGGCGGCCGCCAGCGCCTCGGCGGCCTCGGCGTTGTGCGCGCAGTCGAGCACCACGCGCGTGCCCTCGATGTCCAGGCGCCCCGGCCAGCGCACCGCCGCCAGCCCGGGCTCGATGGCGCCGGCCATGGCCGGCCAGCGCGCGGCCAGCACGCGCGCCACCGCGCCAGCCACGCCCGCGTTCCTGCGCTGATGCGCGCCGGGG
Organism: Polyangiaceae bacterium; assembly: GCA_037720395.1. GTDB lineage: Bacteria > Myxococcota_A > Polyangia > Polyangiales > Polyangiaceae > JBBJMR01. The sequence goes on from JBBJMR010000454.1 coordinate 3,382, forward strand.
AGCCCGATGGGCATGGCTGCCGGCGCCGGGGGTGCGTCCACCACCGGCGCGGCGCCCATCGCAACGGCGACCTCCAGGATCGCGGCGCGCGCCTCGGGTGCCAGCGGGCCCAGGACCACCGGCGCCCCGCGCTTGAAGATGCCGGCCTTCTCGCGGGCGATGCTGGCCAGGTCGCCGCCGAGGATCTTGACGTGATCGAGGGCGATCCCGGTGACCGCCGTGCACCGCGGCGCATCGACGACGTTGGTGGCGTCGAGGCGGCCGCCCAGCCCGACCTCCAGCACCGCCAGCTCCACCCGCGCGCGCGCGAAGGCCTCGAAGCCGGCCACGGTGAGCGTCTCGAAGAAGGTCAGCGCCGGCCCGGCGGTGAGGGCTCGCTCCAGCGCGGCGGCGAAGGCGTCGTCGTCGATGGGCGCGCCGTCGAGGCGGATGCGCTCGGCGAAGCGGCAGAGGTGCGGTGAGGTGTAGAGCCCGGTGCGCAGGCCGGCGCGGCGGGCGATGCACTCCACCATGGCCGAGGTGCTGCCCTTGCCGTTGGTGCCGGCGATGTGCACCACCTCCAGGGCGCGCTGCGGGTCCCCGAGCCGCGCCAGCGCGGCGCGGGTGGCGTCGAGCCCCAGCACCATCTGGCGGCTGGCGCGCGCCGCCAGCGCCTCGAGCAGCTGCGGCAGCGCGGGCACGCTAGCGGGCGCGGTTGGGGGCGTCGCCGCGATCGTCGCCGGCGGACATGGCGCGCGGGCAGAGGTGGTCGAGCAGCGAGCGCAGGGTGGCCTTCATCTCCAGGCGCGAGACGATGAGGTCGACCATGCCGTGCTCGAGCAGGAACTCCGCGCGCTGGAAGCCGGCCGGCAGCGTCTGGCGGATGGTGTTCTCGATGACGCGCGGGCCGGCGAAGCCGATCAGCGCCTTGGGCTCGGCGATGTTCACGTCGCCGAGGAAGGCGAAGCTGGCCGCCACCCCGCCGGTGGTCGGATGCAGGAGCACGGAGAGGAAGGGCATCCCCGTCTTCTTGAGGCGCTCCAGGGCGGCCACCGCCTTGGCCATCTGCATCAGGGAGAGGATGCCTTCCTGCATGCGCGCCCCGCCGGAGGCCTGCAAGAGCACCACCGGAAGCAGGTCGCGCGCTGCGCGCTCGAAGAGGCGAGTGACCTTCTCGCCCACCACCGAGCCCATGCTGCCGCCCATGAAGGCGAAGTTGAAGGCGCCGAAGGCCACTGCGCGCCCCTCGATGCGCGCCCGCCCGATGTCCACCGCCTCGCGGCCCTTGGCCTTCTTCTGCGACTGGGCGATGCGCTCCTCGTAGCTCCGGCCGTCGCTGAAGCGCAGCGGATCGGTGGGGGCCAGGCCGCCATCCCAGATCTCGAGCTCGCCCTCATCGAGGAGGAGCCGGCGCCAGCCGTCGCAGTCGAGCTTGTGGTGCTGCCCGCACTGCGGGCACACCTCGAAGGCCGCCGCCAGCTCGCCGGCGGTCAGGGTCTGGGCGCAACCGTCGCAGCGCCGGAAGACGCCGGCGCCGAGTGACCGCTTCTCGCTGGCGTCGGTGGTGGGGTGCGTCTTCTCGGGCCAGGCCATGGTGCGCTCTCATACCCCAGTTCGACCGAGAGGGCCCGCGGCCCCCTCCATCGCCGGGCCGATCATGCGCGCGTGAGCTTCATCTCCGCGAGATCCGGAGGAACGCGCAGCGTGGGCTGCGTTCTCTCCTGCACCTCGCGCGCGGAGACGCCGGGCGCCACCTCGCGCAGGACGAGCCCTTCGCTGCTGACATCGATGACGGCGAGGTCGGTGATGACGCGGTGCACCACCCCGCGTCCGGTGAGCGGGAGCGAGCACTCGTCGAGGATCTTCGGCGAGCCGTCCTTGGCCGCGTGATCCATGATCACCACCACCCGGCGCGCGCTGA
>JBBJMR010000181.1:0-17770 GCA_037720395.1 Polyangiaceae bacterium
GTGTCGGGCGTGCGGGCAGCGGCGCCGCGCGTGGAAGCGGCGATCCCGACGGGCGCGGGAGAGGGCGATAGGCTGGGTATCGTGGCAGGGCCGCTCGAGCTCGATCAGCTGGTCAAGCGGTCGCAGGCAGGCGACGCGGTGGCGTTCGCCGAACTGTTCCGCCGGCACCGCGGCGACGTGGCCCGCCTGGTCTTCCGCATGCTCGGCCCCAGCGCCGATGCCGAGGACGTGGTGCAGGAAGTCTTCCTCCAAGTCCACAAGAGCCTCGGTGAGTTCCGCGGCCAGGCCAAGTTCACCACCTGGCTCCACCGCGTCACCGTCAACGTGGTCCTCATGGTCCGTCGCGCTGCGCGCAGCCGCCCGGTCTTCAGCGGAGAGCCCCTCGCCGACCACGAGCCGGATCGCCGCCTTCTTCCGGACGAGGACTCGGCGCGCCTGGCGCGCATCGCCGCCTTCCGCCGCCTGCTGGATCGGCTCCCGGACAAGAAGCGCACCGTCTTCGTGCTCCACGAGCTGGAGGGCATCGCGCCTGCGGAGATCGGGGAGATGGTCGGCGCGCCGGTGCTCACCGTGCGCACGCGCCTCTTCTACGCGCGGCGCGAGCTGGCGGAGATGATGAAGGACGAGCCGCAGCTCGCGCAGCTCGCCCGCGATCTGGCCGAGGCGGAGAAGCCGCCGCGCAGCGCGCGCGAGCCGGAGTCGGGGGACCGTCGATCGTCTGCCGATCCTTCCGCCCCGCCGCAGACCCCCAAGCGCCGCATCGGCGGAACGGAGCTCTCGTGAAGCCAACGCACGACCAACGCGGCGACACCGCGCGCGCGCTGCGGATGGTCACCGACGAGCTGCGCGCCGAGCCCGTCCCCGAGCTGGCCTGGGACGACGTGGAGCGCCGCCTGCTGGAGCGCATCGCCCGCCGCCAACCTCCACGCTGGGTCACGCCCGCGCGCCCCGCCTCGACAGGAGCGAGGCCTCCTTCCGGAGCCTCGGTGCTGCCGCGCTTGCTCGGCTTCGTGGCCGCGGCCGCCGCGGTGACGCTTCTGCTGACCAGCAGCGCGCGCGGGCCCGCGTCGAGCTCCCTGCCGCTGCCGGAGCGAATGGTCGACGCCGCCGCGCTGCCGCAGGCGCCCGGCTCCACCGATCGTGACCTCGGTGCACTCGCCACCGGCGACGTGATCGAGAGCGGCGACGCCCCGGTCACCTTCTTCCAGGCCGGCTCGGTGCGCTGGACGCTCGCGGCCGGCTCGCGCGCCCGCATCGCCACCGCCGGGGTCGGCGGCGTCGGGCACGTGGTCACGCTCGATCGAGGCACCATCCGCGCAGAGGTGGTGCCGCGTGCCGCCTCCGAAGGCTTGGTCGAGGCCTTCGCGGTGGAAGCGGGCGGCACGCGCATCGCCGTGCACGGCACGCTGTTCACGGTCACGCGCCAGGGCGACTCGGTGCTGGTCGACGTGGAGCACGGCGCCGTGGCCGCGGGCCCCACCGGGCACGCCGGCGTCACCACTGGGCGCCTCCTCGTCGGCCCCGCGCGTGCGAGCTTCTCCCTCGACGGGGCCCGCACCGCGCGCTTCCTGCCGCGCGAGGACACCGTCGCGATCGCCGCGGCTCAGCGGTCGTCGACGGGGGCGGGCTCTGCTGGGGGAGCCTCTGCGGTGGATCCGGCATCGGGCCCCGGCCTGGCGCCGCTCGACGCGGCCCCGGCGGCGGCCGCCGCCTTCGGGCATCCAGCCCGGCCTGCCGTCGGCTCGGCGTCGCCGGGTCCGGTCGCCGCCTCCTCGTCGGCCGACGGGGTGGCGCGCGCCGCCGTGGTCGCCACGGCCACCGAGGCCCAGGTCGGGTCGCGCGTGAACCGCTGCATCGCCGACCGCCAGCACGCGCGCACCGACGGCGTGGTGGTCTCGGTGAGCTCCACCCTCGAGGTCACCCTGCGCGACGACGGCGGGGTGCAGTCGTTGCGCTTCGATCCGCCGGTGCGCGCCGACCTCCAGGACTGCGCGCAGTCCATCTGGGGCAGCCGCTTCGGCGGGGGTCAGCGCACGCTGCGCATCCCCGTCTCGTTCGCGTCGAGGTAAGCGCCGCTACCCGAGCAGCTCGGTGAGGGCGTGCGTCTCGCGCGCGCCCATGACCCCGAACTGCACGCCCATACCGGTGGGCTTCGTCCAGCGGACGATGGCCTTCACCGAGCACTCCTGCTTGAGGCCGGGCAAGCCGAGGAAGATGCGGATCTCGGCGCCGAACTTGGCCGGCTGATCGGTCTCGATGAACAGGCCGCCGAGGCTGATGTCGTGGCAGACGCCGGGCAGGCGCGGGCCACCGTCGGTCAGCTGGAACGTCACCGGCGGGTGCACGCCCTTGCGCGGATGCTGTCGGTGCTCGGACACGTCGTCTCCGGGGATGGGGCGCGGGGAAGGGTGGGTGTCGCCGACCAGCGCCTCGGCGTCGCCGGCCTGCCTCGTCTATGCTGCGGGCGGTGCGCGAGCCGCCGCGATGCCGTCCGATCTCTACGCCAAACCACGAGCGCAGCAAACTCCATCGATGGCGGTGAAGCGTCGACCTGCGAAGCCGGCCCCGGCCGCGCCCCGGCGCCGGCGCCTGCCGCGCGCGGCCCCGACAGGCGCGAGGTCTCCTGGCGGAGCCTCGCACCGCACCTCGAGGGTTGGCAGCCTGGCGCGCTGGCCGTGTTCCTCGCCGTGGCCGGGGCGTTGATCGTCGTGCCGCGCGCCGTGGAGCCGGTGGAGCTGCCCGAGCCGACCGTGGACACCCGGGCGCTCGAAAGGACGGGCGAGCTGGAGCGCGAGCGCGCGACGAGCGTGGTGCGACGCCCGCTCGACGCCGACGTGCGCGCGCTCGGCTCGGCCCTGCGGGCCTACGGGCGCGCCGATGGCTCGGGTGAGGTCGACGAGCTCCAGGCGGCACGCGACCAGGTGGTGACCTCGTTCCGCCGCGCTGCAGCCGTCGCGGCGGACGACGTGCTTCGCCTGCGCGCGGTGCAGATGGCGCAGTTCCTCTCTGCGGTGCGGCAGTGGGAGACGACCGGCCTGGAGACCGAGGACCTGGGCGAGCTCGGTGGGGCCTTCCTCCCGGCCTTGCGCAAGAGCGGCTGGGTCACGGAGGAGCCGGGGCGGCGCCGGGTGGAGCTGGACGCCCCGGCGCTGGCCACCCTCTTCAAGAAGCGCTGGAACGAGGTCACCGGCGCGGTGGGGCCGGGCTTCGACCTCTCCCTCGACGAGCAGCGCGCCTTCTACCGCTTCCTGCTCCGTCATCCGGTGCGGCCGACCCTGCTGCCGCTCCGCGCAGACCCCAGCCCCGCGGAGCTCGACGAGCGGCGCGCCGTCTCGCGCGCCCAGACCGAGCAGTACCGGATGAAGAAGGTCGAGGAGCTGGCGCTGATCGATCCCGGGTTCGCCGTGGAGCTGGCGCGCGGCGTGGTCGAGTACCAGCGAGGGCGCTACGCGCTGGCCTCCGAGCACTTCCGCAGGCACCTCGAGGCGGCGCCGGACGGACCGTACACGCTGCGCGCGCGCAACTACCTGCGCGCCGCGCTCGACGCGGCGCGCACCGAGTAGGCGGCCGCGCGCCCCGTCGTTTGCGGTCTAACGCGTCAGGGGATGCGGACGCCGCGCGGGAGCTCGGTGGCCATGCGCGGCGCGAGCAGCTCGCGCGCCAGCTGCACCTCGAGCAGGTCGATGACCGGGCTCTTCACCACGTCCTTGAGGCGCTCGGTGCCGGCGGGGTCGCCGCTCACCTTGCGGCCCATGGCGGTGTAAAAAGCGGCCTCCACCTTCTGCGAGGAGGTCTGCGCCGCGGTGCCCAGGTCGGCGTCGCTCAGCTTGCCGCCCGCCCAGGCGGCGAGCTTCGAGGTCCATGAGGCGCGGTTCTGGCCAGGCTTGAGCGCGGCCTCGGCGGTGCCGTCGGTGGGCACCTTGAGGTCGCGCTCGAGCAGCCAGAGCCACAGGCCGGCGTAGACCAGGTCCTCCTCGGCCACGTCGCCCTCCAGCCCGCGCGCCAGGGCCGCGCGCGCCGCGGTCACGTCGCGCCGCACCAGGGCACGGCCCACGGCGTCGAGCATGGTCACGCCGAGCACGGGCCGGTCCTCGGCGGCCAGCGCCAGGGCCCGTTCGAGCGCGCGCGTCGCGCCCTTGGCGTCGCCATAGCCGTCGAGCACGCGACCGAGGAGGCGCTCGGCGCGCGCCTTGGTGACGCTGTTGCTGCGCTGCTCTCGCGCGGACAGGACCGCCGAGAGCGCGGCGTCCAGCGAGCGCTTGGCGTTGCCGGCGCTGTTCTGCTCGCGGTGGATCTCGTAGGCGAGCAGCTGTGCATCGGCGAGGTCGAGCAAGGCGCCGCGCGCGTCCGGCGCAGCCAGCGCGCGCGCCAGCTGCGACAGCGCGCCGTCGACGTTGCCACTCTGGCGCTCGACCATGGCCAGGATGGTGTACCCGGACACGCTGGGCTCGGCGGCCACCGCGGACGCCAGGAGCGGGCGGGCCGTGGGCAGGTTGCCGCCGCGCACCTCGATGGTCGCCATCAGGAAGCGCGCCCGCGCGGAGGACGGCTCCACGCGCCTGCGTACCTCGGGCTTGTCGGCCGCGGCCAGCATGGCGCCGGCAGCCTGGAAGGTGCGGCGCGCCGCGGGGTGATCGTCGATCTCCGCGTCGGCGCCGAGCGCCTCGAGGAGCATCTGCATGGAGGCGCTGAGGACGGCGGGGTTCGGGTTCTGGCTCACTGCGTCGGTGAGCACCAGCGGCGCGCCCTCGGACATGCCCAGACGCACCAGCGCGTGCGCCACCATCAGCGCGCTGTCGGGCATGCTCGGGTCGCGCCGGTAAGCCTCCAGCGCCGCGCCCCAGAGGCCACCGGCGAGGACGCTCGGGTCCATGCCCACCTCGCCCCCGACGTCGGCGCTCGGCTGAGCGAAGGCCCCGGCCAGCGCCTGCCACTCCTTGCCCTCGTCCCCGTCGGCGGCGCTGCGGATGCGCTCGTAGAGCGACGGCTGGATGATGCGGCGCGCGCTGGACCTGTCGAGGTGCTCGAGGGCGCGCTTGGCATCGCCGTGGCGCAGGAAGATGGCGGCCAGCGTGTCGGCGCCGGTGTCCAGGGCGCGCTGCACCTCCACGGCCTCCTCGCGCGGCGGGCGGCGGCCGCTCTGGCGAAGCTCGAAGTTGAACTCGATGGCCTTGTCGATCCACGCCGACACCGCCGCCGCCGCCTGGGCGCGCGCCTGCTCGGAGGGGTCGACGAGCGCCCGGGCCACCGCGGCGCGCTCCCGCGCCCCCAGCTGCTCCATGGGCCCGCCGCGGTGCGTGTCGGTCATCCAGCGGTCCAGCGCCGCCAGGTGCTCGTCGAGCGCCACCCGCTCCCTGGTGCCGGGCTTGAGCGCTGCGGCCCGCATCATCATGAGCGCCTGGGCGCGTCCCTCGTCCCCGCGCGGGCTGATGCGGTCGATGGCCCCGGCCAGCGCGCGCTCGCCGGCGGCGTCGACCATCTCGGCGCGGCCCTCCCCGGTGCGCACCAGATAGAGCGCGCCCACCACGCTGTCGGTTGCGCGCTCCGGGTGCCCGGCGCCGAAGCGCCCGGCGGCGTGGGCCAGCTGGCGGCGCACCACGCCCGCCAGCAGGTTGAGCCGCTCGGGGGACTGGGAGCCGTCGCGCAGCACCTTGTGCAGGTTGACGGCGAAGTCGTTGTCGCGGACGTCGACCGGCGCGATCCGGCCCTCGCCGGCGCGCAGCGAACCGCTGGCGGTACCGGCGCAGCCGAGCACCGGAGCGCCGAGGGCGAGCACGAGGATGCCGGGAGCCATCGCGCGGGCGCGGCGCAAGAAGCGGAACCTGGGGCGGGACCCCGCGCTGGCGCGGGCCGGAAGGCGCGGGGGGCGCATGTAGACCGGAGTGTACACGCGGGCGCCGGGTCTGCACGTAACCGCGTCCGCGCCGGAACCGCTTCGCCGCGGCCGGCTGGAAGCGGCGCGCACGCCATGTGCGCCGGGGGCGCCGTGGTGGGCGAGTCAGCCGCTCGGCGGGACGCCGGGCTTGTGGCCGAGCAGCTTGGCGGAGAGGTCGTCGCCGAGCTCGCGCGACATCAACTGCTCGACCACCGCTTCGGTGGCGCGGCGTTCGTCGTCGCTCCCGTACATGAACTCGATGCCCATGCCCGCCGGGGAGTCCTCGGTGGCGTCGCCCTGGGAAACGATCCACTTCACGCGCCCGCTGAGGCGCAGCGGCTCGTCGAGGCCGCGGATGGTCAGGGCGAACACGAACTCCGTGCCCACATCGAGCGGCCGGTCGGTGCGGATGAAGGTGCCGCCCTTGGAGATGTTGCGCGTGTAGTCGGCGAAGAACGTGTTGAGGCGCTTGTACTCCACCGACAGCTCGATGGTCGCTCGCGTCGCGCCACGCCGGTCCCTCTCGCCCACGGGGCGACGCTAGCAGAGTCAGCCTCCAGCGGCGCGCCTCTCTGGTGCCGGGAAGTCGATGACGTTGCCCGGGGCGCGTTGCTAGAGTCCACTGCACATGGCCCGCTCCAAGCTGATGGAGACCGTCGACACCCGCGTGCGCGCGGCCCTCTTCCGCGCCGGCACCCTGGTCCGGGTCGGCCGCGCCAAGCGCATGCACGAGAACGTGCGCGCGCAGGGGGTCATCCTGCTGGCCCGCGAGCTGGCCAAGGGCAAGCAGAACCCCTCGCTCATCTTCCGCTTCCACGCCGCCAACACCCCGCACCGGGTGGGCCTGGTCTCCCCGGCCCCGGCGGGGAGCGCCGGAGGCGGCAGCGGAGAGCGAGCCTGGTCGTTCTTCGAGATGAACGACCTCATGGACCGCTACTCGGCCGGCTTCGCGCAGCGCGGCATCGCCAGGGGCGCCGCGGCCCTGCTGATGCTCAAGAACCGGCCGGAGTTCATCCTGCTCCAACCCTCGCTCGGGCGTATCGGCGGCTCCGCGGTGAGCGTCTCCTGGCGGTCGACGCCCCCGGAGCTGTGCTTCGTGGCCAAGCACTCCGGCGCCAAGGTCCTGGTCTTCGACGCCGAGGTCGCCGATACGGTGCGCGCCGCCTTGCCGGACCTCGGGGTCCCGCGCGAGGCGTGCTTCGTGGTCGGCGGCGAGGCGGAGGGCTTCCAGCCGCTCTCGGCGCTGCTCGAGGGGTCGCCGCCGCCCGCCGGGGACCACAGCGAGGAGGGCGCGGTGGTCATGTACACCTCGGGGACCACCGGCAAGCCCAAGGGCGCGGTGCGCAAGTTCCAGAGCTCGACGCTGGCCGCGGCGCTGGCCTTCCTCGGCGAGACGCCGCTCATGCCCAACGAGGTGCACCTGGCGGTGTGCCCGCTCTACCACGCCACCGCCTTCGGCTTCGTCGGCCTGTCGTACCTGCTCGGGCACAGCGTGGTGGTGCTCCCCGACTTCCGGCCGGACACCTTCCTCGAGGCGGTGCAGCGCTACCGGGTGACCAACACCGCGCTGGTGCCGACCATGCTGCAGCGGCTCGTCGACCTCGGCCGCGAGCGCATCGCCGAATACGACATCTCCTCGCTCAAGTGCATCTTCAGCGGTGGGTCGGCGCTCTCCGGCACCCTGGCCCGCCAGGCGATGGCCGTGCTCGGCGAGCGCGTCTTCAACTTCTACGGCGCCACCGAGACCGGCCTGGTGACCCTGGCCACCCCGCGCGAGCTGCTCGACTCGCCGGGGACCATCGGCCACCGCGTGCCGGGCGTGGACATCCGCCTGGTGGATGCCGAGGGCCGCGACGTGGCACAAAACCAGATTGGCGAGCTCTACGCGCGGAGCGCCATGACCGTCGACTGCTACCACGCCGACGCCGAGGCCACGGCGAAGTCCAAGCTCGACGAGTACTTCTCCGTCGGCGACCTGGCCCGCCTCGACGCGCGCGGCAACTACCACATCGAGGGGCGCAAGCGAGACATGATCATCTCCGGCGGCGTCAACGTCTACCCGGCCGAGCTCGAGGAGACCATCCACCAGCACCCCGACGTCCACGAGGTCGCGGTGGTCGGCGTCGCGGATCGGGATCTCGGCGAGCGGGTGCGCGCCTTCGTGGCCGTTCGCCCCGGCGCCACCCGCGACGGCGAGGCCCTCAAGGCCTGGTGCAAGCAGCGCCTCTCCGGAGCCAAGGTGCCGCGGGAGTTCGTCTTCCTCGACGCGCTGCCGCGCAACCCGACCGGCAAGGTGCTCAAGCGCGAGCTGCGCGAGATGCGCGCGCCCGGAGAGGACGAGGCAAGGCAATGAGCAAGACGGTCGCCCTGCTGGTGGGGCGCGAGCGGTCCTTTCCGGATGCCCTCATCGAGGCCATCGGCGCGCGCGGCGGCGGCGTGCGCGGCTGCTACGCCGAGATCGAGGCCACGCGCGCCGACAGGCCGCCGCCCTACGACGTGGTGATCGACCGCATCTCCCACGAGGTCACCTGCTACCAGCCGGTGCTCAAGGTCTGCGCGCTGGCCGGCACGCGCGTGGTCAACGACCCGTTCTGGCGCATCGCCGACGACAAGTTCTTCGAGGTCGCGCTGGCCGCCTCGCTCGGGGTGAAGGTGCCGCGCACCGTCGTCCTGCCCTCGCGCGACTACACCGAGGACGTCTCCAGCGAGACGTTGCGGAACATGCGCCTCGTCGACTGGGATGCGCTGGCCGCCGAGCTCGGCTTCCCCATGTATCTCAAGCCGCACTGGGGCGGCGGCTGGCGCGACGTGCACCGCGTCGCCTCGCGCCAGCAGCTCCTCGGCTTCTACGACGCCAGCGGGCCGCGCACGATGATCGTCCAGGAGGAGGTCACCTGGACCCAGTACGTGCGCTGCATCGTCGTCGGCCGCGAGCAGGTCCTGCCCGCCCTCTGGGACCCGCGCCAGTCCCACTTCGACCGCTACCGGCGCGCGGCCGAGACCATGCCCGCGCTCGACGACGGGCTGCGCGAGCGCATCGTCTCCGACGCCCGCAAGCTGTGCCGCGCCCTCGGTTACGACATGAACACGGTCGAGTTCGCGGTGAAGGATGGTGTGCCGTACGCCATCGACTTCATGAACTCCGCGCCGGACTTCGACATCTCCTCCCTCGGCGAACCGCACTTCCCCTGGGTGGTGGAGAAGATGGCCGACCTCTGCGTGGAGCTCGCCCAGCGCCCGGTCGACCGCAGCGCCGCCGACTGGTGGCGCCGCCCGCACTGATCGAGGTGCCCGCGCGCCTGCCGCCTCCGCCCGGCCCTGGGAACTGCGGGCAAACGGTGCTATCCGGTCCCCGGTGGCGGACCCGTACGAAGTCCTCGGCGTCGATCGCGGCGCGACCCCCGAGGAGATCAAGAGCGCGTTCCGCAAACGGGCGGCCCAGCACCACCCGGACAAGAACCCGGACGACTCCGGCGCGCAGCAGCGCTTCAAGGAGCTGAACGCCGCCTACCAGATCCTCAGCGATCCGCAGAAGCGCGCCGCCTTCGATCGCTTCGGCGCCGCCGGCATCGGCGCCGCCGCGCAGGGTGGGCCGTTCGGCGGCATGCCCTTCGACATGAACGACCTGAACATCGACGGCATCTTCGGCGACCTGCTCGGGGCGCTGGGGATCAAGGTCGGTGACCGCGGCACCCTGCAGAAGGAAGTGCGCGTCTCGTTCGAGGAGGCGGCCTTCGGCTGCAAGAAGGAGCTGACCTACGACCGCGTGGAGTCCTGCGGCGACTGCAGCGGCACCGGCGCTGCGGCGGGCAGCGGCACCGACCGCTGCAGCGCCTGCGGAGGCCGTGGTCGGGTGCGACTCCAGCAGGGCGTGCTGCCCATCGCCGTGGAGCGCGCCTGCGCTCGCTGCCGGGGCAGCGGGCGCGTGGTGAAGACGCCTTGCGAAGCCTGCCGGGGTCAGGGGCTGGTCGCCAAGCCGCGCACCATCGAGGTCACCGTGCCGGCGGGCATCGAGAACGGCGCCACCCGCCTGGTCGAGCGCGGCGGCAACACGGTGCGCGGCGACCGCGCGTCCGGTGACCTGGAGCTGACCATCCGCGTCTCGCCGCACCCCTTCTTCCGCCGCGTCGGCGACGACGTGGTGTGCAGCCTGCCCATCAGCTTCGCGCAGGCGGCGCTCGGCGGCGAGACGGAGATCCCCACCCTCGACGGCAAGGGCAAGATGCGCATCCCGCCCGGAACGCAGCCGGGCAGCGTGCTGCGCGTCAAGGGCAAGGGCGTGCCACGGCGCGTCGTGGGAGGCCGCGGCGACCAGCTGGTCGAGGTGACCATCGAGGTCCCCACCTCGCTGACGGCGCGTCAAAAGGAGATGATCTCCCAGCTCGCCGAAGATCTGGGAGAAAGCGTCCAGCCGCAGCGCGCCACCTTCCTGGAGAAGCTGAAGAATCTCTTCGGCTGAGTGCGTGCGCTCGCGGCGACGGGCCGCCGCTCGCCTGCGCTCAGTCGGTGACGGCGCGCGCCCCGGTCCGCCGACATCCCATCGGCATGATCCACGGGTGGCGGCGTGTTACGGTCGCCCAGCCCGCGTGACTCCAGCTCGATACATCGACGTCCTCAGCGACTCCACCGGCGAGACGGCCGAGAAGGTCGTTCGCGCCGCGCTCCTGCAGTTTCCACAGGCCGGCACGCAGATCCGCCTCCACACCCGCGTCCGCACCAAGGACGCCGCGCGCCCCGTCCTGGAGCGCGCCGCCGCCGAGAGCGCGCTGCTGGTGTTCACCGTGGTCAGCCCCGAGCTGCGCGAGTTCGTGCATGCCATGACGGCCGAGCTGCGCATCGAGAGCATCGACGTCATCGGCTCGCTCATCGGCAAGCTGGGCACGTTCCTGGAGCGCGAGCCGATCAACACGCCCAGCGCCCTCTTGCCGCTCTCCGACGAGTACTTCCGGCGCATCGAGGCGGTGGAGTTCGCCGTCAAGAGCGACGACGGCAAGGAGCCGCGCAACTTCAAGAAGGCGGACCTGGTGCTCATCGGCGTCTCGCGCACCAGCAAGACGCCGCTCTCCACCATCCTGGCCCAGCGCGGCCTCAAGGTGGCCAACCTGCCGCTGGTGCTCGGGGTGCCGCCGCCGCTCGAGCTCCACGAGTCCTCGCAGGACCGCATCGTCGGGCTGACCATCGGCATCGACCAGCTCTGCGCCATCCGCCAGGCGCGCCTGCGCCAGCTGGGCATGCCCTCGGAGACGAACTACGCGCTCCGCGAGCACGTGCGCGAGGAGCTGGAGTACGCCAACCAGCTGTTCAAGAAGCACCCGGAGTGGCCGGTGGTCGACGTGACCGGGCGGGCCATCGAGGAGACGGCGGTGATCATCCTGGAGACGATGAAGGAGCGCGACGAGCGCGCCAAGGCCGCGCAGTCGGCGCTGCGCTGAGCTCTGCGGCGGCCTCAGGCGCCTGGGGGAGTGAGGTCGAGCACGGGGGTGTTGAGACCCTGGGCGCCGTTGTTGGTGCTGCCGGCTCCGGCAGCGCCACCGAGCGCGACATCATCGGCGTCGACCAGGGAAATCGCGGTGGTTGCCCAGACGACCTCTGGACCGACAAACGCGATGCCCACGGAGTGACCGCCGCGCCCGCCGCCGCCCGCGCCGCCCGGACCGCCGGCTCCGCCGTCGCCGCCCTTGCACCCTGCGGCAGCGCCGCCGACCGCGTTGCCGCCGGGCGCGCCTTGCCCGCCATCGCCGCCCGCCATGCCATCGCCGCCGGCGCCGCCCGGTCCCCCCATCGCGGCCCTGAGGGCGCATTCGCGTAGTGCCAGGTGCGCGTCGACGCTGGCCACCGCGATGCTCGAACCGCCGCCGCCGCCGCCCAGGCTGCCCGCGCCGCCGCAGCCGCCGGTGCCACCGGCGCCGCCGCCCGCGCCTCCGGCACTCGCGCCGCACACTTTGCCGCTGCTCGCACCGCCACCACCGACGCAGCGACCAACCTGGCCGGTCTTGCCGGGCGCTCCGGCGGCGCCGATGAACCCCGCCTCGGTCAGCTCTCCGACGCTGTCGGCGCCGGCCCCGCTCTCGCCCGGGACGCCGTTCGCGCCGTTCGCGCCATTGCCGGCGCTCTCGCATGTCCATCCGGCCGGTATCGTCGGCTCGCCTTGCCCGCCCGGGGCGTCGCCAGGGGTGCCGGCTTGGCCGGGGTCGCCGGGGCTGTCCACGGGGCTGTCACCTCCGGCGCCGCCCATCGACGTCTGACCGTCTGCGCACTGCAACGGCGTCGTGTCGCCACCCGGAATCGGCTGTCCACCGGATGCTGCGCACGAGTCCCCGGGCGCGCCTGCCGAGTTGCCGTCCTCGCCCGCCTCGCCCGCGGCCTGCAGTGCGCCGTCGAGGCCGCGCGCCCCCTTGCCCGCGATCAGAAAGCAACGCTCCAGCTCGGCGGCCGTTCGGATCGCCATCAGAGCGATCGACGACGTGCCCTCTTCGGTCGCATCGGCGGCCCTAGCAGTGATGTCGTGCAGGAGAGTGGTTCCGGCACCCTCCAGGAGCGTGATCGGCACTCCCATGGGCGGGGCAATCTCGGTGGCTACCTTGCTCTGCCAGCGCCAGCCATCCGCACAGTCGAGGCCACCGAACATGCGCAGCCCGGAGGGAACCTTGATCGATTCGGCGAACGACTGCGCGCAGATGTAGACGCGCTGGGGGCCGCCGTTCGCCGCGGCGAGCGTGATGGCCTGCCCCACCGTCCTCACCGGCGCTTCCCGGGCGCCGCTCGCGTCGTCGTCACCTTCGCCGCGCACGAAGATGCCCGGCGCCGCGTCGAGCACGCACGACGCCGCGCTCGGCCCCTCGTCGACCGGGCACACGTTGTAGGTCCAGCTGGTGTCGTTGAAGAGGTCGCCGTCGCAGGCGGCCACGAGCGGCGCGGTCGCTATCAGCACGGCGAGCAGATGCCGGGCGCCGAACGAGAAGGGCTGAGAACGGGAGGGGGACCTGGTCATCGTCGCCTCGGTGGATGGAGCATATCCGGGCGCCCGGCCAAACCGGGCGACCGCATCTGCTCGGCGTGCGTGAATCTTCGCTTCCTTGCTCGCGGGATGCATCATAAGCGCGCCGGGCAGCGATGCGGCCCGGCGCGCCTTCGACGCGAGGTCAGAATCAGAGCTCCAGCGTGGCGGCGGCGATGCCGTCGCTGCCCCGGTTGGCCGCGGATGCGCCCGAGCCGAGGCCCCCAGGTCCGCTCGTGCCCGAGGTCAGCGTCGTGGTGCCGCTCTGCGACGGCGCGTTGCCCTTGTAAGCAAGCGCGAGCGAATGGCCGCCGGTGCCGCCGCCGCCCGAGCCTCCGGCGCCACCAGCGCCTCCCTTCCCACCGCCGCAGGAGGAGTGGGACCATGCACCCGGGAACGTACCCACCACCTCGCTGACGCCAGGCCCGCCCAGACCACCAGCGCCGCCGGCTGGCGGCTGCCCGCCCTCGCCCCCGGCACCACCGCTGCTCGCGCTCAGGTTCGAATCGCGGAGCTCGATCTCGGACGTTAGCGACACCAGCGCGATGCTCGCGCCACCGGGCAGCCCACCGGCCGCGCCCGTGCCGCCGCAGCCGCCGGCTCCGCCGCTGCCGCCGCTGTTGTCGCCGTGGATGATGCCATTCGTCGTGCAGCCGATGCCCCCGCCGCCTCCCCCGCCGCCTCGCCCAGCCCCGCCGGCCGTTCCTGCCTGACCCGCCGCACCCAGGTATCCGGCCGCGCTGAGCGTGCCCAGTCCGAGGCCGCCGCCCCCGGCATCGCCGCCGTCACCGTCCGAGCCGTTCGTGCCGGTCGTGCACCCCCCCGACCCTCCGAGAATGACGTTGACCACCGCCGTCGCGCCGGTGCCGCCCTGCCCGGCGCCCGCCGCAGGCGAGCCCGCCGCGCCCGCAAAGCCGAGGGACGAGGCCCCGATCACGTTGTTCTGTGTGGCGCTGTTGCCGCCCTTGCCGCCCTTGGACTCGGAGCAGGAGGCGTTGCTCACCGCCGGAGCTCCAGCCGTTGGCCCCCCGTTGCACACCGCGTCGAGGCCGGGCATGCCCGCAGGGCCGGCGCCCGCAGCGCCGACGGCATCGTCACCGGGGGCTCCGTCCATCGCGGCGCCGGCAGACACCGTGCAGCGAACCAGCTCCGCCTTCGCCGAGTCGGCGATGACCGCGATGGACGAGCCTCCTGGCACCGATGCATCGGGCGCGTCGATGCGCAGGTCGACGAGCCGCGTCGTCTTGTCGTTGCCCTGCAGCCGCACCGGCACCGTGTCGGCGGGCGAGGTGACCTGCGTCGGCTTCGAGGCCTGCCACGCCCAGTCCTTCTGGCAGTCGAGCCCGCCGAAAATCTCGACCCCCGCCGGCACCGCGAGCTCCTCGACGAAGGTCTGCGAGCCGCACGCGTACACGCGCTTGCCACTCTCGGCGGCGAGGTGGACCGCCTTCTGCAGCGTCCTCACGGGCGCCGCCTGCGTTCCGGCCGCCTGATCACTGCCCTCGATCTCGACGAAGATGCCGAGGTCGTCGGCGATCACGCACGAGGCGTCCTCGGGCGCCGCGCTCGGATCGCACGAGGGCGCCCCTCCGGCCCCACCCTCGCCGGACGCGCCGGCCGTGCCCTCACCGCCGTGGCCAGCCCCGCCGTCTGCACCGGCGCCGCCCTGGCCGCCAGCGCCCTCGGCTTCCGCGCCGCCGCTGCCTTCCGCGGCCGTGAAGCCCCCGTCGCTGCAACCCGCTGCGACCCCGACGATGCTGGCAATGAATGTGGAGACGAGCGCGCTCTTCGTGAACCGTTTCATGCTGGACCTCCCGACTGTGGGAGGTATGTCGAGGCCTCGAAGCGGCAGCGCTCAATCTTTTCGCATCGACCTCACTCGACGAACGCCAGCAGCTTGGTCGACTTGCCGTCGGTCCCCTTGGTGCTCTGCGAGCCGCCGCTGCCCAGGCCGCCGGTGCCGCCGGACTTGTATTCAAGGTCACGGCGCCGATCTGCGACGGCGGCGCACCGACGTGCGCCACGGCGGCCGAGTGCCCGGCGCTGCCGCCCCGGCGAACCCACCGCGCCCGCCCCCACCGCCGGCGCCTCCGCCGCAGCTGGGCGTCGGGATGAGCACGCCGTCGCTCTTGCCCGCGCCGCCGATGCCGCCGAGGCCTCCTCCTGCGGGTCGCCGCCGTCTCCGCCGTTGCCGCCGGCGCTGGCGGCGAGCACCGAGTCGATGAGCCAGACCTGGGAGCTCAGCGAGACGAACGCGAAGCTCGAGCCGCCGGCCTGACCGCCGCGCGCCCCGAGCCCGCCGCAGCCGCCGACGCCGCCGCTGCCGCCGCTGTTGTTGCCGTCGTACGTGCCGCTGCTCTCGCAGCCGATGCCGCCGCCGCCACCTCCGCCACCCTGGCCGGGGGTGCCGGGCGCGCCGTCGGCGCCGGACAGGCCGCTGTAGCCGGCGGCCGAGAGCGCGCCGTCGCCCACGCCGCCCAGGCCGGCGTCCCCGTCGCTCCCCGGGTCGCCTGCGCTTCCGAACGCGCAGGCCAGGGTCAGGTCGGCGTCCGGATCGGTGTAGCTGAACGTGCCTGTCTGCCCCTTGCCCCCCTTGCCGGCGGGGCCGGCGGGCAGGCCATCGTCGCCGGACTGGCCGAGGTGCGAGCTGAAGCTGGCGCTGTTGCCGCCCTTGCCGCCGACCGACTCGGGGCAGGCGGGGTTGATGCCATCGGGGGCTCCGAAGATGACGCCGTTCGTCCCGCTGGTGCAGGAGTCGTTCTTGCCGTCCGTGCCGGCCGCGCCGGTCTCGGCCGCGGTCGTGTAGCCCTCACCCTCGTTACCCGCCGCGCCGTCCCCCGCGAGCACCGTGCAGCGCTCCAGCTCCACCGTGGTGTTGTCGGCGATGATGGCGATCGACGAGCCGCCCGGCGCCGAGGCGTCGGCGGCCTCGATGCGCAGGTCCACCAGCCGCGTCGTGCCGGTGCCGCCGAGCAACAGCACCGGCACGGTGTCGGAGGGCGAGGTGATCACCGACGGCTTCGCGGCCTGCCAGGCCCAGTCGTGCGCGCAGTCGAGGCCGCCATAGATCTCCACGCCGGCCGGCACCACCACGACCTCCGGGAAGGTGTTCGAGCCGCAGGCGTAGACGCGCTTGGCCTGCGCCTGGGCCAGGTCGATGGCCTTCTGCATCGTGCGCACCGGCGCGTCGCGCGTCCCTGCCGCCGTGTCCTTGCCCTCGGCGCGCACGAAGATGCCGAGCTCCTCGGTGACCACGCACAGCGAGTCGGCGGGCGTGGAGGCGGGATCACAGACGTCGCTGCCCCCGCTGCCGCCCTGACCACCCGCGCCCCCGCTGCCGCCCTGGCCGCCGACGCCGCCGGCGCCTTGCTGCCCTTCACCTCCGTCGCCGGAGCTCGCGCCCTGCGGCGCAGCACCCGCGCCGTCCGACGTGTTGCCGTTGGCGCACGCCGCTCCCCCGAGCAACGCCACCACGAGCCCACCCAAGAGCGCGCCCTGCCTTCTCATGCGGTCCTTCCCTCCAGCCGTTTGCTCCACGAAGCCCGACAGTCGGACGAGTCGGGACCTGGAGCTCAAGCAAGTGGATCGTACAAAGCGTAGCGAGCGCCCCCCTGGCGCGTCCACTGGCGCCTGCGCTTGCCGCGGCACGGCGGGCCCGGCGAGGCGCGTAGCGGTGTGCGCAGGTGGGCGGGCCTGGGCTCCGGGAGCAGCTTCCCCGCCGGTGGGGCACCCCTCGGGCAGCGGGTCCGGCAGGCCCGCTCAGGCGCCGAGCAGGCGCAGCGCGTAGGCCACCAGGACGAGTGGCCCCGCGCGGTGGCCCTCGGCCGCGTGCAACGCAGCCCTGGCGTGCTCCAGCGCCACGTCCCCGAGGAGCAGCGTGCTGCCGAGCACCACCACGGCGCCGCCGGCGCGCACCAGCATGGCCCGGCGCGCTGGCTCCAGGCCGCCGCGCTGGGCCTCCAGCATCTCGGCGAGGGCGACCCACGCCACGCAGGCGGCGAGCACCAGCACCAGGATCGCCGGATGGGTGGACGCGGATTGCGGCACGTCGGTGGGCAGAGCACACGGTGGGCCACCTCCGGAAAGCGCGCATCCGCCGCGGGGTCGAGCACGCCCTTGCCCGACGCGAGCACCACGGCCTGCGCGAACCGCGCCGCAACGGTGCTCCTGCAGCGCGGCTTGGCCGAGCCGCGCGGCGACGATGACGACCGGAGTGGGCAAGGGTGTGCACTCGAGCCGGCAGCGCGCGCTGGTGTGCCCGCGATTGTCGGCGCGGCGACGTGTGCGGACGGTGGCCCGGCTCGTGCTCTACCCAGGTGGCAAGCGGGTGCGCGCCCCACACGGGCACCTGCGAGCGAGGTTTCACCGCGGAGGCACGGAGGCGAGAAGCGAGAAGCCCACCACCATCGTCCCCGTCCTTCGTGCCTCCGTGGTGAAGCCGATTTTCCACGCCTCGCGGGCACCCGCGCCGCTCCGGACCGCTCCCGGGGCGCAAATCGCATAGATGCGCGGGTGTTCACGATGGCACGCCTTTTCCACCGATATCTGGCAAAGTAGTCGGCGGTGCCCAGGAGCCGCCCGCCGCCGCTGCCGCCCCCCAACGTGCGGTTCAACGACCAGACGGCGCCGCTGGCGCGGACGGGAGGCGAGGCCAGGCCCGCCCCCATCGCCGCCGTGGTCCGGGTGCTCGGCGCCAAGGCGACGCCGCCGCTGCTGCGATTGAAGGTCGGCGCCTGCGTGCTCGGCTCCGGCCCGAGCGCTGACGTGCTGATCGCCGAGCCCACCGTCTCGCGCGTGCACGTCGAGCTCGGTCTCGTCCCCGAGGGCGTCAGCGTCAAGGACCTCGGCAGCAGGAACGGCACCTTCTCCCAGGGCCAGCGCGTCGAGAAGATGGTGCT
>JBBJMR010000182.1:0-17757 GCA_037720395.1 Polyangiaceae bacterium
CTGGTCGTCCTCGTCCACACCCCACCCGGGCGCCGCAGCCTTCTTCCCGATATCGTCGGGCCACGCTGCGCAATGCGCGTGCGGGAGGCCGAGGACAAGCTCGCGGTGGCGCCGGGCACCGTGTGGTTCGCGCCCGCGGACTATCATCTGCTCATCGAGCGGGACCGTCACTTCGCGCTCTCCGTGGACGACCCGGTGAACTACTCACGCCCTTCCATAGACGTGCTCTTCGAGTCTGCCGTCGACGCCTACGGTGCGGCGCTGATGGCGGTGGTGCTCACCGGCGCCAACGCCGACGGCGCCGCCGGGGCCCGGGCGGTGCGGCGCGCCGGCGGCTTCGTGGTCGCACAGGACCCGACCGGCGCCGAGGTGGCCATCATGCCGCGCGCCACCATCGACGCCGCGCAGCCACAGGTCGTGGCACCGCTGCCACAAATCGCCGCCCTCCTCCGGGCCGTCATGGGAGGCGCCTCGTGAACCGTAGAGCCGCCGCGCCGGTGAAGTTCCTGCTCGTCGACGACCTCGAGGAGAACCTCCTGGCCCTGGAGGCCATCCTGGCGCGCGACGGCCTCACCCTCCTCACGGCCTCCTCGGCGACGGAGGCGCTCGAGGTCTTGCTGGTGCACGACGTGGCCCTGGCCCTGCTCGACGTGCAGATGCCGGACATGGACGGCTTCGAGCTGGCCGAGCTCATGCGGGGCTCGGAGAAGACCAGGCACATCCCGATCATCTTCGTCACCGCCGGCATCCGTGATCGCGATCACATCTTCCAGGGGTACGACGCTGGCGCGGTGGACTTCCTCTTCAAGCCCATCGAGCCGCGCATCCTGCAGCACAAGGCGAAGACCTTCTTCGACCTCTATCGCCAGCGCCAGGAGCTGGCCGACACCCTGCGCCTCAACGAGGAGCTGCTGGCGGTGGTGGGCCACGACATCCGCAACCCGCTCAACGTCATCCTCATGACCGCCGGGCTGCTGGAGAGCGGCGCCAGGGACCCCGGTACCCAGCGCGCCGTGGAGCGCCTGCGCACCAGCGGCAAGCGCATCGTGCACATCATCGAGGATCTCCTCGACCTCTCCCGCGCCCGCCTCGGCGGCGGGATCCCGGTGGAGCGCAAACGGATCGACCTGGTGCCGGTGCTGCGGCGCACCGTCGCCGAGCTGCAGACCACCAACCCCGACCGCGCCATCGAGCTGCACGCCGGCGGCGAGCTGTGGGGCGACTGGGACGAGGCGCGCATGGAGCAGGTCTTCTCCAACCTCGTCGGCAACGCCGTCCGCCACGGCGCGGCCGACACCCTAGTGGTAGTGGCGGCGGCAGCGGAGGGCGGCTCCGCGGTGGCCACGGTCCACAACGGCGGCGCGGTCCCCGAGGACAAGCTGCCGCGCCTCTTCGAGCCGTTCCACTTCGACAAGGGTCGCTCGCAGCGCACCGAGGGGCTGGGGCTCGGGCTCTACATCGTCGATCAGATCGTGCGCGCACACGGCGGGCGGGTGGAGGTGACCTCCACCATCGCCGACGGCACCACCGTGCGCGTCGAGCTGCCGCGCAGCTGAGGTCCAGCCGGTTCCACGGACGCCGCGCGCCTCGCCCAGCCGGACGACCGGGACGGCCCGGCTGGAAGCTCAGCGCGACCCATGCGAGCGGACGGGCATCGGTCCGGGGTAGGCTCCCGCGCGCGCCGTCCGGCGCACGCCGCACGAGCGGGGAGGTCCCAATGATCGAGTTGCGCAGGCTTCGTGCTGTTCACGCTTTGCCGCTGATCGCGCTGCTGGCCGCGTCGACCGCGGCCGCCAACGGCGTCGAGCACGCTGTCGATCCCGACAAGCCCATTCCACCGGCGCCCGACAAGGTGCTGCCTTTCCCGGTGGTCGAGGAGGCCTCTTCGCGCGCGCCCCTGCCGTTCGCCGAGCTGCCGAAGGAGGCGGTGGCGCTGAGCACCGCCGACCTCGCTGCCGGCGTGAAGCAGGACGGCTCGGGCGGCGCGATGCGCCAGAACGAGTCGCTCTTCCTGCGCGACGCGCGCGTCCTCAAGGGCAAGGTCAGCGTGCCCGCCGGCGGCGCGCGGTACGTCACCGAGGTGTGGCCGGGCGCGGCGGTGGCCTCGCGCGACACCATCCTCCTCGGCGGCACGGCGCGCACCGTGGTCGACCTCCATCAGAGCATCGTCACCCGCAAGGACGTGGCGCTCGGCGCCGGCGAGTCGGTGATCCTCGGCTCGCACGTGGTCACCTTCGGCGGCGCGCAGGACGTGACCGGCACGCGCGGCGGCGGGCTCACCTTCTCCTCGCTGGCGGGCATCGACTGGGCGCGCGTCGGCCAGGGCGCGTTCGAGGTCTCGGCCACGCAGCCGAGCTGGAACAACAAGACCTTCCGCCAGGGCTTCTTCCAGGGCCGCGTCGACGAGGTGACGCCGAAGAGCATCAAGCTCGCCTGGCTCTCGGCGACCCGCGCCGACTCCTTGACCCTCGCCGACAAGCACGAGATGGGCGGTCGGGTGAAGACCGGAAGCGAGGTGCCGCTGGCCGGTGGCAAGAAGATCAAGGTGGTGCGCGTCGACGCGCCAGGGCGCAAGGTCGAGCTCGACACGCCGGAGGGCGTCAAGACGCTCAGCGCCAACCCCGACCCGCGGCTCACGCTCGAGGACATCGAGGGGAGAAAGACGCTCATCGCCGTGGGCAAGGACTTCGCCGTGGCCTTCGATCCGGCGCAGAGCGACTTCACCACCCAGGAGGCGCACCTCGAGGTCTACTCCGGCATCCACACCTACAGCGCAGGGGAGCCGCTCGACGTCGACCCTGCCTGGCGCGCCTACCCGCTGGCCACACCGGCAGGGCGCGTGGTCGGCCTCTACCTGATCAACGACAAGCCCATCGAGCTCACCCCCGCCGCGCCCACCGCCGACGGCCCGGCAGCGTCGATGAAGCTGCAGACGACCTGGAGCAGCGCGGGCGATCTGGAGACGTTCGGCATCGACGACGCCAAGGGCAACAAGAGCGCGCGCATCCCGGCCAAGGGTCGCTCGACCATGAACCTCATCGCCGGCGGCGGGCCGAGCGCGGATGCAGTGCTGTCGCGCGTGGGCGCCTCGGCGGCGGCCGAGATCGGCTCCCTCCTGCCCGGTGCCTCGGTCGCCGGCACGCCGGACGCCGGCGCACCGGGGGCGACGGTGCCCGCGCCTGGCACGCCGCCCGCGGTCACCGACGCGATGATGACCGTGTGGCGCCCGCGCTTGCCGTGGATCGCCGGCGGGGCCGCCGTCGGCTTCCTGCTCGGCTTCCTCATCGGTCGCCCGGGCCGCCGCCGCGCGCGCGAATACGACGACTGACCGCGGCCGGCTGCCGCGACTTCGCCCGCAAAATTCGCGCGTTTGGCGCCCGGACCGGGCCTTGACCCGTCGCAGACGGCTCCGCTAACGTGGCGCCGCCGCGGGACCCCCTTGCGGCGAAGTAGCGCGCTTTTCGACGGCTAACTCGCGGATTTCACTCCTCTTGATCCGGGCACCTCGTCCACGAGGCCGGCGCGGGGGGGCCGCGCAGCGCGCCGCCGGGCGTGTCCTCGTCAGACGACCCCCGACCCACCAGGTCCGCCGCCCGTGAAACTGCACAAGCTCGTCTCCCTCGTCCTGGGGTGCGTCCTCTTCTGCGCGCTCGTGCTCGTGGCGCAGATCGCGCGCGCCCAGGACACGCTGCCGCGCCCCGCGCAACCGGACGACGGCCTCGCCGCCGGCCAGATCTGGCTACGGTCCGACGCCGGGACGCGCGCGCTCGAGCTGTCCCTCTCCAACGACGGGAGGGCCGACGGCATGACCGGCGGCTTCAACATCGAGAACCGCGGCGACGGCCCGCTGACCATCTCGCGCGTCGCGGTGCGCACCAGCGCCAACGACCCGCGCGTCCCGCCCGGCGTCAGTGTCGAGCTGGAGGGTGGCGGCCAGGGCCTGAGCATCGCGCCGGGCGAGAAGAAGCGCGCCATCGTCAAGTGGGACCCGCGTGAGGCACGCGCCCGCGAGATGTACGGTCACGTGCTGGTGGAGTCGAACTCGGTGCGCCCCGGCGCCAGCGAGCCGAGCCCTCCGGCGGCCATCGGCATCCACGCCGAGCGCCCCAGCGCTCTAGTCCCGTTCGCCTTCATCGAGAGCCACCTGCTCTCCATCATCACCTTCCTGCCGCTCCTCGGCGTCATCGCCATCTTCATCGCCCACCTCTACAACTATCGCGACGACCGCAAGCTCCGCGCCATGACCGTCGGGCTCATGGGCGTCAACCTGCTGCTCTGCATCTGGCTCTTCGCGCGCTTCGACACCTGGTTCACCAGGGCCGACGGCAACGACGGCTACCAGTTCGTCGAGCACGCCGTCTGGATCCGCTCCCTCAACGTCGAGTTCTTCCTCGGCGTCGACGGGGTGTCGATCAGCATGGTGCTGCTCACTGGCCTCATCGCCTTCGTGGGCGCCATCGCCAGCTACAGCATCACCGAGCAGCTCAAGGGCTACTTCGCCATGTACTGCCTGCTGGTGACAGGCATGTTCGGCACCTTCGTCTCCCTCGACCTCTTCCTGTTCTTCGTCTTCTGGGAGGTGATGCTCCTGCCGATGTACTTCCTCATCGGCATCTGGGGCGGGCCGCGGCGCCAGTACGCGGCCATCAAGTTCTTCATCTACACCCTGGCCGGCAGCGTCTTCATGCTGCTCGGCTTCATCTGGTTCTACCTGAACAGCGACCCGACCTATCTCGTCGACGGCCAGGCCATCACCCGCAGCTTCTCCATCCCGGAGCTCGGGCGCGTCGCCTTCCACGCCAAGGGCCTGACCATCCTCGGCATCGCCGCGGTCAAGGTCATCTGGGTCTGGCTGTTCGTCGGGTTCGCCATCAAGATCCCGATGTTCCCATTCCACACCTGGCTGCCCGACGCGCACGTCGAGGCGCCCACGGCGATCAGCGTCATCCTGGCCGGTGTGCTCCTGAAGATGGGCACCTACGGCATCCTGCGCATGAACTTCGGCCTGTTGCCGGAGGCCACGCAGTGGGCGGCCACGACCATGGCCGTCTTCGGGGTGATCAACATCCTCTACGGCGCCTTCTGCGCCATGGCCCAGAAGGACCTGAAGAAGCTCGTCGCCTACTCGTCGGTGAGCCACATGGGCTTCTGCCTGCTGGCCATGGGCGCGATGACCCCGCAGGGCATCCAGGCGTGCCTGGTGCAGATGTTCAACCACGGGCTCATCACCGCGATGCTCTTCACCCTGGTCGGCGTGGTCTACGACCGCGTGCACACCCGCGACCTCGACAAGTTCGGCGGGCTGGCCTCGGAGATGCCGCTCTACACCGCCTTCGTCGGCTTCGCCTTCATGGCCTCGCTCGGCCTGCCTAGCCTCTCCGGGTTCTGGGGCGAGGCGATGACCTTCATCGGCGCCTTCCCCAGGCATCGCGTCCTGGCCATGCTCGCCGCCACCGGCGTCATCGTCACCGCCGCCTACCACCTGTGGGCGCTGCAGCGCATGTTCCTCGGCAAGTTCCGCGAGGAGTGGCGGCACAGCAAGTACCTCGAGCCCTTCGGCGGGAAGTTCCCCGAGATCAACGCGCGCGAGCTGGTGAGCATCGTCCCCCTGGCCGCGCTGGTGCTGGTGCTCGGCTTCTGGCCGCGCCCGCTGCTCAAGCTCATCGACCGCGGCTCGCTCGAGGTCCACCGCATGGTCGACAAGCCGGGACAGACGCAGGTCGCCGTGGCTCCCCCTGGCGGAATGGGCCAGGACGACGACGACGAGGAGTACAGCGCGTCGGACGTGAAGAAGACCGCCGTGGATCCGGCTCAGGCGGCGCGCTGAGGGCGACGTGGAGACTCCGCCGCTCGACAACATCAGAAGCCTGGCCTACTTCGGGCCGGAGCTCGGCTTCATCGCCGCCATCCTGCTGATCATCGGCTGGGACCTGATCGCCAAGAACCGCTTCGCCAAGCTGGCCGGCATCCTGGCCATCTGCGTGGCCGCGCTGGCCTACTCGGCCGGCGTCTCGGCCTGGAACCTGGCGCACGACGCCGCCCCGCAGAACCTCTTCTACGGCCTGCTGGCCTTCGATCGGTTCTCCAACCTCTTCCGCATCCTCTTCGCCTTCGTCACCGGGGCGATCATCGTCTTCTGCACCCCGAGCGGGGACGACAGCGACCAGCAGACGGGAGAGGGGCGCAATCCGGGCGAGTTCTTCGCGCTGCTCATGACGCTGACGCTCGGCATGAACCTCATGGCCGAGAGCCGCAACCTGCTCATGATCTACATCTCGCTCGAGCTGGTCAGCGTGATCAGCTTCGTCATGGCGGGGTTCAAGATCAGCGACGCCAAGTCGAGCGAGGCGGCGATGAAGTACGTGATCTTCGGGGGCGTGGCCTCCGGGATCATGCTCTACGGGATGAGCTGGATCTTCGGCCTCACCCAGTCGCTGCACCTCGGCGAGTGCGCGGTGAGGATCGCCGCCCTCACCGCCGAGCAGGGCAAGGTCCCCGAGGTGGTCTTCGTCGGGGTGATCTGCATGATGGCCGGCTTCGGCTACAAGATCAGCGCCGCGCCCTTCCACATGTGGACGCCCGACGTCTACGAGGGTGCGCCCACGCCGGTGACCGCCTTCCTCTCCGTCGGCCCCAAGGCCGCCGGCTTCGCGGTGCTGGTGCGCTTCTTCGCCGACGCCCTGCGCGCCACCGACACGCCCGCGCTGAACGGGCTGGCGATCATGGATACGCCGTGGCCCGTGCTCGCCGGCTGCCTGGCCATGGCCACCATGACCATCGGCAACCTCTCGGCGCTGCAGCAGGACAACGTGAAGCGCATGCTCGCCTACTCGAGCGTGGCCCACGCCGGCTACATGCTGCTGGCGTTCTCGGTCTTCAGCGAGGTCGGCATCGCGGCCATCGTCTTTTACACCTTCACCTATTGCTTCATGAACCTCGGCGCCTTCCTCATCGTGATGGCCGTCGCCGAGAGGCGGGACGGCGACGAGACGATCGCCGCCTTCCGTGGGCTGGGGAGGCGCGCGCCGGTGCAGGCGGTGGCGATGACCATCTTCCTCTTCTCGCTCACCGGCCTGCCGCCGATGGCCGGCTTCGTCGGCAAGTTCTACATCTTCTCCGCGCTGCTCCACGCCGGCGGCACCTGGTACTGGGTCATCGCCGTGGTCGGCGTCCTCAACAGCGTGGTCTCGCTCTTCTATTACGCGCGCGTGCTTCGCGCGATGTACCTGGAGAAGGGCGACCGCGACGAGCCCACCCATGTGCGCGGGATCTTCGGGGCCACCACCGTGGCGCTGGCGGTGCCCACCCTGGTGCTCGGCATCTACTGGGCGCCGCTCTACGACTTCGTGGCCCGCTCACTGACCATGGTGCGCTGAGCGACTCGCCTGCGCGGCAGGCAGGATGGGCCGGCGCGCCGGCGGCCGCGCTTCCTTTCCAGCGCCCACCTGAACCAGCTCGCGCTCGCTCGAAGCTCGCGGGGACGATGGGCGTCGACGCCGCCGCTCTGCTGAAGGCAGCCATTCCGTTCATTGGTCGACCGCAACGTCTCCGGCAAGGGGCCCTGAGCAGCCGCTCGCTCTGCCGGCGCGCTCACTGGAAGTACACGTCGTCGACGAGCACCTGATCGCCGACCGGCGTCGTGCCCGAGGACGACAGGACGTGCCCGCGCAGCAGCGTCGCCCCGGCTGTGCTGGGGTGCACCGTTCCGATGGCCTCGCCGTCCGCGAAGAGCGTGGCTTCCTCGACCGTCGCCTCCACGCGCAGTCGGGTGACCGAGCCGATCGGCACCACGCCCGCGCCGGTGAGCGGCGCCCACGCCTCGGCGGGCGCGTCGTACTGGTTCACGCTCCCGTCCGGGAAGACGGCGAAGTGATAAGTGGCGACCGATGCCCCGAGCTCGTCGACGCCCTCGATCCCGAAGAGGAACCCTCCGGGCAGCTCCACCGGGAGCACGGCGAGCTCGAAGATGCGCTCGGCACGCGGCACGCCCAGCCAGCGCACCTTGGCCATCGCCGAGTCCGAGTCGTCGACCAACCGCAGCGCGCGCCCCATGGCTCCCGTCTGGTAGTCGCTGACCCACGCAGAGACCACGTCCTGGTAGCCGCGAGGCGGGCTCCCCACGGGATCGTTGTCGAACGAGTCGATGGTCGAATACAGCTCGAGCTCGTTGAGGAAGGCGCAGCCAGCACCGACGTCGGCGTCGCACGGCGCGCTCGTCGAGACCACGACCTTCACCCAGCGCGCCCGGAGAGGATCGGGCAGGACGAAGTACTCCATGGCGCGGTGCGTGCGGTCCTGGGCATCGACGATCGGCGCCTCGGTCCACGCCTTGCCATCCCCGGACAGGAAGACCGTGGCGCTGCCGGCGAAGTCGCGGCGGATGGACAGTCCCACGCGCGTGAGGTCGTACTCCCGGTCGAGGCGCAGGGTGAGCGTGCCCACCGCCTCGGCGGCGACGGCGCTGGACCAGTAGTCGTTGCTGCCGTCGAAAGCCCCCTCGACGCCGGCGCGGCGGTGCGTGTCCGAGGTCCAGGTCATGTTCGACTCGACGTCGATGGCGCCGCTGCGGACCTTGCCGCGCAGGTCGATCTTGCCCACGTCGGGCGTGACCGCTTCCACGAAGCGCCGCCAGACGCGGTTCTTGCCGTCGATGTGGTAGCCGCTGTCCGCCGGCGGGCACCCCCAGCCGTTGGCGCAGTTGTCGCCGAACTGCACGAGGCGGTTGGCGTCCACCACGACCAGGCCGGTGTTGCCGCTCGAGCCGTGGACGCGCAGGACGGCGCTGTCGTAGCTCGCGGTGGTGCTCGACGGGTAGTTCACGTAGGTGACCAGCGCCTGCTCGAAGGCCACCTGGCCGGGCGTGCTCGCGCCGATGGTGGATAGGGCCAGGAAATTGTCGGGCCGGCCGCTGCTCAGCGCCAGCATGCCGTTCGGCAGGAGCACCAGCTGCGGCGCGATGCCGTGGCGCGGCCCGTTGTCGTCCCCGAAGCCGATGTTCAGGTTGGCCGGAGCGCTCCAGGTCACGCCGCCGTCGCTCGAGGTGGCGAAGCGCAGGTCGTCGAGCGCCGAGCCCTGGTGATGGCGGAAGACGGAGAACAAGCTCCCGTCCTCGAGCTCCACCACATCGGCCTCGGGATAGGCCACGTCCGCCGGCGGCACGGCGATGGATCCGCGGCGCGCGAACGTCTGCCCGCCGTCACTGCTGGTCAGCAGCTCGGCGCGGAAGCTCCCCACGTCGCCGGCGAAGGCGCCGTACCAGGGCAAGAGGATGCTGCCGTCGGCGAGCTCGATGGGGTGCCCGCTGAGGCGACCCACGCTCCCCGTGCCGCCGGCCATCCTGGGCATGTCGACGGTGGCCTGGAACGCGATCCAGGTCGCGCCGTCGTCCGCCGACGCCTGCCCCTCCAGGGTGAGCTGGCTGCCGGCATCGAAGTCGACGCGCGCGCTCGGCTTGAAGCCGTAGCTGAGCACGCGACCATCGCGCAGCTGAAGGGCGAACTGCGGCGGTAGATCGACGCCCTTGTCGTAGCCCGCGAACGTGGCCCCGGCGTCGCTGGAGTGCAGGCGCCCGAAGTCCTGAAGCGCTTCGGGCACGTCGTCGTGCTGCGAGAACGTGGCGAACACCTGGCGGAGTGGGGTGTCGCCCGCATCGAGCGTGTCGATCCCGAGCCCGCGGCCAACCATGCCGGCGATCTCGTTGCCCTTGGCCTCGTAGACGGTCGCGCGGCCGCCGAGACCGAGTGCGAAGTCGACGACGCCTGCGGGGTCGTAGGGCGGAACGCCGGCGTGCGGATCGTAGGTGCCGAGCGAGCCGCCGCCGCCGCTGCCACCGTGGCCGGAGCCGCCAGCGCCCGTCGCCGCGCCGGCGCCCGCGCCGCTGTTCGCCCGATCGTCGTCGGACGAAGACGAGCACGCGACGAGCGAGGCGAGGCCGAGGAAGCATGCCCAGCGGGTGCGGCGCGGCATCGGCCACGCTTAGCACGCGCGCCGCCTCCGACGCACGACGACCGCCCACGCCGCTCATTTCCAGCCGCGCGCGCGCTCCCCGCCCTGACCGCGAACCTACAGCCTCACTCGCACGTCGGTGACAGCGGCTGGCAGTCGCACCACAGTCCAGGACTGCCCTGCGCACGCGAAGGCGCGTGCGGCTGCCACGCGCGCGCCTCCGAGCTGGCCTGTCCTCCGCGAACCAGAGCCACGATCTCGGCCAGGTCGTCGCGCAAGTACGCCTCGCCGCCGATGAGCGTCACCTCGCGCGCGCCGAGCGTGGCGGGTCGCCCAAGCGCCATGGCTGTGCGACGGGCGCTCGCCGCGCGCGTCGGGAGTGGCGATCCTAGCGCGCCCGCGGTGACCGGCGCCGCGCCCAGTCGGGCAACGGCACCGTTCCAGCGCCAGCCGCCTCTGGCCGCGCCGGAGCACCCTCCGGCACGCGGCACCTCTGACGCGTGGCGGCGCGTTCGGCCCTCATCGCAAAATGATGAGCCGCCTTGCCCGCCTGCGCAGACATCAGGCACTGGCCATACGGCGATGGGCGCCCGCCGCGTCGCCAATGTAGGCAATCGTCCGCGGGCCTCACCATAGGCAGCTCACCCGCTCTCCGGTACAATCGACGACCCATGACCCGTGCCCGCTCCAAGCCTGCCGTGTCGTGGGGGAAACCCGACGCGGGCTCGGCCTCGGGCACGCGAGCCGGCGGGGGCCCGCGCGGGATCGCCGATTTCATCGGCAAGTACCGGGTCATCTCGGAGATCGGCCGCGGCGGCATGGCCACCGTTCACCTGGCCCGCATCGACGGGCCGGGCGGGTTCCACCGCTGGGTGGCCATCAAGCGCATCCACCCCCACCTCGTCGACAACGACCAGGTGGTCGACATGTTCCTCGACGAGGCGCGCATGGCAGCCGGCATCAGCCACGCCAACGTCGCGCAGGTGTTCGATCTCGGCAAGGACGAGCACAGCTACTGGATCGCCATGGAGTATCTCCACGGCGAGCCGCTGCGCGAGATCATGCGCCACCTCGAGGCCGACGGGGCGCCGATGAGCCCGGACCTGGCTGCGCGCATCTGCGCCGACGCGGCCGAGGGCCTGCACGCCGCCCACGAGGTGCGTGGCAAGTCCGGCCAGCTGCTCGGCCTCGTCCACCGCGACGTGACGCCGCACAACCTCATCGTCGGCTTCGACGGCTCCACCAAGGTCGTCGACTTCGGCATCGCCCTCGCCGCCGAGCGCCTCTCGGCCACGCTCCAGCATGGCCAGCTCAAGGGCAAGCTCGCCTACATGTCACCGGAGCAGATCCGCAACGACCCGGTGGACCGCACCACCGACGTGTTCGCGCTGGGGATCGTGCTCTGGGAGCTGACCACGGCCCAGCGGCTCTTCCGCCGCGACACCGATCTCGACACGCTGGAGCGGGCCCAGGCCTGCGATGTGCCCCTTCCCTCGCAGCTGGTGCCGAACTACCCGCCGGAGCTGGAGCGCATCGTGATGCGTGCGCTGGCGCGCGACCGACAGCATCGCTTCGCGACGGCCCGCGAGATGTCGCGCGCCCTGCAGACCTTCCTCATGCGCCGCACCGGCGGCTACGCCGGTGCCGAGGACGTCGCCGTCTACGTGCAGCGCCTCTTCGCCGAGCGCATCGCCGACCGCGACGCGCACCTCGCCTGGGCGGCGGAGGTCACCAACACGCACGACCTGCATCGCGGCCAGCCCGCCGATCCGGCGTCGTACACGCCGTCCGGCGTCTCCGACTCGAGCTCGTTCGACGGCGCCCAGACCCTCGCCCGTCACGATGCGCCCTCCCGCGGCTCGCTGCCACCCGAGCAGGTCGTGAGAGAGGCGGAGTCCGCCGACGACGAGGAGGAGAACATCCAGACCAGCGCCCTGCGGCTGGACGACCAGGAGCTCGACGACGTCCGCGCCGGCAGGCGCCTGGCGAGCGAGGTCCTGGCGCGGCACCGCGAGGGGCAGGGCGCGCCCAGCTCCCGGGCGATGGATCCGGTCGCCGCCCAGCCGCCGGGCGAGCAGCTGGCCGCCGGCTCACGCTTCGCCCGCACCATGCGCGTGCAGCGGCCGCGCACCGAACCGACCGCGCCGAGCCACGAGAGCCCCGGCGCGCTGGTGGCGCTCTTCGTGGCCACGGTCGCCTCGGTGCTGGCGCTGGCGCTGGCGCTGCGCTGGCTCGTCTCCCTGTTCTAGCAGCGCTTCGCGCCGTCCTCGGCGCCCGCGCCCGACCGCTCAAGGCGGACGCGGGAGGGACGATGGACATGTCATGCGCAGCATCCTCCGTGTCACCGCAGTGCTGACCGCCTCGGCGGCTGGCCTGCTGTCACGCGAGGCCGGCGCCTACACCGTGCGCAAGTCGGCCGACGGCACCCCGGTGCGCTGGGCCGAGCCGGAGATCGAGGTCAGCGTCGATCCGAGCGTGATCGCCGCCCATCCGGGCGCGCCGGCCGCCGTCGCCGCCGCCTTCCGCGCCTGGGGCGTGGTGGCCGACACGGAGATCCCCTCGCTGGTCACGCGCCCCGCGCAGGCCGACGACGTGGGCTTCCGGGCAGGCGCCGACGGCAACCACAGCACGGTGCGCTTCGCGGCCGAGGGCTCACCGCTCGCCGGCGGCGCGCTGGCGGTCACCGTGCTCACCTTCGACGACAACGGTCGCATCGTCGACGCCGATGTGATCATCAACGGCGGCGTTTCGCGGGCCTTCGACGTGGTCGATGACGGCTACGCCGGGGCGCAGCCGGCCGGCAAGGGCGGCGGCACCAGCGCCTACGACCTGCAGAACGTGCTCACCCACGAGGTGGGGCACTTCCTCGGGCTGGGCGAGGAGGAGCACGACACGCAGGCGACCATGTTCCTGACCTCGGCGCGCGGCGAGACGCAGAAGCGTGACCTGGCCGGCGACGACGAGACCGGGCTGCGCGAGCTCTACGTTCCCGGCTCGCTGGACGCTGCCGCGCAGAGCGGCGGATGCGCCGTCGGCACCGCGAAGCGCGGGCGGACCGCACCCGGCTCGCTCTATCTGCTGGGCGTGGCCCTGGCCGCCGCGGCCTTCGCGCGGCGCCGCCGAGCGCCCGGTGGCACCGCGGCGCTGGCCATGCTCGGCCTGCTCGGCGCCTGGGGTGCGACCGGCTGCGCCGGAAGCATCGGCGACGGCCAGATCGACGAGGGCGCCGACGCCATGGCCACCGTGCTGTCGGCCGTGTCGCGCTGGGACGGCGGCCTGCTGGTGACCAGCCTCGAGCTGCGCACCGTCGACTGTGCGGGCGAGGACTGCCCGGCGATGACGCGCATGGAAGTGTTCGGCGGCAGCGCGGGCGGCTACACGCAGGTCGTCGGCCACCGTGCGGTGCCGGCCATCGGCGACATCATCCCGCTGGTCATCCGCGACGGCCGTGCCCGCTGGCACGACGGCACGTCGCGCCAGTCGCGCGACCCCATGCCGCGCGGCCCCGGCGCCGAGGGCAACCGGGACACGCCCGCCGTCATACCGACCAAGGCCAAGCCCGATCCGCGCCGCACCCACGAGCGCGCCGAGGCGCGCGTCAACGTCACCCTCCACGGCAGCGACGGCGAGCTGCACGGCATCACCGAGAACATCTCCGAGGGCGGGCTCTTCGTGGCCCTCGACGCGGGGTCGCGCGCCGGGGCCGCGCGCGGCGAGCCGGTGGCGGTGACCCTGGAGCTGCCCGGCCGCGCCGAGCCGGTGCACGCCGTGGGCGAGGTGCGCTGGGTGCGCGGCGAGGGCGGAAACGACGAGCCGGCGGGCATCGGCATCCGCTTCACGGAGCTCGACGGCGACGACGCCGAGGCCATTCGCGCCCTGGTCTCCGACCACGAGATTCTCTGACCGCCGCCGGGCCGACTGGGCACGAGTGTTCCATTGGCCCGCGATGGGCCAGCGACGGACTGGGTGACGAGTGTTCGACTGGGCAGCGGGCGACTGCTAGCTTGCGCGGCCGTCGTGAGCCGCACCCACCCGCCCACTGCGCCGCCGCCGCCCCCTCCAGACGCCGTGCCCGGGGTGCGCCTGGTGCGCGGCGGGATGGAGATCGGCGGCGAGGTGGTGCCGCTCTATGCGGGCAGCGTCCACTACTGGCGGCTGGAGCGCGCCGACTGGCGCGCCTGTCTGGAGGCCACGCGCGCCCTGGGCCTGCGCATGGTCGACATCTACGTGCCCTGGGCAGTGCACGAGATCTCGCCTGGCGTGCTGGAGCTCGGCCAGAACGACCCGCAGCGCGACGTGGCCGCCTTCCTGCGGCTGGCGCACGAGCTCGGGCTCTACGCCATCGTCCGCCCCGGGCCGCACATCAACGCCGAGCTGACCTGCTTCGGCATCCCCGAGCGCGTCGTCTGGGACGCCAGCTGCCAGGCGCGCTCCTCGAAGCAGAGCCCGGTGATGCTGCCCATGGTGCCGCACGCCTTCCCGGTGCCGAGCTACGCCAGCGAGGCCTTCCACGACGAGGCGGCGCGCTTCTTCCAGGCGCTGGCCCCGGCGCTGGCGCCGCTGGTCTGGCCGGCGGGGCCGATCGTCCTCCTGCAGATCGACAACGAGGGCGCGCTCTACTTCCGCGACGGCGCGTACGACCAAGACTACCACCCGGACGCCATCGCCCTGTATCGCGGCTTCCTGCGCGACAAGTACAAGACCCTCGACGCGCTCGAGGCCGCCTACGGCCAGCCACCACCGCGCGGCCCGGGGCCCGAAGGCGAGGGACCGCCCAGCGAGCGCACGACGCGCTTCGCCACCGTCGAGCCGCCGGTGCGCTTCGACGCCGAGACGCCGCGCGACCTGCCGCGCCACCTGGACTGGAGCGAGTTCCACGAGCACCTGCTGGCCACCGCGCTGGAGCGCTTCGCGCGAGCGCTCGGCGCCGGCGGCATGCCGCGCCTGCCGACGATGCACAACCTGCCCATCGGCCAGGAGACGACGCCGCTCAACGTCGCGCGCATGACACGCGCCGTCGACCTGGTGGGGCTCGACTACTACCACACCGCTGGAGAGCGCAGCCGGGCCACCATCTCCCGCCGCACCAGCGAGCTGGCGGTGCGCTGCGACGCGCTCGGCCTGCCGGCCTTCGCCTGCGAGATGGGCGCCGGCTTCCCGCCCTTCTTCCCGCCGCTCGAAGAACGCGACAGCGCCTTCACCATGATGGCGGCGCTGGCCTACGGCCTGCGCGGCTTCAACATCTACATGGCCGTGGAGCGCGACCGATGGATCGGCGCGCCCATCGATCGCCACGGGCGCGCGCGCCCCTTCGCCGCCTTCTGGACCAGGCTCTGCGCGGCGCTGGAGCAGACGCGCTTCCACACCCTGCGGCGACGAGCGCCGGTGCGCCTGCTCACCCCGCGCAGCGAGCGCCGGCTGGCCAGGGTGATGCACGCCTTCGGCCCGCTCACCGGCGCCGTCTTCTCGGTGCTGGGCGCAGGCGCACGCGAGAGCTGCCTGGAGGACGACCTCGGCCTCGGCTACTCGCCGCCCATCGAGGCCGACGCCTTCGTGCGCACCTTCGACGCCGCGCTCGAGGCGCGCGGCGTGCCGTTCGCGCACATCGGCGGTGAGGACCGCGAGGTGAGCATGGGAGGCGCGCGCTGGATCATCTGCGCCACCTCCGGCGGCATGAACCCGGCGCTCCTGACCCGCGCCGAGGCGGCCGCCCAGGCGGGCGTGGCCATCTCCGTCGGCCCGCGCCCGCCCACGCTCGACGGGTCGCTGCGAGCGCTCCCCGCGGCGCTCGACGCCCAGCGGCTGGCCGGCGACTCGGGGGTGCCGCTGGTCGTCGACCTCGATCCGGCCGCCGCCGACGCAGCCGTGGCGCGCGCGGTGGACGCGCTGGGCCTGCCCACGCTGGCCTGCGATCCGGACTCGGTGTTCGCCACCGTGCACGAGGATGACGACGGCGCGCCGCGCGTGCTCTTCCTCCTCAATCCCACCGACACCGACCTGGTGGCGCGGGTCACCGTCCAGTCGCCACCTGGTGCCGCGGCGGTCGGCTCGGCGCGCGACGCGCTCGACGACACCACCTTCGGCGCGCGCACCGGCGCCGAGGGGCAGGCGCTCTTCGAGATCCGCATCAAGCCGCGCACGGTGCGCATGCTCGCCCTCGAGGCGCGCTGAGCACCACGACGCAGGAGAGCTACCTGCCAGCGGACAGCGTGGGCGTCGGCCGGGCTATCACGGACCCTCGGCGACACACTTCTTCGGCGCGCCCGGGCCCTCGCTCCACGCGCAGCCGGCCGTCACCCTGCACATCTCCTTCTTGAGCGCGGGGCAATCCGGTTTCCCGGATGACTTGCCAGGACTGGCCTCGGCACCTGCGGCACCCCGATTCCCATCGGCCCCATCGACGGGGGGGGCGCCGGCGCCAATGCTCCCCCGGCTCAGGCGTCGAAGCGCAGCGAGTTGCCCTCGTTGTCGCGCATCTTGCCCATGCCGATGAGGAAGATATCGACGATCTGCCAGATGCCCAGCCCGCCGCAGGTCAGCAGCTTGACGATGCCGAGGGTGGTCTGACCGAGGTAGAAGCGATCGGCGCCGAAGGAACCCAGGAAATAGGCGAGCAGCATGGCCACCGTCTGGCTGCGGGTCGGCCTGCCGACGTCCGACGCGCGGGCCAGCGGCCGCCCCTCGGCGTCGCGCATCGCGCCCATGCCCACCATCGCCGCGTCGATGAGGTACCAGATCCCCAGGCCGCCACAGGTGAGCAGCTTGGCGACGCCCAGGCCGGTCTGCCCGAGATAGAACCGATCGATGCCCAGCATCCCGCCGAGCACGGAGATGACGAAGACCGTGCCCTGGTCCTTGTCGGAGAACGGAACCATGCCGGTCGGACCGGTGGTCGCCATGCCGCCCCCGGGCCCGGGCGGCGGCGTGTAGCCGCCCTGGGGGCCGGCGCCGCCATACCCACCGCCACCATCCCAGCCGCCGTCTCCGCCCGGAGGGGCGC
This sequence comes from Polyangiaceae bacterium, assembly GCA_037720395.1. Classification (GTDB taxonomy): domain Bacteria; phylum Myxococcota_A; class Polyangia; order Polyangiales; family Polyangiaceae; genus JBBJMR01. The sequence goes on from JBBJMR010000182.1 coordinate 16,946, forward strand.
CCCAGCCGCTGCCACCGCCACCCGGCGGGTTGTATCCGCTGCTCATGGTTGCTCCTCGTAGCACGTGCGAATCGCGGTGGCCTGCGACTCTACGTTCGGCCCAGCCCGCCGGTCGAGCCTGCTAGAACCGTGGCCATGGAACGCGACCGCGTGCTGGCTCTGGTGCTCCGCGCCGCCCTGCTCGGCCTCTTCCTCTGGATGGTGAAGGGCATCCTGGTGCCCATCGCCCTCGGCGGGCTCTTCGCGCTCGTGCTGCAACCCCTGCAGCGGCGGCTGGTGAAGCGCTGGCCTCGGCTCGGCCGCTTCGCGCCCGGCATCCTCACGCTGCTGTCGGTGGTGGTGGTGGTCATCCCCGCCGCGCTGCTGGCCGCCAAGGCGGTGAGCTCGATCAACGACTTCCTGGACCGCGACTGGTCGCAGGCCACGCGCCAGATCCAGAACTTCATCTCCGACAAGCTCGGCAGCTGGCAGACGGGCGTCATGGGCGAGCGCGTGCGCGAGGCCACCGAGAACCTGGTGCGCCAGGTCGGCGGCACCGTCGCCGCCATGGCCGGCAACATGGCCCGCGCGCTGCCGGGCCAGGTCGTCGATCTCTTCCTCTTCCTGCTCGCGCTCTACTACTTCCTGCGCGATGGGCGCGCGCTGTCGGGGTGGTTGATGCGCCTCTCGCCCTTCCCGCACCACGACACCGAGGAGCTGTTCGCGTCCATCCGCGAGACGGTCAACGGCGCCATCCTCGGCCTCTGTGCGACATCGGCGGTGCAGGGCGGGCTGACCATGGCCGCGCTCTACATCTTTCGCGTGCCCGGCGC
>JBBJMR010000455.1:0-5266 GCA_037720395.1 Polyangiaceae bacterium
GACCCCCCCCGCCGCCCCGGCGCCGCGGGCCAGCGCCCCCACGGCGGCGGTGCGCGCGCGCGCCACGCCGCGCGGCGCGCGCGACGCGGCGACCGAGGTCGGTGCCGACGGCACCGCGAACGCCGACTCCTCGGGGGTCGGCGTGGAGCGCACCGAAGGAAGCGGCGGGGGCCCCACCGGCGCGGACATCGGCGCGGACGCCGGTGCGCCGGCGACCTCGGCCGCGGCGTCGTCGGTGGTGGTCGAGTCGGCGACGTCGAGGGCCGCGCACCTGGCCATCTCGCGCAGGGTCTCGAGGGCGGCGACCATCTCCTCGGCGCGCGCATAGCGCTCGTGCGGCCGGCGGCGGAGCGCGCGCGCCACCACCGCCTCCAGGCCGCGCGCCACGCGATCGGCGCGGCCGGTGCGCAGCGGGGGCGCGTCCTTGGTGAGCTTGGTGTGCGCCAGCTCGTGCTCGAAGATCTCGCCGAAGACGTGGCTGCCGGCGACACCGCGGTGCAGGATGGCGCCGAGCGCATAGCAGTCGGAGCTGCCAGTGACGTCGCGCGAGCTCAGGATCTGCTCCGGCGCCATGTACTCCACGGTGCCCACGGCCATGTTGGCCTTGGTGATCCCGGTGATGGTGTCCTCGTCGCCCTCGCCACCGGAGAGCAGCCGGCTGACGCCGAAATCGACGAGCACGGCGCGCCGCCTTCCCTCGATGGTCGGCGAAAGGATGATGTTGCCCGGCTTGAGGTCGCGGTGGACCACGTGCACGCGGTGCAGGTCGCACAGCGCGCGGGCCACGTCGGCGCCGAGGTCCACGCACTCCTCCACGGAGAGCGCGCCGTTGGCCAGCCGCTTGGCCAGCGGGTCGCCTTCGACCAGCTCCATGACCAGCACCAGGCCGATGTCCTCGTCGTTCACGAAGTCGAGCACGCGCGCCACGTACTCGCTCCGGATGCGCCCGAGCAGGAAGGCCTCACGCTTGAAGCGGGCCACCACCTCGTGGCTCACCTTGGCGGCAGGCAGCAGCGCCTTGATGGCCACCTTGACGCCGATGGCCAGGTGCTCGCCGGCCCACACCTCTCCCATGCCGCCGGAGCCGACACGGCGGTCGGCGCGGTACCGTCCGGCGACCACGTGTCCCGGGGAGAGATCCATCGGAAACGCGGATGATACCTCGTCCAGGGGCCTGGACAGCGCGCGCGATCCAAAGGATACCTGGCGGGCCGTGCGCGGCGCCGCACCTCGGCATCTCGCAGGCATCTCGGAGGCGCGCGGTCGAGGCGGGCCGTCGTGCGGCTGACTCAACGAGGGAGCGGACGTGGCGAACTGGCGAGACGAGCTGACCGAAGTAGTCAAGACCAAGGCCGAGCGAGAGGCCGAGGACAAGGAACGCCACCGCAAGCGCGTCGAAGAGGCCCTGACCAGCGCGGAGGCGGCCATGCAGCTGGCGCGCGACGGGCTGGTGTTCACGCGCGATCGGGTGGCCGAGAAGGGCCAGCCCTGCGCCCTCGAGGACACCAAGGACGCGCTCCGGGTCACCCTGCGCGAGGTGTCGCTGTCGGTGGTGCTCGACCGCGAGACGGCGATCATCAAGGTCACCTTCATCGAGGGAAAGCCGCGCGACTTCGACTTCGCCAAGGACCGCCACATCGCGGCTGCGGACGTGGAGGAGTACGTCGGTCGTCGCGCCGTGGAGCTGGTGCGCGCGGCGTACAAGGCCCACCCATGGTGAGCCGCGCCGGTCGACGGATCCGACGTTGCCGGCGCCGCCGCGAGTCGCCTTCGCCGCGCTGCTGCTGGTGGCGGCCTGCTCTGCCTCGCCGGGGCCGGTGACCGTGCCGCCCGCCGGCACCGGGGTGGTGGCGCGCCGCGCGCCGCCGCGCTGGTGGCCCCGACCCGGCCGCCGTGGCGCGCATCACGGCCGACGTGAAGTATCTCGCCTCCCCGGAGCTCGCCGGGCGTGGCACCGGTGAGCCGGGCGCCAGGATGGCCGCCGACTACGTGGTCAAGCGGTTCGCGGAGCTCGGGCTGACGCCGCTCGGCGACGCCGGCGCCAACAAGACGGGCGCCCAGGGTGCGCGTGGCTTCCTGCAGGAGCTCAAGGCGCGCATCGGCGTGAAGACCGAGGCGCCGCGCCTGGCCACCACCTGGCTCAAGGGCGGCGGAGACGTGCCGCCGGACGCCGTGACCACCGCCGAGGGCAGCGCCAGCGGCGAGGTCAGCGGCGAGCTGGTCTTCGTCGGTCACGGCATCACGGCCAGCGCGGTCGGCTGGGACGACTATGCGGGCGGCGACATGACCGGCAAGGTGGTGATCGTCCTCGACGGCGCGCCGAAGTCCTCGCCGCTGGCCGGCGCCGCGCCGCCGAGCCCGCACGGCGCGGCGGCAAGCCCGCACGGAGCCGGGAGCCCCCCTGTCGTGAGCCCGGCTGCCGCCGCGAGCGCCCCCGCTGCGGCAAATCCGCACGCGGCCGCGAGCCCGCCTGTCGCGGCCAATCCGCACGCGGCCGTCGACCCGCACGCGGCCTCCGACCCGCACGCAGCGCCGGATCCGGCGCGCGCGCTGCGCGACTTCGGGAGCGTCCGATACAAGCTGCGCACCGCCCGCGAGCACAAGGCTGCCGGCGTGATCCTCGTCGCCGCGGACGACACGCTGCCCGCCGCGCCCGCAGATGCCACCAGCATGGGCGTGCCCGCGGTGGTGATGAAGCTCGGCGCTGCGCAGAAGATGCTGGCCGCGGGGCGCATCGACGTCGCCAGGGTCCGCGCCGACAGCAAGGCGCTGAAGAAGCCGGTGGTCGTGGCCAAGTCCAGGGCGGTGCTGGCCACCCAGCTCACCCCCATCGACGCGCCGGCCTGGAACGTGGTCGGCGCCATCCGTGCCCGCGAGGGATCGAAGTCGGCCACCGAGTGGGTGGTGGTCGGCGCGCACTACGACCACCTGGGCCAGGGCGGCACCTCCGCCTCGCGCGCGCCCGGCGTGCGCGAGGTGCACTTCGGCGCCGACGACAACGCCTCCGGCACGGCGTTGCTGCTCGAGGTCGCGCGCCGCCTCAGGGCGCTGCCCCAGGCTCCGGAGCGCAACGTCGCGCTCATCGCCTTCGGGGCCGAGGAGATCGGGACCATCGGCTCGCGCTGGTTCGTGGAGAACCCGCCGGTGCCCATCGGCTCGGTGACGGCCATGATCAACGCCGACATGGTGGGGCGCCTGCGCGGCAAGAAGCTGGTCGTCGACGGCGTGGGCACCGCGGCCGCCTGGCCGGAGGTGGTTCGCACGGCCGTCGCCGGCCTCGACCTGGAGCCTACGTTCGGCAACGAGGGCTTCGGCGCCAGCGATCACATGCCCTTCACCGTGGCGCGTGTGCCGGTGACCTTCCTCTTCACCGGCGTGCACGACGACTACCACAAGCCCAGCGACACCGCGGACAAGCTCAACTACGCAGGCATCGAGCAGATCGCCACCCTGGCCTCGCGCCTGGCGCAGCTCACCGCCGACCGCAACGAGCGGCTGGCCTTCGTCGACACGCCGGGCAACGCGCACGGCGGCATGAGCGGCCGCGGCAGCGGCATGAAGGTCTCCATGGGGACCTTGCCGGACTACGCCTTCCAGGGGAAGGGCATGCGCCTCTCCGGGGTCCGCCCCGATGCGCCGGCGGCGCGCGGCGGCATCGTGGCCGGCGACGTCATCGTCAAGGTCGACAAGCACGAGGTCGGCAACGTGCACGACTTCATGTTCGCCCTCGGCGAGCTCGAGCCCGGCCGCGAGATCGTGGTCGAGGTCGAGCGCGACGGCAGGCGCGTCCCTCAAGGTCGTGCCCGCGCCCGGACGGTGAGCGCGTTCGCGCCTCGACGGGGGCCGCGCGGCGCGCCTGCGGTCTGGGCGCTGCTGGCGCTCGCCGTTGCCGGCTGCTCGAAGGCTCCGGAAGGCGCCACGGACGCCGGGGCGCCCGTGCCCTCGGCGGCGAGCGTGGACGCCGCTGCCGCGCCGCTCGACGGCGCGGTCGCACCTGCGGACGCCGATGCGGCCCCTCCACCCGACGCCGGGGGCGACGCGGCGGGCGGCGACGCCGCCACGGCCGGCCCCGGCGACCCGGACGGCGACGGCCTGCCCGGCACCAGCGTGGGCTGCCCTGCCGACATGGTCCTGGTCGCGGGCGAGTACTGCCGCGACGTCAACCAGCGGTGCAAGGAGCACCACGACGAGTACAAGAAGGACGAGAAGCGCAAGAAGAAGAGCGAGGAGGGCGAGGCGAGCACGGTGAGCGAACGCTGCCTGCGCTACCACGAGCCCACCGAGTGCCTCTCCAAGAAGACGCCCGTGCGCTACTGCGTCGATCGCTACGAGTGGCCGAACGAGAAGGGCGAGCTGCCGCTCCTCCTGGTGTCGTGGATGGACGCCAAGAAGATGTGCGAGGACGCGGGCAAGCGCCTGTGCACGGTGGCCGAGTTCGACTTCGCCTGCGAGGGGCCGGACATGTGGCCGTACACCTACGGCTTCGAACGCGACCCCACGAAGTGCAACATCGACCGGCAGTACCGCAAGCGGCGGAAGAAGCTCGCCAAGTACGAGCGCTGCATGAACAAGCCCGTGTGCAAGGCCGAGCTCGAGCGCCTCGACCAGCGCGTACCGGCGGGGTCGCTGCCGGAGTGCTTATCGCCGTTCGGGGCCTACGACATGAACGGCAACATCAACGAGTGGGTGATGCGGCCTGGCAAGAAGTACCCGGACCGCAGCGGCCTGAAAGGGGGCTGGTGGGGCCCGGTGCGTGGGCGCTGCCGCCCCACCGTCGGCTTCCACAAGGAAGAAGACTACGGCTACGAGGAAGGCTTCCGCTGCTGCAAGGACTCGCCGGTGCCCGCTGCAAAGCCTCCCGCCGGCGCGTCACCCGAGGGCGGCGGGTGAGCGTCAGGGCGTGACGACGATGGACGTCAGGGTGCGATGATCGTGCGCGGGCGAGAGCGGCTGACGGCGAGCATGACGCCCACCCCGAGCGCGATGAGCACGCCGATGGCCGTCCAGGCCGAACCAACGCGCGCCAGAACGCCCGATTTCCACAGGGCGAGCAACAGTCCGCCCAGGAGCAGGACGTACCCGAACACGAAGATGCCCATGGATCGCATGACGGACCTCCCAGGCAAGCGGCGTTCCCGCCCCGAGTGCGCATGATCCGCCAGGCGAGCGACGTCGTGGGGGGCGGCGGGGGGCGCCGGCCCCCCCCGGGGGGCGGCGGCCGCCGCCCCCGGTGGGGGGGGGGCGGGGGGGGGGCGGGGGGCGCCGC
>JBBJMR010000183.1:0-17721 GCA_037720395.1 Polyangiaceae bacterium
GCTCCGTCAGGAGACCTCGGTCCTGCCGAGGCTCCGTCAGGAGACCTCGGTCCTGCCGAGGCTCCGTCAGGAGACCTCGGTCCTGCCGAGGCTCCGACGGAGGCCTGGCTCCTGCCCGACGCCGGGGCGCGCGAGTCAGCGGGCATCGAGCAGCACCATGCCCTCGCCCGAGAACGAGACGAAGCCGCGCGCCCCGGCCGGCGCCTCGCTGGGCAGCAGCGCGCGCGGCACGACCCGCCCCATCCAGCCGAGCACCGCCAGCGCTCGCACCGCCGCCCCGTGGCCCTCGGTGATCTCGATGGCGGTCGTCGCGGCCGGCAGCGAGGCAATGACCGTCCCCGGACCCCGGAGCTGCACCATGGCGATGGCGTCGCCGTCGCCCACCGCCAGGCGTCCGCTGTCGTAGTTCACGGCGAGCTCGAAGGCGGAGAGCAGCTCCTCGCGCAGGTAGAGCGGCTCGTCCTCCAGCGCCAGCGTGGTCAGCGGGCGCCCGGAGGCGCCGCCCAGCACCAGCTCGCCGTGTCCCGAGATCTCGAAGAGCGGCGAGGAGGCGCCGCCGAGCGGCTCGTCGACCAGCTTGCCGCGCACCTTGCGGTTGAGGACGCTGGTCGCGTACCCGGCCGGGTAGGCCAGCGTGCGGACCGCATCGAGGCGTGCGGCGAAGCTCGACTTCGCCTGCACCAGCACCAGCCCGGAGGCGTGCTGGGCGACGCTCAGGTCGCGCGGGAAGACGAGCATGAGGTCGCGCACCATCTGCGTCGCGGTGGCCGGCGCACCGGAGACGCGCGCCGTCGGCGGGTCGGACGGGTGCGGCACCGGCTGGAGGAACGCCGGCGCCGGCGGCACCTGTCCGGACCCGCCATGAGGGTCGAGCTGCTCCGGCGATGGGGGCGCGGGCGCCGGCGCCGTCACCGCGGTGTGCGCCCCCCGCATGTCGACCGGCGGCTCGCGTCGGAGGTCGCCGTGCTCGCTGCGATGGCGGTGGATGAGCGCCGGCTCCATCGGGGCGATGGGCACGCCCCCCAGGCTCGGCAGGCGCGGGCCTCCGGGCAAGGGCGTGTCGCCGGGGAGCTGCTCGCGGCCCGGCTCGATGGCCGACCAGGTGCCGGAGGGGATGCGCGGAATGCCGGCGTCGCTGTGGAAGCCGACGTCGCGGCGATCGAGGTCGTGGAAGGCCTCGCCCGCCGCGCGCCGGACCTCGGCGCTGCCTCCCGTCGGCGCGTCCGGGCGCAGCGACACCGATGCGCCGGCGGCCATCTCCAGCACGCGCCTGGCCATGGCGTCGTGTCCGCCGGCGGCGAAGGCGTGGCCGGCGCGCTCCAGGTCGCCCAGGCGCTGGAAGGCGAGCCCGAGGTAGCCCCAGGCGCGCCCGTGATTCGGGTTCTGTTCCAGCACGCGCTCCAGCTCGACGCGGGCCTGCGAGGGCTGCCCCGTCTTCAGGTACGACAGGGCCAGGTTGATGCGCGGCTCGATGGCCGCGGGGTGCATCTGGATGAGCCGCTCGTAGATGGAGATGGCGCGCGGATACATCCCGAGCCGGAAGTAGACGATGCCCAGCAGGTCCTGGCCCTTGGGGTCGCTGGGTTGCAGCGACAGCGCCTGCTCCAGCTCGGCCTTGGCGTCGTGGACACGGTTGTCCTGCAAGAGCTCGCTGCCCCGGTAGAGGTGGAACAGGAAGTCCTCACCGGCGAGCTCGCGCGACGACGGCGGGCGCATCGACTCACGGTCCGACATGCAGGCGCACGAGCCTACACGGGTTTTCGCTGACGGCCCATGCGAGCGGCCGGTGGCGCCGGTGCGCGGGGCTAGGCCTCGCCGTCCGGCCCGCGCGCGGCCAGCACGGCCTCGTCGAGCCCGAAGACGCCGTCGTAGAGCGCGCGTCCGACGACGGCTCCGACCACGCCGCCGACGTGCGCCAGCGCGCGCAGGTCGTCGAGGCTGCCGACGCCGCCCGAGGCCAGCACCGGCAGCCCGACCGCGCACAGGCGCGCCGTGGCGGTGAGGTTCGGGCCGGCGCGGGTGCCGTCGCGCGCCACGTCGGTGTAGAGGACGGCGGCGATGGGCAGCGCCCGCAGCGCCTCGGCCATGCTCGCCGCCGTGCGCCCCGAGCTCTTCTCCCAGCCATCGGTGGCCACGATGCCGTCCCTGGCGTCGAGGGCCACCACCACCCGGCCCGGGTGACGGGTGGCCAGCTCGGCGATGAGCTCCGGCTCTGCGGCGGCGGCGGTGCCGAGCACCACGCGCGCCGCGCCCATGGCCAGGTAGGCCTCGGCGATCGCGGCCGTGCGCACGCCACCGCCGACCTGCACGCCGCCACCGGAGGGCGCGTCGAAGGCCTCGATGAGGCCGGCGATGATCTCCGGCGCCGTCGGATGCCCGGTGCGGGCGCCCTGCAGATCGACGACGTGCAGCCAGCGTGCGTGCGCGCGGAAGCGCCGCGCGGCGTCGGCGGGCACCTTCTCGTAGACGGTGACCTGATCGTAGCGGCCCTGGTGGAGGCGCACGGCCTGGCCGTCGAGGAGGTCGATGGCGGGGAAGACGTCCATGGGGGCGGCGAGGATAGCGGGGCAGGAGCGGGGCAGGGCGAGGCGAAGCGGGTCGAGAAGGGCGCGCTCGAGCGGGCGCGCGGCATCGCGCTAGCTCTTCAGGAAGGCCTCGAGCAGGCGCAGGCCCTCGGACTGACTCTTCTCCGGGTGGAACTGGGTGGCGGTGATGGCACCCTGCTGGATGGCCGCGGTGATGCGGTGCGGCCCGTGCTCGGCGATTGCCGCGACCAGCGCCTGGTCGTCGGGCACCACGTGGTAGCTGTGCACGAAGTAGAGGTGCGCGCGCCGGTTGCGGAACACCTCGAGCGGCCCGGCGTGATCGCGCACCAGCCGCACCTCGTTCCAGCCCATGTGCGGCACCTTCACCGCCTCGCCGGTCCGCGGGTCCACCGCGCCGTCGGGTATCCGCCGCACCGCACCGGCGAACCACCCCAGGCCGGCCACGCCGGGCGCCTCCTCGCTGGTCTCGAACAGCGCCTGCATGCCGAGGCAGATGCCGAGGTACGGCTTGCCGCTGCCCAGGTGCGCGCGCAGCGCCTCGCCCACGCCGGCCTGCAGGCGCGCGCCGCAGTCCGCGAACGCGCCCTGTCCGGGCACCACCACCCGATCGCTGGCGCCGATGGCCTCGGGGTCGGCGCGCACCTGCACCTCGACGGCGCGTCCGGCGTCGTCCGCGGCGCGGCGCAGCGCGCGCTCGACGCTGCGCAGATTGCCCATGCCCAGGTCGACGATGGTCAGGGTCTCGGCCACGGGCCTCTCGCGGTCGCGCTCATCGGGCCACCTGTCCTCGGGGCCTCTGCGGGCTCAGAGCGTGCCCTTGGTCGACGGCACACCGGCGCCGCGCCCATCCACCCGGGTGGCGCGCATCAAGGCCTTGGCGAAGGCCTTGAACGAGATCTCCACGATGTGGTGCAGGTTCGACCCCTCGATGAGGCGCAGGTGCAGATTGCACTGCGCCGTCCGTGCGAAGGCCTCGAAGAACACCTCGCACAGCTCCACGTCCCAGGTCCCGAGCTTGGCCTTGGGCAGCGGCACCCGCCAGACGAAGTAGCTGCGCCCCGAGAGGTCGAGCGCGCAGGTGACCAGCGCCTCGTCCATGGGCAGCGTGGCCTCTCCGTACCGGGCGATGCCCGCCTTGTCGCCGAGCGCCTGGGCCACCGCGCTGCCGAGGACCATGCCCAGGTCCTCGGTGGTGTGGTGCCCGTCGATCTCCACGTCTCCCTTGGCCGTGACGCGCAGGTCGAAGAGGCCATGACGAGCGATCTGCTCGACCATGTGGGACAGGAAGGGTAGGGGCGTGTCCACCTCGGCGCGCCCGCTGCCGTCGAGGTCGATCTCGACCGCGATGTCGGTCTCCTTGGTGCGCCGCGCGACGTGCGCTTGCCGGGCCATGCTGGCCAGCATGGTAGCGGGGGCGCGCGTTCCGTCGACTTTTCGCCGGCACCGCCGTCCAGACCCGTCCGAACCCTCGTTGCCAGGTCCCTCGATCCTCGCTACACGCTACTGTCGTGCGCGCCGCATCCGTCCTGCTCGCCCTGTCCTTGGCCATCGGCGCGCTCGCCACGTCCGCGTGCGGGTCGGGCGCCGTGCAGCAAGGGCCGAGCGACACCCTGCGTGCGTATGCGCGTGCCCTCGAGCAGGGGCGGGTCGACGAGGCCTACCGCCTGCTCTCCGAGGAGGCGAAGCGGTCCATGTCGCTGGAGGCCTTCCGCCGCGCCGTCCGCGACAACCCGCAGGACGTGCTGGAGATCGCGCGCTCCATCGCCCGCCCGGCCAGCGATCCGGTGGTCACGGCGACGGTCACCGTCCCCAGCGGTGAGGAGATCCTGCTCGTCTACGAGAGCGGCCAGTGGCGCATCGACGCCGCCGCCGTCGACCTCTACGGCCAGGCCACGCCGCGGCAGGCGCTGCTCGGCTTCTTGCGCGCCTACGAGCGCAAGCGCTACGACGTCATCCTCAAGTACGTGCCCGACACCGAGAAGGAGGGCGCCGCGCCGGTCGAGGGAGCACCGGCGGAGGCTGCGCCCCCGGCCGATGCCTCCGCCAAGCCACCGGCCGACCCCAAGTCTGCGCCCCCCGCAGCGCCGCCGGCCACGCCGCCGCGCGCGGGCGACGTCGCTCGGTTGACGCCGGAGAAGCTGCGCGCCGCCTGGGAGGGGCCGCAGAAGGAGCAGATGAGTCGCATCGTGCAGGCCATCCGCGCCGCGCTCCCCAACGCGACCATCGAGGAGACGGGCGACAGCGCAGCCATGACGTACGGTGCCGGCGGCACGGTGTCGTTCGTGCGCGAGCACGGCGTCTGGAAGATCCGCGACTTCTAGTCGCAGGAAGGGGCTCGCAGCCCCTTCCCCCCGCGGAAGCAAGTTCCGCGGGGCCCCCCATCCCTCGTGCTGCCAACGGCGGCTGGCACCACCGCGCGACACCAAGGCCGAGCGCACTCTCTTCTGGCACGTCGTGCTCCGGCGCCGTTGGTAGAGTAAGAGGATACCCATGGCAGGTGCCCCTCCATCGCGTCCGCCGCCGCCGTCCGCTCCCGCCGAGTCGGACCTGGTGCCGGTGCTGCCGCTGCGCAACTCCGTCCTCTTCCCGATGTCCGTGGTGCCGATCAACGTCGGCCGGCCGCGCAGCGTGCGCCTGGTCGAGGAGCTGCTCGGTCGCGAGCGCGCCCTGGTCGGCGTCGTCAGTCAGCGGTCGCCCGACGTCGATGAGCCGACCTTCAAGGAGCTCTACTCGGTGGGCACCGTGGCCCGCGTGGTCAAGGTCATCCGGCTCGCGCCCAGCAACTACTCGGTGGTGCTCAACGGCCTCGGCCGCTTCCGGCTCAAGAGCCAGACCACGCTCGAGCCCTACATGCGCGCCAAGATCGAGCGCATCCCGGAGTCGCTGGTGCGCGACGTGGAGCTCGACGCCCTCGGCGCCGGCCTGCGCGAGGCGACACGCGAGGTGCTCGGCCTCATGCCCAACCTTCCCCGCGACACGGCGGGCATCCTGGACAACGTGCGCGAGCCCGGCGCGCTCGCCGACCTCATCGCCTCCAACTTCCCGCAGGCGCAGGCCTCGGTGGGTGACAAGCAGGAGATCCTCGAGGCCTTCGACGTCAAGGCGCGGGTGCGCCTGGTGCTGGCCATGGTCGGCAGGCAGCTCGAGGTGCTGCGCGTCAAGAAGGAGATCTCCTCCATGGTCCAGGAGGAGATGGGCAAGTCGCAGCGCGAGTACATCCTGCGCCAGCAGATGAAGGCCATCCGCGAGGAGCTCGGCGAGGGCGGCGACGACGACGAGATCGAGGAGCTCCGCGAGCGCCTGCGCCGCGCCAAGGTGCCGGCGGAGGTCGAGAAGGTGGTCAAGAAGCAGCTCTCGCGGCTGCGCTCGATGGCCCAGCAGTCGGCGGAGTTCAACGTCACCAAGACCTACCTGGAGTGGATCGCCGATCTGCCCTGGTCCAAGACCACACCCGACAAGCTCTCCGTGCCCGACGTCCGCCGTTGCCTCGACGAGGACCACCTCGGCCTGGAGAAGGTGAAGAAGCGCATCGTCGAGTACTCGGCCATCCGCCAGCTGCGCAGCGACAAGAAGGGCCCCATCCTCCTCTTCATCGGCCCGCCCGGCGTGGGCAAGACGTCGCTCGGCAAGTCGATCGCTCGCAGCATGGGCCGCCGCTACGAGCGCATCGCCCTCGGCGGCGTGCGCGACGAGGCCGAGATCCGCGGGCACCGCCGCACCTACGTCGGCGCGCTCCCCGGTCGCATCATCCAGGCCCTCAAGAAGACGGCCAGCAAGAACCCGGTCCTGGTCCTCGACGAGGTCGACAAGATGGGCGTCGACGTCCGCGGCGACCCGGCGGCAGCGCTGCTCGAGGTCCTCGACCCGGAGCAGAACTCCACCTTCCAGGACCACTACCTGGACCTGCCCTTCGACCTGTCGCAGGTGATGTTCCTGGCCACCGCCAACAACCGCGACGGCATCCCGCAGCCGCTCATGGACCGCATGGAGGTCATCGAGGTCCCCGGCTACACGCGCAGCGACAAGCTCGGCATCGCCCGCGAGTTCCTGGTCCCCAAGCAGCTCTCCGCGCACGGCCTCACCGACGAGCGCCTCGACTTCACCGAGGCGGGCATCGCGGCCATCGTCGACTACTACACGCACGAGGCCGGGGTGCGCGGCCTGGAGCGCGAGATCGCCTCGGTGTGCCGGGGCACCGCGGTCAAGCTCGCCGAGGCCCTGACCGACGCGAGCTCTCCCGAGACAGGGGCGATGGAGATCCGGGAGACGGTGACCCCGGAGCACGTGGAGAAGGTGCTCGGCCCGCAGAAGTACCGCCCGGAGATCGCCGAGCGACACCTGGCGCCGGGCGTGGCCACCGGCCTGGCCTGGACGCCCGGCGGGGGCGTCATCCTCTTCATCGAGGCCACGCGCATGCCGGGCAAGGGCAACGTGCTGCTCACCGGCAACATGCGCAACGTCATGCAGGAGTCGGCGACCACCGCGGTCTCGTTCGTGCGCAGCAAGGCCGAGCGCCTCCACCTCGACCCCGCCTGGCTCAAGGAGATCGACCTCCACCTGCACATCCCCCAGCACGGCACACCCAAGGACGGGCCGAGCGCCGGGATCACCATGTTCACCGCGGTGGCCTCGCTGCTCCTCAACTGCTCGGTGAAGGCCGACGTGGCCATGACCGGCGAGATCTCGCTCCGCGGCCGGGTCATGCCGGTGGGCGGTGTGAAGGAGAAGCTGCTCGCCGCGCATCGCGCCGGCATCCGCGAGGTGCTCATCCCAGCCCAGAACCGGCGCGACCTCGACGACATCCCCGCCAACATCAAGGACGAGCTGACCATCACCCTGGTCTCGACCGTCGACGAGGTGCTGCCGCTGGTGCTCGAGCCGCCGCGCTCGGCCGACGTCGCCAGCGAGAGCACGGTCGCCTGACCGAAGGTTGGTGCGCACGGCGACCGCCGTGTCGTATGCCTGGCGCTCCATGCCGCGCTTCCTGAGCACCCTGGCGCCGCGCATCGGCCTCGCCGCCGCGGTCGTGCTCATGCTGGCCATCGGCTTCTTGCCGCTCTTCGGCGGCCCCGGATACGAGAGCGCCTTCGCTGCCGGCCTGGTGGTGCCGCTGTGCGTGGCGCTGGCCACGGCGCTCGAGGTGGCCCGTGCGCGCGCCGAGCCGTTCGAGGCGTTCTGCCGTGGCGTCGCCAACGGCGGTCTCTACGCCGCCGCCGTCTGGCTGACGACGCTGTTCCACGGGCTGCGCGACGGCTTCTGCGACTTCCTCGGCGGCTCGACCCTGTTCGCGCTCGGGCCGGCGTGCGGCGCCCTCCTCGCCGGCGCCTGGGGCGCGCTGGCCGGAGAGATCGGCGGCTCCATCGAGCGGCCGGTGCGGCGCCGTCTGGCCACGCTGGCGCTGGCCATGGCCGGGCCCATCGGCTCGGCGCTGGTCAGCCTGGTGCGCTTCTACACCAGCCCCATGGTCTTCGCGTACGACCCGTTCGTCGGGTACTTCAGCGGCACCCTCTACGACACGATCATCGATCATGGCGGTCTGCTGGCGTACCGCGCCGGCTCGGCGGCCACCCTCTTCGCTGCCTTCGTGGCGGCGATGCACCTGGTGCGAGACGACCGCGGCCGCCTGCACTTCCACTCCATCGGACGCCCCGGACTGCTCGTCGCCGGCGGCGTGGCGCTCACCGCCAGCCTGACCTCCATCTTCCTCGGCAACCGACTCGGCCACTGGCAGACGTCGCAGAGCATCGCCGCCGAGCTCGGCGCGGTGATCGAGGGCCAGCGCTGCCAGGTGGTCTACGCGCGCGGGCTGCGCCTGGCCGACGCGCAGCGCTTCGCGCGCGATTGCGACGCCCACGTTGCCGCTGGCGAGGCCTGGCTGGGCATCTCCGGCACGCCCAAGATCCGCGCTTACCTCTTCGCCGACGCGGCGCAGAAGGACGCGCTCATGGGCGCCGCCGACACCTACATCGCCAAGCCCTGGCGCCACGAGGTCTACCTGCAGCAGGGCGGCTACCCGCACCCGGCGCGCGGCCCCTTCGGCACCGCCGGCAGCTGGGGCGGGCTCATCCCCGACCCCGGGCTCATCGAGGGCGTGGCCGTGGCCGCCTCGCCACGCGAGGGCGATCTCTCGGCGGCGGAGTGGGCCAAGGCCATGAAGGACCTCGGCATCCTGCCCCCGCTCTCGCGGCTGTTCGCCCTCGGCTTCCTCGGGGAGAGCTCGTCCACGGCGTACACCGTGAGCGGCGCTTTCGTCGGCTGGGTGCACGAGCAGTTCGGCGCCGCCGTGGTGCGCGAATGGTACGGCGGGCGCGACTTGCCCGCGGTGACCGGGAAGAGCTGGGCCGACCTGGAGGGCGCCTGGCTGGCAGCGCTCGACGCCATCATTGTCGAACCCGCGGCAGCGGCCACGGCGCGCGCCAAGTTCGACCGGCCCGGCGTCTTCGGGCGGCGCTGCCCGCACGTCGTCGACGCCTGCAAGCGCGAGGCGCGCCGCCTGGAAAATGGCGGAGACTGGACCGGGGCGCGCGACGTCTGGACGCAGGCGCGCGCGCTCGACCCCGGTGACGGATTGCTCCGTGTCGCTTCGGCGCAGACGCTGGTGCGCGAGGGGCTCGGCGAGTCGGCGGTGCGCGAGCTGACGACCATCGCCGCCGACGAGGCGGTGCCGCGCCACGTGCGCGACAAGGCGCTGGAGGAGCTCGGCGATCAGGCGCTCGCCGCCGGGGACGGCGAGACCGCGGTGGCGCGTTACCGCGAGGTGGCCACCCGCCAGGTCGAGGAGGATCCGCTGCGCACGCTGGACGTGAAGTCGTCGGTGGCCGCCGACGCCACCGCGCGCGCGGCGGTGGTGGCGCTGCTCATCGGCGACGGCTCGCGCCCCCCGGACAAGGTGCGCGCCGCCGAGCTGCTCGGCGCCTGGGCGGTGCGGCGCCCGTCCGACGGGCTGCCGGAGTACCTCCTCGGACGGCACTGGCTGGGCGCCGGCGACTGGCCGGAGGCCGCGGCGCACCTCGATCGAGCGCTGGCGCGCGAGCTGCCGCTGCCGCGCGTGCTCGTCGAGGCGGAGCGGCTGCGCGTCATCACAGCCTGCGCCCTCGGCGATGCGGTCACGGCCGACCGCGTGCTCGCCACCTGGGGGGCACGCGGTGGCGTGCCCGCTTCGCGCAAGGAGGCACTGCGGGATCTGGTGACGCGCTGCACCGGACGCGCCCCTGCCCCGTAGCTCTTGCGCGCCACCCCGCGGCCCCTGTTACCTGTCTGGCGAGGGGGAGGAGCGACGTGGACGACGGCAGCCGGCGATCCCCGAGCGATCCATCGGCGCGCGCGAACGATGAGGCCTCGCTGCAGGCACTGATCGACGTGCTGCGCGTGGCCACGCGGCACGACAATCTCCTGATGCGACCGGCCTTCGACGAGGTTGCCGAGGCGCTCGGCCGGCACATCCCCTTCACCCGCCTGGCGGTGATGACCTACGAGCCCGAGGGCGGGCGGGTCTATGCCATGACGCGCGACGTGCACGACGCCGTCGTGCCCTTCGGACAGCTCTTCCCGATCTTCGCCGACGAGGAGCGCCTGCGCGCGCTCCACGCCGACGTCTTCTACTGCGACGACACGCGCCTCGGCACCGACCTCGATCGCCGCACCGGCGAGGCGGGCATGCTCTCCTATCTCACCCTGCCCATCGGCCCCGTCCGGCCCGAGGTGCAGGCGCTGCTGGTGCTCGCCTTCCCGGCGGTCGCCCAGGCGCGCACCACGCCACTGCCCTTGCTGCGCGAGGTGGGGGCGCTCTTCGGGCGGAACTTTGCACGCGCCATGGCCAGCGCGCGCCAGCGACGCCTGGCCATGATCCTGGAGACGTCCGGCGACGCCATGCTCGCCTGGGACCAGGGGGGCCGGATCACCGACGCCAACGCGGCGGCCGCGGGCCTCACCGGGGTGGCGCGCGCGGCGCTCATCGGCTCACCCATCGCCGATCTGTTCGGGGAGGTGCCCGATCCGGCGCGGAGCCAGGACGGCGTGCGCCTCGAGCTGGCGGTGCGCGGACCGGGCTCGGCGACCAAGGCCATCGTCTCGGCCACCATCACTGCCGTCCACGATGACCCTCAGGTCGCCGCGCATGCGCTGCTCCGCGATCGCTCCGCGGTGGCCCTGGCCGAGCGCGAGGCGGAGCTGCACCTCGGTCGCGTTCGAGAGCTGGAGCAGGAGCACAGCAGCCTGCTCGACATGTCTGCCAGCTCGGCGCCGCGCAGGCCGAGCGCTTCCTGTTCATGACCGGCGTCGGCTTCGGCGCCGAGGTGGAGCGCTTCCTGACCGCTTCGGGCCGGCCGGTGCTGGAGAAGCCGTTCACCACCGAACGCGTGCTGCGCGAGATCGCGCGCCTCATCCAGCTGCAGGGCGTGTTTTGATCGCGCCGGTGATCGCGCCGGTGATCGCGCCGGTGATCGCGCCGGTGATCGCGGCGTGCCGCCGCCGCTCGGCGTGTGCTGCCACCGCCCCACCGGCGGCGGGCGCCAGCGGTCACTCGCTGAGCTTGATGGGGATGTAGAGCGCGCGCATCTTGCTCATCGTCCCCTCGCGCGTGTAGCCGGCCATGCCGTAGAGGAAGTTCCACCAGTGCCCGTTCGGGGACTCGCCGTACGACAGCACGGGGAAGAGGTGGAACTCCCAGTCGCGGCCGCCGGTCACCTTCTTCTCGTGGTAGTAGGTGTTGAGCGCCAGCTGCGAGACCTCGGTGCGGTCCGCGAAGCGGTAGTACCCGGGGAGCACGACGGTGGCCCGCCCCTTCGGCGAGGCGAAGTCGAAGAGGAACGGGGCGACCACCAGGTGGCTGGAGTTGT
Source organism: Polyangiaceae bacterium (assembly GCA_037720395.1). Classification (GTDB taxonomy): domain Bacteria; phylum Myxococcota_A; class Polyangia; order Polyangiales; family Polyangiaceae; genus JBBJMR01. The sequence goes on from JBBJMR010000183.1 coordinate 11,384, forward strand.
TCTCCCGGCCCAGCCAGAAGACGGGCACGATGTTCGTCTCCCAGCCCGTCAACCCGTTGGAGTGGTTGAAGAACGGCGTCACCCACCACGACTCGCGGATGTTCGGCCGGTTGAAGTGGGCGAAGAAGGGCAGCACGGCGATGTCGTCGTGGCGCGGCGACGTCGAGCGGTAGAAGAAGGGGAAGAAGAGCTTGCGGTCGAGGCCGATGTCCGGGTCGCGGTACTGCCAGTAGAGCGGCGTCCACATGTCGAGCTCGGTGCGCCCGCGGTAGCGCGCGTAGCCCCAGGTGGCGAAGGTGTGCTCGCCCTTGTCGCCGTTGGCGTTCAGGAAGAAGGGCGTGATGAGCAGGTTGCTCGGCCCGTCATAGCCGTAGTGGAACAACGGGAAGACGGTGATGTGGTCCTCGTTCTTGCCCCAGTTCCTCCAGAAGATGGGCATGACGTTGAAGACGTCGCTCTCGCGCGAGTGCTCGCGCAGCACCGGCCCCCAGAGGTTGACTGACGAGTCGCCGACGTCGCTGTACGAGTAGTAGTGGAGCAGCGGCGGGACGATCTCGTACTCGCTGCGGTCGTCCTTGCCGTAGAAGTAGAAGGGGACCAGGCCGAGGTCGAGATTGTCGGCGGTGCGCGAGTCGCACGACGGCCCGCCCTTCCACTTGCAGAACATCGGCCCCACCAGGTTGAAGCCGTTCTTGGCGGTGTGCTGGGTGAAGGTCAGCAGCGGCGGGACGTGGAAGTACCCGCCCCCGTCGTCGGTCTTGCCCTCGAACCACAGCGGCGCCAGCCAGTTGTCGTGGCGGCCGATGACCTTGGTCAGCCCCGGCGCGGCCGCGCGGCTCTCGCGCTCGCGATGCATCCACGGGCCGACCACGGTGGTGTAGGTGTTGTCGTCGCGCAGCTTCCAGAAGAAGGGAAAGAGGACGTCGGCGTCCATCTCCTTGCTGCGACGGTTGTAGTAGGTGAGGCCGAAGAGGCTGGCGCGGTCCTGGGGCTGCTTGCGCTCCACCCAGACCGGGAAGGCGGTGCGGAACTGGTAGTCGCCGCTCTTCTCCGCGTAGTAGAGCCCGTAGAAGTCGCGATCGATCTCCTCGGTGCGGCCCTTTTCGTATTCGTCGAGGCCGGAGTCGGTGCCGATCTTCTTCTTCGCCGCCGGCGGGATGTAGAGCGGGTCGGCCGGCAGGCTCGGCTCCTGCGTCTGCAGCTTCTGCGGGTCGTCGGCGCCGGAGGCAGCGTGCGTCTCCATCCCCGGGGGCGCCTGCTGCTGGGTCGGCTGCGGCGGGCCGGGCTGCCCGAAGCCCACCTGGGCGCTGGCCGGCATGGCAATGCTCGTGGCCAGCAGCGCCCCGGCCACGGCCAGCGCGGCCAGCGGGACTCGACGAGCAGTTCCTGTCGCTCGACCCGGAGTGCGCGCCTTCAACGGGGACCCTCCGCCGCCGCGCTGAGCATCACGCGGTCGGCCAGGATGCGTGCGGCGCCCTCGAGCGGGATCTCCTCCTGTGCGCCACCACCGGCGCGCAGGTCCTTGACCATGACCATGCCGCGCGCGAGCTCGTTGTCGCCGAGGATCACGCACAGCCGCGCCCCCGCCTTGTCGGCGCGGCCGATCATCGTCTTCAGCTTGCCACCGCGCCCGTCGACGTCGGCGCGGATGCCCAAGGCGCGCACGTCGCGGGCCAGCACCGCGGCCTTCTCGGTCGCCTCCTGGCCCATCGGCGCCAGGTAGAGAGCCGGCCCCGGCGCGGCCCCAGCGGAGGGCAGGGAGAGGAGGATGCGCTCCAGGCCCATGGCGAAGCCGATGGCCGGCGTCTTCGGCCCGCCCAGGCTCTCCACCATGTTGTCGTAGCGGCCGCCGCCGAGCAGCGTGTTCTGCGAGCCGAGGTCGCTGTCGGTGGCGCGGAACTCGAACAAGGTGCGCGTGTAATAGTCGAGGCCGCGCACCAGCGTTGCATCGTTGACGTACGGCACGCCGAGGACCTCCAGATAGCGCAGCACGCCCTGGAAGTGCGCCGTGTCGTCGGCGTCGAGGAGGCTGGCCAGCGCCGGCGCGCCCAGGGAGGCCTCGTGGTCGCGCGGGTCCTTGGAGTCCAGGATGCGCAGCGGGTTCTTCTCCAGGCGGCGCTGCGAGTCCTCGCTGAGCCGGTCCTTGATGGGCGTGAAGTAGGCGACGAGCGCGTCGCGGTAGCGCGCACGCGTGCCGGTCGAGCCCATGGAGTTCACGTGCACCTGGAAGCCGGGCAGGCCGACGCGGCGCAGGAAGGTGGCGATGAAGTCGATCATCTCCGCGTCGCAGAGCGGGCCCGGATCGCCGTAGACCTCGCAGCCGGCCTGGTAGAACTGCCGGTAGCGTCCCTTGGCGGGGCGCTCGCCGCGGAACATCGGGCCCAGGTAGTACCAGCGGCTCACCGGCTGCCGGGCGTGGACGGAGTGCTCGACGTAGGCGCGCGCCGCCCCGGCGGTGCCCTCGGGGCGCACGGTGAGGAGGTCCCCGTGTCGCTCGAGGGAGTACATCTCCTTCTCGACGATGTCCGTGGTCTCGCCGACCTGGCGCGTGAACAGGGCCGTCTGCTCGAGGATCGGCGTGCGCACCTCGCCGTACCCGTGCAGCTCCGCATGGACACGGAACGCGGCCTCCAGCCGGTGCCAGTCGGTCACTGCCTCGGGGAGGATGTCGTTCATCCCCTTGACGGCCTGTAGTCGCATGCGTGCGGCGGCGCTTATGCTCGGCCCTAGCTTGGGGGTCAAGCCCAAGGCAATATTGAGGATCTCAGGGGCGCCGGCAGGGGCGCGCGGGTGCCCTCCGACCGGATGGCCTTGGGCGCCGGCGCGCTGAGCGGCGCTCCGGCGGTCGAGCTCACCGCTGCCGGTCGAGCCACGCCTGGAGAATGACCACCGCCGAGGCGGCGTCGATGTGCTGTCGCCGGTCGCGGCGGCGCACCTGCGAGGCCGCCAGCGCGCGCCCCGCCTCCACGGTGCTCAGGCGCTCGTCGACGAGCTCGACCTCGAGCCCGCTGGCGTTGGCGAGCGCGGTGGCGAACTCCAGGGCGCGCGCCGCGGCGGGCCCGCGCTCGCCGGTCATCTCCAGCGGCAGGCCGAGCACGAAGCGCTCCGCGACTTCCTCGCGCGCCAGCGCCACCAGCGCCACCAGCAGCGCCTTGCGATCGCGGCCTTCGAGGGTCGGGCGCGGGTGGGCCATCGAGCCGAGGTCGTCGGAGACGGCCACGCCGACGCGCGCTCGCCCCAGGTCGAGACCGATGACCGTCATCGCCCCCACGTACCGTGGTGCCCGTGCCGCGAGAAGCATCACCTCCGCGCGGTTGGACGAAGCTCACCGAGGGCGGCAAGGAGGTGGGCTGCGGGTGGCTCGTCGATCGCTTCGGCGTCTCCTGGCAGATCGTGCCGCGTGTCCTGGAGTCCCTGCTCGGCGACACGGACCGGGCCAAGGCGGGGCGCGCCATGCAGGCCATGATGACGATGAAGAAGCTCGACATCGCCGCGCTGCAGAGCGCGCACGCGGGTTGAAGCGGCTGGCTGGGCGTCAGAAGAAGGCGCGCGCCAGTCGAGCCACCTCCATCACCTCGCCGCTGGCCACGCTCCACTGGTAGAGGCGGTGCTGCACGGCGCGCTCGTTGCCGGCGAGCTCGACGGGCACGCTGGCCTTGCAGTGGATCGACGCGCCGTCGTCGGTGACGCCGAGCAACTCGATGAGCTTGGAGCTCTGCGGCCCCCTCCACTCCAGGGTGCGCGCCTTGCTCGCGCCGTCGAGCGGCGCGCGCGTCACGCGGCGCTGCCCGCCACTCCAGCCGAGCGGCGAGTCGATCCAGGTGCGGACCAGGCCGAAGGCGAAGGGCACCCCGAGGGGAACGACGAGAGAGTCGACCGACTCGTCATTGCGCAGCTGGAACGTCGGCCGGTACACCTCTTCGGTCACGTTGCGGTGGTAGACGCGCATCCCCGGATGCTCCAGCGTCCGGTCGCAGACGCGCACCAGGACCGCGTTCGCGGCGGGATTGAAGAGCATCCCGTGGAACGTGACCTCGGCCGGAAAACCCGCTTCCCCATGCTTGCCGTGCATCCGCTGTCCCCTCCTCGATGGTGCGTCCTGGGCGGCACCAGACCCCTGAATTCCCGAGCGTTCACCATACCGACTTGCGCGCACGCCGTCGCGGCTGTGCGGAGGCCCCCGGAAGAGCGTCATCTTCCGGGAGGTTCCAGGATGGACCACCGACGGGCACAGTGTGAGGTGCGACGGACCGTCGTGGCGAACGCACGGAGCGATAGCTCCGCCGCGGCGGCGGCCAGCTTGTCTCGAGCGCCGCCGGCCGCGCACACTGGGGCCGGAGGATCGCCATGCGACATTGCTCGACCCGCCCTCGGCCTTGCCACCGCAGTGCTGATGCTGTCGCGGCGCCGCCGCCGCGCCCGCTGAGCCACGGCGCGCGGTCGCCGGCCGCCGCCACGAGCGCCGAGTGTGGGCGCGCGGTCCCGGTGGCGCGCTCAGCGCCTGCGCTCGGAGCCGGTGACCCACACCGCTCCGCGCGCGGCCACCAGGCCGATGCCGAACAGGACCAGGTCCCACATCGGCCAGGCCACCCCGACCGCGCGGCGCAGCACCACCGCCTCGATGACCCGCACCAGGAGCGACCCGAACCCGTAGGCTGCCAGCCCGACCGCCACCGGTCGGCGCAGCTTGTCGGCGAGGTCCAACGAGCGCAGCGAGTTGTCCCAGATGTTGCGGCTCACGTGGCGAACCAGGAGGACCAGTGGCGTCACCATGGCCGCCACGATGCCCACCACGAGCATGATCGATTCGCTGGAGGTGAGGTTGGCGGTCGGCCCGCCGCCGCGCGACAGGCGCACCGAGGCGGTGATGGTGGTGATCACGCTCCCGAAGATCCAGAAGGCGCCCAGCGCGGTCATCAGCGCGATGAGCGGTCGCGCCATGCCCACCTCGCGCGTCTGGCGGTCGAGCGCCGTCCCCTGGCGGCGCACGCCGGCGCCGCGCGGATCGTGCACCAGCGCGGTGGTGTCGGCGTCGAAGGGAGCGAGGTCGGCGTCGAGCTCCTCCATCGACTGGTAACGATCGTCGGGCGACTTGGCCATGGCGCGCTGGATGACCAGCTCCAGCGGCTCGGGGATGCTGGGCTCTATGGAGCGCAGGCGCGGCGGGTCCTCGGTGAGCACGGCCATGAGCGTGGCGGTGGGGTCGCCGCGATCGAAGGGCCGCTTGCCGGTGACCGAGGCGTAGAGGATGGCGCCCACGGCGTAGATGTCGGCGCGGTGATCGACGTGCTCACCGCGCGCCTGCTCGGGCGCCATGTAGCTGGGCGTACCCATGATCATGCCCGTCTTGGTGAGGGCGGTGCCGGGCGCGTCGCCGACCTTGGAGATGCCGAAGTCGATGACCTTGGCCATGGGGTGGGCCATGTCGCCGGTGAGGAAGACGTTCTCCGGCTTCATGTCACGGTGGATGACGCCCTGCGCGTGCGCGGCGGCGAGCGCCTTGCAGATCTGGCGCACCACCCGCACCGCCTGGCCCACCGGCAAGCGCCCGCTGTCGATGAGGCGCGCGCCGAGCTCGGCGCCCTCCAGGAACTCGCCGACCATGAAGGGGCGCCCGTCGCCGGTGCGATCGACGTCGTAGACGCCGACCACGTACGGGCTCTGGATGGCGGCGGCGGCCTCGGCCTCCCTCTGAAACCGCGAGATGACCTCCGGCTGCCGCGCGAACTCCGGGTGGAGCATCTTGATGGCGAAGCGCTTGGTCGCCATGCGCGTGTGGCGCGCCTCGTAGACGCGGCCCATACCGCCTTCGCCGATGACGCGCACGATGGAATACGTCTGGCTCAGGGTGGTGCCCACCAGCTCGTCCTCCTCGCGCTCGGCGATGTCGGTGAGCTCGGACGCGTCCCGCGGGCAGACCTTGAACTCTGCCGGATAGCGGACGCCGCAGATGGGACACACGCGCTGCATGCGCTTCTCTTCCAGCGAAGATAGCGGGACATGCGGGCTGGAGCCGGCCATGTTGGTGACGGCGTTGGCCACGCGGGGGTCGAGCGCCCCGCCGCCCGCGGGAAACCCGGCCGAGGAGCCGGCCCTCGAGCCGCTGGGCACGCGGATGTCCGGCGACGACGGCATGCCGGCCAGCAGGTCGGCAGACGAGGGCGGTCGTATCGTTCCCGGCATGAGCAGAGGGCGCTGCGGGGCGCCAGCCGCCGGAGACTAGAGGAGTGGCGCTACCGCGGAAAGCGGTGCGCGGCCTGGCCCCTCCGGCATGCCTCCGACATGCCTCCGACGTGCCTCCGACGTGCCTCCGACGTGCCTCCGACGTGCCTCCGACG
>JBBJMR010000456.1:0-5256 GCA_037720395.1 Polyangiaceae bacterium
CGCCGCAGCGGCCGCCGGCGCGCTGGCCCCGGCCACGGCGCCACCAGCGCCCGCGGCCCCGGCCACGGCGCCCACGCGCCGCATCACCTGATTGCGCAGCCGCTGCCGATCGGGGGCGGGCATGCGCTCCTCCTGCCGTGCCGCGCGCAGCAGCGCGCGCGTGTCGCGACCGAGCTCGCTCATCGCGTCCTCCAGCGTTCGCGCGCACGGTGGCGGGCCACCGCCTGCTCGAACTCCAGCCGCGCCGCGCGCAGACGCGAGGCCACGGTGTTGCGCTTCACCCCGAGCGCCTCGGCGATCTCGAAGGTGCTCATCTGCTCCAGCTCGGCGAGGACGAAGACGGCGCGCTTGTCGTCGTCGAGCTCCTCGAGCAGCCGGTGCACGAGCTGCACGCCCTGCGCCGTCTCCACCCGGTCGTCGGGCCCGTCGCCTTGCGGCCCCGGCAGCACGTCGTCGTCGATCTCCACGCCGGGCGGGTCGCGGCGGCGGCGCCGGCGACGGTCGGTGCGCGCCACATGCATGCAGATGCCGAACAGCCAGGTGCGCACGGCGGCGCGGCGCTCGAACTCCGGCAAGCGCCGGTGGACCACGACGAAGACCTCCTGCAAGGCATCGTCGAGCGCCGCGTCGCTCACGCCGAGGCGGCGCAGGCTGCGCCACACGAAATCGACGTTGTCGTCGTAGAGGGTCGGGAACGAGGGGACGTCGTCGCGCGGCGCCGCCACCGCCGCCTCGCGGCCGCCCAGGCCCACCTCTGCGGCGGCCGGCGCGAGCGCGGGCGAGCCCCCGCCCCAGGGCAGCTCGAGGGAACCGGAGGGACGCATGGGGGGCTAGTCCGGTGAATGTCCGGTCGCAGCCGACCTGGTCACCGAAAGTGGAAGGACGCGCCGGCCCCGCCCCGCCCCGAGACCAGGCTGGGCCGGTGGAGGCTCATCCCTTCGAGCACGAACTCCGGGCGCCCCAGGGCCAGCGCCGCGCCCAGCTCGGCGTCGAGCGTCATCCAGGCGGCGACGGGGACGGAGACGCGTCCCGTGCCCAGGGCCGAGGGCCACCAGGCGCCGTCGTCGCGCGGCTCGGTGACGCCCAGACCGGTGCCCCGCATGTGGTCGAGCTCCATTCCGCCGCACAGGTCGAGCGCGGGCGCGGCCTGCCGGAAGCGATAGCAGCCCGTGGCGTCCACCACGAACAAGGACAGCTCGGCGCCGGCGACGGTCCCTTGCTCGAGCGCCACGTCGCGCTCGGGGAACCAGCCGCCGGCGAGCTCGAGGCGGACGCGCCCCAGCGCCACGCCGCCAGCGATGACCGCGCCCAGGGCGGGCTCGGGCATGATTCCGACGTCGCCGGCGAGCCGCGCGCCGAGGGACCAGCGCGGCGCGCCGTCGCTCTCCGGCGCGGCGGTGCGCGATGCCTGGTCGCGCTCCGGACCCGAGGGCGAGAGCACGTTCGCGCCGCTCGAGCCCGGCGCTGCGCGCGATGCGCTGCCCCGGAGGTTCGCCTCGACGACGCCCCGGATGCAGGCCGGGGGCGCGCTCCCGGTGCCGCGGGCGCGGCCGCTGGGGGCGCCGCGCCCGGCGCGGACGGCGCGCCGTGGCTGCCGGCGTCCCCGGCTGCGGACGCCGAGGCGGCACGGTGGCCGCGCCGGTCGATCCTGCCGCCGCGGCACCAACCGCACCAGCCGCACCTGCCGCGCCTGCCGCGGCCGTCGTCGCCGATGGCCGGGCACCGGCAGCCCACGCACGCCGGCGAGGTGGCGCGCTCTGCAACCGAGGATCGATCATCAGGGCCACGATGGTCGCGGTCGCGTCGGCGAGCTCGCGGGCGTCGGCGCGGCCAGGTCGCGTGGCGCGGCCGTCGCGCAGCGTCGTCTCCACGCGCACCCGGTAGCCGCGCGCGTCGCGGGCCACGTGCGCCGCGACCTCCACCAGCCGCGCCGGCTCGGTGCTCCCGGCGGTGAGACGGCTGACCTCGGCGCGGACCTCGGCCTCGGTCGGGCAACCCTCCGGCCCGCTCCAGGCCAGGGGGACGGCGACCTGGGCCAGCGCAGCGCCGCCGGTCGCCGCCGCCAGCAGGGCGACGGCGGTTCCCAGCAGACGCCGCGCGCCGCGTCGCGTCTCGAGCGTCGGTGGACGTGGCAACCCGCTCATTGAAACCGATCCTCGCCCCCGCGCAACCGCGCGGTCCTGCTCGCGACGATGTAGGTGGAACCGGAACACGAGAAAGATCGAGGGAAGCGACGGGTGGTTCGGAAAGCGTCCACCCCTCGCGGCGCGGCCTTCTTTGCGCGGCGCTGTCTCGAGACGCATCGCGTCTCTCGGCTGCGACGGGAAATGGGCCGAAAAAGGCGAAAGATGCTTTTGCTCCGGGCGAAACCTCGGTGAAGATGGCGCGGTCAGGGAGGTCTTAGCTGTGTCGAGACGCAACCGTTATATCGAGCTGGTGCTGATGCTGGCGACCGCCTGCGGGACTGGTGCGCTGGCCGCGAGCTGCGCGACGGGCAGCGACTCGCTCGAAGGCGACGACGCCGCCACCAGCGGGAGCTCCGGCAACGGTGTCGGCGGCGCCGGTGGCCAGGGCGGCGCTTCGGCGAGCACCAACAGCAACTCGGCGAGCGTCTCCGGGTCGAACTCCTCGGCCGCATCGAGCACGGTCAGCTCCTCGTCCCCCGCATCGGCGGTGGTCGCATCGTCGGCCACCGGGATGATGCCGGTCGCGTCCGCGGCCAGCGGCGGGATGTGTGCGCCAACTCCCGGGGTCTGCGACGAGGCGACCTGCACATTCGGCTGCTTCTTCTCCTGCCAGATGTTCGGATGCTGCAACAACGGCGCCTGCGAGTGCGTGCCCGACCCAACGATGTGTCCCGACACTGGTTCCGGCGGCTCGCCAGGTGTCGGCGGCGGCGGCGGCACCGGCGGCATCTGATTCTGACGCTGCGGCGCCCGCGCGCCTGGCGACCGCGGGGTCCCCGGGTTCGCACAGCAGCACGTTCCGCACCGCCCTACGGATCGACCTCCAACTGGCTGCCCGGGGCCCGCGCTGCGGTCGTTGCCTCACGCTAGCATCCCTGCCCCATGCCGGACTTCACCAAGGGCGAGACGAGGTTCCTCGAGGGCTGCGTCGACTCATTCACCGAGTCGTTCCGCGCCGGCGTCGCCGAGGTGCTCGCCACGCAGTTCCGCGGCGCTCAGCCGGCGGAGGTGGTCGAGCTGCGGGAGCAGCTCAGCATTCTCAAGCAGCAGCTGTCCATGAAGGCCAAGCCGTCGCGCGTGCACGACACGCTGACGCCACTGCTCAAGCGCATCGTCATCGACGAGCGCCGACGCGCCGCCGAGGCCATCGATCCCCCGATGCAGCGGGCCATCGACCCGCAGCTGGTGCGCCACCTGCAGCGCGAGGTGCGCCCGCTCGAGGAGATGATGGCCACCGCCTGGTTCCAGGAGGCCCGCGCCCTGCGCGTCCCGCGCCTCACCGATTACCTGTCCATCCGCTTCGCGGAGGCCGTGGCCACCACGGTCGCGCAGCGGCCACGCGACTACGACGAGAAGTTCCACATCCTCGAGGCGCCGGCGCTGTTCCTGCCCGACCTCGCCTACTACCGCGCCAGGTGCGCCTTCCGCGATGCGGAGATCGCCGTCGTCTACCTGGACATCGACGCCTTCAAGGAGCTGAACACCCGCTACACGGAGACGGTCATCGACCTCAAGGTCCTGCCCGTCTTCATGGAGCTGGTCGAGGCGCACACCTTCGCGCGCGGGCACTCCTATCGCTTCGGCGGCGACGAGTACGTGCTGCTGCTGCCGAACATGGCCGAACGCTGGGCCGTCGAGCTCCTGCGCGAGCTGGCGGAGAGTGTGGGCGCCGCCTCGTTCCACGGCATCGACACCCGCCTGTCCTTCTCGGCGGGCGTGTGCCGCGTGGACGTGGACTGCATGCTCACCGACCGCGAGGTGCTGGCCAAGGCGAACCTGGCCAAGAACTTCGTCAAGGCCCGGGAGAAGGCGCGCGTCGCGGTGTTCGACGGCCCCCTGTTCCGCGAGGAAGATCTGCGCATGGCGTGACCCGATGGAGTGCACAGCGCCGTCGGGGGAGGTCACCACGGAGGCACGGAGCGGATCGGTGTCTCCGTGGTGAATCCGATTCTCAGGCGCCCGTCGCCGCGCGCCCCGACGGCGTCGAGCCGGGCACCCAGCGCGGGAAGAAGACGCGCACCCGCGCGCCGCCCGGGGGCCGCGTATCGACGGCCACCCGGCCCCCGTGCTGATCGACGATCTTGCGGACGATGGCCAGCCCGAGGCCGGTGCCGGCGGCCTTGGTGGTGAAGAAGGGGTCGAAGATCTCCGCCAGGATGGTGGGATCGACGCCGGGGCCGGTGTCGGCGATGGCGAACCACACGTCGGTGCCCTCGATCCCCGAGCTGGCGTAGATGGTGCCGCCGTCGGGCATGGCGTCGAGCGCGTTGACGACCAGGTTGAGCACCACCTGCTTCAGCTTCTCCAGGTCGCCGCTGGCCACCGTCCCCGGGACCAGCTGCCGTTCCACGCCGATGCGCAGCTTGGCGATGGCCTCCTCCTCGAGATCGAGCACGTCGGCGACCACGCGAGACAGGTCCACCGGCTCGCGCTGCGGGGCGCGGGGGCGCGCCAGCTCCAGGAACTCGGTGAGCAGCCGCTCCAGGCGGCGGATCTCGCCCTGCACCACGTCGACGCGCCGCTTCATCGGGTCGCGCACCGCCACGTCGGCCATGCGATCCAGCGCGCGGCCGAGGAGGTGCAGCTCGAGCACCGCGGCGTTGAGCGGGTTGCGGATCTCGTGCGCCAGGCCGAGCGCCAGGGGTGCCATGGCGTTGAGAGCCTCGGCGTCCGCGGCGCGGCGCTCCAGGGCGCGGCGCTCGGTGACATCGACGCCGATGCCGTAGGCCATGGCCGCCACGTCGCGCGCCGAGCGCACCGCCGAGAAGTGCCAGCGCACGCGGCGGATGGCTCCCACCGCGTCGCGCTGACCGAGCTCCACCTCCGTCGGCCGCGCACCAGGCGGCAGGGGACGCTCGCTGGGCGGTCGCTGCGTGCCCCAGGCCGCGGCCACCGCGTGCTCCAGCTTCTTGTGGTCGGCCTCGTCGACCAGGCTGGTGAAGGCACGACCGATGGCCGCCTCGGCGTCGACGCCGGTGAGCGCGGCGAGGCGAGGATTGCAGAGGCCGACGTTGACCGAGGCGTCGAGGGCGACGATGAGCACGTCGGCCGCATACACCAGGGCGCGGTA
>JBBJMR010000457.1:0-5248 GCA_037720395.1 Polyangiaceae bacterium
CCACCGAGGGCACGCTGGGCAGCGACCCCGACGACGCCGACAGCGACGACGACGGCGTGCGCGACGGCGAGGAGCACAACCCGGCGGACGACACCGACGGCGATGGGCTGCCCAACGTGCTCGATGTCGACAGCGACGACGACGCGCTCTTCGACGGCACCGAGGTCGGCCACGATTGCAGCGACCCGGCCACCGACGCCGCCGCCGGCCACTGCGTGCCCGACGGCGACCCCGGTACCCACACCTCGGCGGTGGATGCCGACAGCGACGACGGCGGCGCCAGCGACGGCTCCGAGGACGGCGATCTCGACGGGGTCCTCGATGCCGGCGAGACCGACCCCACGCCGGGGCACGCGGCCGACGACAGCGGCATCGCCGACGCCGACGGCGACGGCCTCTCCGACGCCACCGAGGGCACGCTGGGCAGCGACCCCGACGACGCCGACAGCGACGACGACGGGTTGCTCGACGGGGACGAGCACAACCCGAGCGACGACACCGACGGCGACGGGAGCAAGAACGTCGTCGACGAGGACAGCGACGGCGATGACCTCTTCGACGGCACCGAGGATGGCCTGGGCTGCGGCGACCCGGCCACCGACCCGGCTGCCACCCACTGCATCGCCGACGCCGACGGCGGCAACACGACCACCAGCGCGGTCGACCCGGACAGCGACGATGGCACCGTGTCCGATGGCGACGAGGACGCGGACCACGACGGGGAGGTCGACGCCGGCGAGACGGACCCCAACGATGCGAGCGACGATGTGCGCATCCCCAACGGCGCCGGAGGCGCCGGCGGTCAGGGAGGGGCCGGCGGCGGGGGCGGAGCCGGCGCGGGCAACGGAGGCGCAGGCGTCGGGGGCGCGGGCGCCAGCGGCGCGTCGTCGTCGGCCAGCGGCCTGCCCGCCGACGAAGGGCAGATCGTCGCGCTCGGCGGCGGCTGCGACTGCGCCACCACCGGCGCCCCGCACGACACGCAGCCGGCCGCGCTGGCCGCGCTGGCCTCCGCCATCGCCGCCGCGCTCTGCCGACGCCGCGCCCGCCGCACGCCGCGCGGCAGGCGCTTCAACGGCCTTCCATAGTCCTGCGGAGTTTCCGAGCGGGCAGCGACGCAGCGACCTGGTCCCCGAGGTCACGGAGCGAGCTGCGGCCGCGCCATCACCGCCACCAGATAGGCCAGCCCGCCGGCGAGCAGCAGCGCGCTGAAGCCGGCGTGGAGCGCCAGCAGGGTGCCGGCGGCGGTGGCCACCACGCTGGCCAGGCCGTTCACGCCCCAGCACCAGGGAATGAGGCGCGGGGCGCGCTCGGAGATGACCTTGATGGCCAGCGGCGCCTGCGCGCCCATGAGCAGCCCGAGCGGCGCCACCAGCAGCACGGTGATCGCCAGGCGCGCCACGAAGGGCAGCCCCACCGCCACCCGCAGCACGGGGCCCAGCGCCACTGCCTCCACCGCCAGCAGGGCGACCAGCACCTCGGCGCGGCGTGACGCCGTGCGCGGCGCGTCCGCCAGCGCGACGCGATCGGTGAGCAGGCTGCCGACGCCGGCGGAGAGCAGCAGCACCACCAGCACCGCCGACAGCGCGTACACCGGGTGCCCCAGGAACATCACCAGGTGCTGGACCAGCGAGACCTCGACGACCACGAAGCCCAAGCCGATGCACCAGAAGAAGAGCAGCGAACGGCCCGCGCCGGCGCCGGCCAGCGTGCGCCGACCGATGGCCAGTAGCGGCACCAGCAGCGCGACGGCGGCCACCGCCAGGCTGGCCGCGAAGAGTCCGACCAGCGAGAGCAGACCCTGGTTCTGCTCGGCGAGCTTCTGGTGATCGCGCAGCGCGGCCCACAGGCCGCGCGCGGGCACGGTGTAGAAGAAGAACGGGCGGTCGTCGGTCGGAGGCGCCAGCTCGGTCTCGCTCGACGGGGCGGCCTGGCCGACGGGCATGGTCACCAGGCGGCGCCGCAGGCCGTCCTTGGGCGCGTCGGGGGCGAAGGCCTCGGTGAACTTGTTCTTCTTGCAGTGCTTGCGCAGCGTGCGGATCTCTTCCTTGGTGAGCGGCGTGCGCTTGATGAGCAGCGCCGTGGAGCGATCCTTGCCGCAGGCGAAGAGGTGGTCGCCGGGGTGCTCGACGCCGACGCCGCGCAGCCCGGCCACGGCCAGGGCCAGGAGCCGCTCGAGCTCGGCGTCCCAGCGGTTGACGAGCAGCGTGCCCTCCGGCTCGAGGTGCCCCAGGAAGTCCTCGAAGGCCTCCACGGTGTAGAGGCTGTTCTCGCTGAGGGCCAGCGCGCCGACCGAGGCCGCCGACCAGGTGTCGACCAGGGACAGGACGATGTTCCGGAACTGGATGGGCGAGCGGCGGACGTAGCTGCGCCCATCGGCGATGGCCACGTGCACCTCGGGCTTGTCGTAGAGGTCCCCGCTGAACTTCTTGTACTTGCCGCGCATCACCTCCTCGACGATGAGCGGGTTGATCTCGGCCGCGTGCACGTCGGTCTGGCCAGCCTTGAGCGCGGCGCGGATGTCGCGGCCGCCGCCGGAGCCGATGACCAGCACCGGGCCCTGCTCCTTGTGCAGGACGTAGGGCATCTCGTCGGGGTGCAGCGGCGGGGTGGTCTTGGGGTCGAGGATGGCGGTGGCGGCGCTGCCGTCCATGCGCATCCAGGCCATCCCCTTCTCCGGCTTGTCGACGGTGACCAGGGCCATCTCGTTCCAGCGCTCGAACTCGATCTTCGGCGCGTACTTGAGCGGCGGCAGCTTCAGCCACTGCGCGCCGATGTCCCCGGAGAGCATGGACACCGTGCCGCACAGGAACACCGCCGTGACCGCCAGGCGCGGGCGGTGGGTGCTCCCTTCGTAGGTCTGCTCGCGCGCGCGCCCCGCCAGGGCGAAGGCCATGGCGCCCATGGCGAGCATGACGCCGACCACCAGGGTGGCGCGCGGTGCACCGAAGCGCAGGGCGACGATGGCCCCGATGCCGCCCAGCGCCGCACCGGCGAGGTCGGTGAGGTAGAGCTTGCTCACGTCGCGCGCCGCGTGCCGCAGCGCTGCGGCGATGACCACCCCCACGAAGGCGAAGGGCAGCGAGGAGACGGCGTAGAGCAGGACGAGGCGTCCGAGGTTGTCGAGGTCGAGCGCCGTCACCGGCCTGGCGCGCAGGACGTAGATCGAGGAGACGACGGTGGTCAGCGCCGCGATGCCGGAGAGGTAGGCCAGGCGCGCGAAGAGGCGCGGCGGCGACGCCAGGCCCGGAGCCACCGAGAGCACCACTCCGCCGAGGCCGATACCGAACAGCGACAGGGAGATGGCCAGGAAGGCCATGCTGTTGCCGAAGAGCGCGGAGTAGAGCCGCGTCAGCGTGATCTGCAGGACCACGGTGGCGAACGAGAGGATGGCCACGCCGGCGAACAGACACTGGCGCTGGGAGAACGGCACGCGCCCCCTTAACACATCAAAAGGCTTCGGGCTTCAGGCTTCAGGGGCCGAACAAGGCTTCGGGCTTCGGGGTTCAGGCTTCGGGTTTCGGCCGTGTTGCTTGGCGTCGCCCGACGGTCGGCGAGCGCCGAGGACCACCGGCTCGGCGCGCGGGGCTGGGGTTCTACTTCCGGCCTGGAGCCTGGGTCTGAGCCTGAAGCCTCCTGGAGCGGCCAGGGCTCGAGCACGCGCACCGGCGCACCCGGGCCGCTCTGGCGGATGGCACGCACGCACTCCTCGACGAGGAGCCGGCGCGGGCCGTACGCCGAAGGGTTGGCGGCGTCCGCGTCCATGAGGCGGGTGGGCGTGTCCACGCCGAAGTCGTCGGGGTGCCCCGGCTCGTCGAGGAGCACGTGACCAAGCTCGTGGGCCAGCGCGAACGAGGCGCGGTCGGCGCGCACACCGGCGCGATCCTCGATGACCGCGTTGCGCACCGCGCCGACGTCGGCGGAGATGAAGGACTCGCCGATCCTGCCGCCGCCGGCGAAGCTGGGGATGAGGACCACCTCGATGGTCGCCGGATCGTTGTCGTCGAAGGCCTTGATCAGGGTGCGCTCCTCGATGGTGCCGCTGATGGCGTCGACGTCGCCGAAATGCTGCAGACCATCCTCGAGATCGACGCTGCCGATGCACGCCGTCAAGGTGGCGTCATCGCTGACGGGCCCGTTGGCCGGGGCGTCGACGAACGCCAGCGCGCCGCCGCGCCGCCGCACCAGGACGTCGCTGCGCCGCCGGCGGCGCGCGATGGTCGGGTTGTCGGAGACGCGCGCCACGAAGCCGGCGGCGCCGATGGCCGCCGCCACCCGACGCGCTGCGCCCGCCGGGGTGGTGCCGGCAGCGATGCGCGCGCTCACCTCCTTGCCGTCGACGCGAACCCGCACCGTGCCGCCGGCGGCCGGCAGGCCGTGGTCGCAGCCCAGCGCCAGCAGATGCGGAGCCGGCGGATCGACGACGCGGATGTCGGCCTCCGCCGGCGGGCCGAAGGAGATGCCGCACGCGCCCCAGAGCCCGTTGGCGCGACCGACCTCGGCGCGCGCCACCTCCACGGCCCCCGCCTGCGTGCCACCCATCGGCGGCGCCCCGCCGGCGGTGCCACGCACGAGCACCACGCGCAGGCGTGCCCGGTAGCGCTCGATGGCTCCCAGCGCCGACCGGCGCGGACCGGCGACGCGCACGGTGACCAGGGGCTGCGCGTCCGGCGAGCGGGCCACGAGCAAAGCGCCACCGAGCTCGGCCAGGATGGAGCGCGCGCGCACCAGCGGGTGGTCGCGATCGACCTCGTCGATGACTGCGCGGATGGGCGCGGTCGAACCACAGGCGGCGCCCGCGGGTGCCCCCGCCGGGCACGGCACCGACCCCAGCGCGACGTCGGCGAGCGCATCGAGCGGGGCCC
The DNA here is from genome assembly GCA_037720395.1 of Polyangiaceae bacterium. Lineage (GTDB taxonomy): Bacteria > Myxococcota_A > Polyangia > Polyangiales > Polyangiaceae > JBBJMR01. The sequence goes on from JBBJMR010000457.1 coordinate 4,863, forward strand.
CCGACGCCTTCAGGGAGCGAATCGACAGCGTGGCCGGCAGATCGGCGGGGGCGCCCTGGACCACGAAGCGCAGCGCGTCGGGATCGCGCGTGGCGCCGAAGGCATCGTCGGCGAGTCGCTCCGGCGCCGTGCGCTGCAGCGAGGCGTGCTCGCGCGCCAGGTCGACCCCACGACCCTGGCCGTCGATCGCCGAAACGGCGAGCGGACCGGCGTGCGCGCGCCCGGCCCCGAGGAGCCCGGCCCGGCAAAGCGCCAGCGCGCCCCGGTTCACGCGCCTCCGAGCACCGAGCGCTCGGCCCGGGCTCCGCCAGGAGACCTCGCTCCTGCCCGAGGCTCCGCCAGGAGACCTCGCTCCTGCCCGAGGCTCCGCCAGGAGACCTCGCTCC
>JBBJMR010000458.1:0-5210 GCA_037720395.1 Polyangiaceae bacterium
CGGCGGTGACCCCGAGCGCTTGCTCGAGGACTCGCTCCTCGAGCGCCAGGGGCGCGCCCTCGGGCCACCGCATCTTGACGCCGAACATGGGGCCGGTCGCGGAGAGGGCACCTGCGGTCGCGCGCGCCACGGCGTCGTCGAGGTCGGCCGCGCTCACCGTGAACAGGCCGCCAGAATCGTGCTTCTTGGCGACGTCACCCTCGAGCACCGTCGCCCAGGTGCCATCGGCCACGCGCGCCTCGACGACGCGGTTGAACATCCAGGACTGCAGCGCCGACATGAGCAGACGCCGCGCGTTCTTGTCCCGCGGCCCGGGCGCGCGACCGGCGAGCCAGTCGAGGGCGCGTGCCGGGTTGTCGCCGTCGCGGCCGAAGCGCTGCGGGCCGAAGGCGTTGGGCACGCCGGTGCGCGCCAGACCCTCGAGGCGCGCGCGCACCGCCTCGGCGGCACCCGCCTCGAGGCCGCGCAGGCGGATCTGGAACCGGTTGCCTTCCAGGTGCCCGGGCTTGAGGCGGTTGTCGTGGCGGGTAGCCTCGAGGATCTCGATGCCGGGCAGCGACAGGCCGAGCGCCTCGGCCGGGTCACGCCCCAGCGGCAGCAGGAACGACACTGTCTGGGTGGTGACGGCGTGCCGGTCCTTCATGCCCGCCCAGCCGGCGGAGCGCGCGTCGAGATCGAGCGCGCGGGCGATGTCGCGCACCGCGTCCGGGGTGGTGCGGCCGGTCTTGCGGAAGGTGACGTAGAGGTGCTCACCGCGGCCGCTCGGCGCGTAAGCCGGCAGCTCGACGACCACGAAATCGGCGGGTTCGCTGCGGATGACAGCACGCGGCAGCGCATCCATCGACGCGCAGCCTGAACGAAATCCGGCCGGTGTCCAGTCCGCGTTGCGCTACTTCACCCAGTCCGGGTCGTAGGTCGTGCTGTCGAGATCGGTCACGGCGTCGACGTGCAACCGCTCGCTGTAGTCCAGCCGCTCGAGCTCGTCGAAGATGGCAGAACATGCCGTCCGCGTTCTCGAAGAGGCACTCCTTGCCTCCGGCGCTGCCGCCGAGCAAGGGCGATCACCGCCTCGACGATGGCGCGCGCGTTGCTCGCGCTCGCGTAGACCGGGGCGCGGCGGAGGCGTACGGTGGCGGTCGAAAGGTGCCGGGTGCCTGGCTCGGGCGTATGCCCGAACCGATCACGACCACGACCCCCCTTTATCGATTGCGGAACGTAGTCGTGGACGTCGACGGAGACGTGGACGTAGACGATCCCCTGCGAACCGATGGATCCCCGCCTCGCTCGCCTCGCCGCCAGATGTGCGGCCCTGCTCTCCGCGTGCGCTGCCGCGCTGGCGGTCACCGCGGCGCTGCCAGGCGACGCCGACGCCAGGAAGGGCTGTCCGGAGAACATGGCGCTCGTGCGGAGCACCTTCTGCATCGACAAGTACGAGGCGCACGTCGTCGAGGTGCTCCCGAAGGGCAAGGTCCGTCGCCACAGCCCCTACGAGCCGGTGAAGGGGCTCGAGGTCAAGGCGGTGAGCAAGCGCAAGAAGATCCCGCAGGGATACATCAGCCGCAACGAGGCCGAGGAGGCCTGCAAGAACGCCGGCAAGCGCCTGTGCTCGGACGAGGAGTGGATCACCGCCTGCCGCGGCAAGCACCCCACCACCTACCCGTATGGCAACGATCACCAGGACGGGTACTGCAACGACAAGGGGCTCTCCTCGTTCAACAAGTACTTCGGCCCACCGGGCGGCGGCGAGGCGCTGCTCGAGTCGTTCACGTTCGACAAGATGAACGACCCGCGCCTCAACAGCCTCGAGGGCACCGTGGCGCCCACCGGCGAGTTCAAGCGCTGCCGCTCGGGCTTCGGCACCTACGACATGGTCGGCAACCTGCACGAGTGGACGAGCGCGCCCGGCGGCACCTTCCGCGGCGGCTACTACCTCGACACCCAGATCAACGGCGAGGGTTGCAGCTACAAGACGAGCGCCCACTCGCCGAAGTACCACGACTACTCGACCGGCTTCCGCTGCTGTCGCTGAGGTGAGCAGGAGCGTCGACGAGCTCCGAGGCGTCCACGCTGCAGGGGTTGCAGCCATACCGCTGCAGTACCGGGCGTTCCTGCTTCAGCGCGTCGTCACAGCTCGTGGGGCATGAGCTCGCGCGGGCTGCGGAAGTACTGGAGCGGCGAGTACGACAGCAGGTTGGAGACACGCGAGGTGTAGATGCACGCGTACTCCTCGACCTGATCGCCGAAGCTCGAGGTCTCGCTGCTCTCCTTGAGCAACGAGCCCCAGTAGGGGTGGAAGCGCCGATCGATGGCGCGCTCCAGGGCGTGGGCCTCGGCGTCGACGGCGCGCAGCTGGCCGCGGATGCGCTCCACCGAGCGCTTCACCCGGGTTCGCTCGATCTCTGCCGGGGTGGCATCGGCGCTGCTCTTGCCGTTCGCCTCGCGCGGGGGCAGCGGTGGGCCGGGCGCGATGCCGAAGCCGGCCAGCACCTCCTGGGTGGGCCCGTTCTCCGCCTCGACGGGGAGGGCGTGGCCGTTCTTGGCCGGCTTGCGGGAGAGATCCTTGAAGCGCTGCTGCCAGTAGCGGAGCTGGTCCTCGAGCTCCTCGCGGCGCGCCAGCAGCTCGGCGCTCTTGTGGATCTCGGCGCGGCACGACTCGTGGGCCAGCACCTCGGCCTCCATCTCCTGGATGATCATCGCCGTACGCCAGGCGCTCTCCTTCTTGCTGCGCAGGATGTCGCCATAGATGTGATCGCCCACGTACAGGATGCGGTCGCCGGTGCAGCCCAGGGCGCGCTCCAGGTCGTGCAGGTTGCCGCCCTCGTAGACCACGCCGCGTTCCAGGTGCGGGCCGGCCAGGCGCGGCTCGCCCTCGGCTCCGCCCTCGCCTCTGGCCTGACCAGAGGCCTCGCAGAGCGGTCGACGCCCCCGGAACAAGGCCGGCTTCAGCGCGGCCACCACCACCACGTCGAAGTAGTGGCGGAAGCTCGGGTACTCGGGCATCGCCCCGCCGAGCAGGTAGTCCATCATCTTCTCGGTGTACGGCCAGCGCGAGTTGGTGAGCAGGAAGAGGCGCTTGCCGGCGGAGCGCAGCTTGTGGAGCGTCTGCGCCAGGGCGGGGTCGCGCTCCACGAAGCGCGGCAGATCGCTCATCACCGTGTCGAGGATGGTGCCGTCGCGGTGCGCCTCGTCGATGGCCTCGCGGATGTCGGCGAAGAGCTGCCCGTAGTCGACGGGGATCTTGCGCCGCTCCAGGCCGTCGACGATGGCCACGTAGGCGGTGGCCTCGCTGAGCGCGTAGAGGGTGTCGATCCAGTGGTAGCGCCCGGTGGTGGGGCGGATCTTCTTGGAGGCGTAGAGCTCGCGCAACTCCTCCTTCGAGAGCTCGCGCAGGCCGTGGTAGCCCTTCTGCACCACCTTGAAGCGGTCCATCTTCAGGATGTGGCCGTGCTTCTTGTCGATGAGCAGCCCGCGGATGGGGAACTCGATGGGGTAGGCGATGTCGCCGAGGACGTCCTCCGGGTACCCGCGGGCGCACAGCTTGTCCACCGTGGCGCGGATGGAGAGGTTGTCCATCTCCGCCTGGTTGTAGATGGCGAGCGTGTAGTCCATGTCGAAGCCGATCCAGTCGATCGTCGCCATCTTCAGGTTGCGATTGACGAAGACGCGACGCGGCCGGACGAGGCGCGCGGGCCCTTTGTCCGGTTCGGATTCGACGAGCGGAAGTGCGAGCTGTTCGGCCAAGGCGGTGGGGGGGCCGCGGCGAGCGGCGCGCCGAAGGAGGATTGTAGCCCGAGGCATAGCGGGGCTCCCGCGGAGCCCCAACAATTCGCCGGGGACTGCGCGAAAGAGGGGCAACAGGTGAGCAGCGGTCTGGCGCCGGGCAGGATCCCGGCTGCACCACGCCGGGCCGGCGCCCGTCTCACGCACCGCGCGGGCCGGGCATCGGGCCGGCCAGTCGGCCGGCGAGCCTTCCGTCGCGAAATGGGTGAGCTTGTACTATGGTCCGCTCCCACACATGACCGCCCGGGAGGCATCGCGCGGGGAGCGCTCCACGACCAAGGCGCCCGCTCCACGGCCGACGGCCTGGTGGCTGGCGATGCTCCGCAAGCGCGCGGAGCGGATGTACGACGAGAAACTACATCTCGACGTCCCCATCGAGTGGTCGAGCGAAGCCGAGCGCGTGGCGGCGGTCGCCTTCTTCAACGCCGCCTTCCGCGCCGAGGAGTCGGGGCTCTTCCAGGCCCACCAGCTGGCGGACGAGGTGGCCACCTGGGACCCGGACCTGGGCGAGGTGCTGCGCCTCTACGGCAACGAGGAGGGCTGGCATCGAGAGCTGCTCACCGAGTTCCTCGGCTACCTCGGCGGCGAGATCAAGCCCATGGGGCGGGTGACCGGCACCTTCTACAAGCTGTACGGGATGGCGAAGCGCATCGAGACCATCGTGCTCGTCAACCTGATGTTCGAGACCATCGGCTCGACCACCTACCGGCTCGCCCTGCGCCGCGCCAAGCACCCCGCGGTGCGGCAGATGCTCACCATCCTCACGCGTGACGAGTCCTTCCACGTCCCGCTCAACGTCCACTTCCTGCGCCAGGCGCTCCGCCACGCCGATGACGTGTCTGCGCGCAGCGGCGGTGGCGGCGTGTCTCGCCTCCGGATGCAGGTCGTCCACCACCTGCTCTTCGCGGCGCTGTGCGCCTCGGCGTACGCCAGCCGGCGCCGCGCCGGGCGCTTCGACGGCATCCCCTTCGCGGAGCTGTCGCGCGCCTACGCCGAGCAGCTCGGCAAGCTCTTCCTGCACGAGCGCGACCTGTCGCTGCGCCCCCCGAAGCTGCTGCTTCGCCTCTTCGGCCTCGACGAGGCGGAGCTGGCGGCGTCGGTGGACGGGCCGAGCGCGGTGAGCGCAGAGGCCGCCGAGGCGGCCGTCGATCGCGACGCGGTGCGCGTCACGGCGCTGTAGCAGCCGGGGCGTGCCGCCCCTGAAACCCCGCCGGATGGCGACCGATGCGCTGCCGCGGCAGGGCCGGTCGCGCGGTGCCGCCGCGCCTCAGGTGACGCGGAGCATCTCCTCCACCGAGGTGTGCCCGGCGAGCACCCGCCGGGCCGCCGCCTCGCGCAGCGGCACCAGCCCGGCCTTCTTCACCAGCTCGCGGTAGGAGCGCTTGCCGGAGCGCGACTTGATGAGCTCGCGCAGGTCGTCGTCGATCTCC
>JBBJMR010000184.1:0-17562 GCA_037720395.1 Polyangiaceae bacterium
GACCGCACCGCCGGCGTGCGCGCTCGATGCGCTCGATACGGCGCGACGTGGGTCTCTTTAGGCGGCGGCGGGCGATGGACCCCACCTTCGGCTCGCCGAGCTGCGCCGTTGCCGTATCCTCGCCGGGTGGCAGCTTGCGCGTCGGCTCGCAGGGCAGGACCGATGGCGATCGCGTTCGCCGTGATCGGCTGCCGCGGCCCGACGCAGGTCACCGTCGAGGTGACCACCGACGTCGGCTGCGACATGCTCGACCTGACCACCGTCGTGCTCGGGCAACGCGCGACGCTGGAGCGCGTGGGCGGCGCCGAAACCGCGACCGACCGATGCGCGGACGGCGAGCCGCGGCAGCGCGTCGGCTCGATCGTGCTCCTCCCCGGCGAAGAGGACGACGAACCGTTCGCGCTCCGCGTCGTCGGCGTCGTCGGCGTCGATCCAGCCCTCTGCACGCCGGCGTTCGATTACGGCGTCGAGCCCGGGGCTCCACCCGATGCCGCTTCGCCAACGACGGGGTGCATCGTCGCCCGCCGATCGCTGAGCTTCCTGCCTCACAGGCCCCTCATGCTGCCGATCACCCTCTCGAAGAGCTGCATCGGCACGCCGTGCGCTCCCGACGAGACCTGCGTCGACCACACCTGCCGCCCCTCGGGCGTCGATCCCGAGGATTGCGCCGACGCCCAAGGTTGCGGCGAGGAGGAGCTCGCCGCGAGCGCCGCGTCGAGCGGAGCCGGGGCCAGCGGCTCGGGCGGAGCCGGGGCCAGCGGCTCGGGCGGGGCCGGCGCCGGGGCTCCCGGCGGCGGTGGCTCGGGCGGCGCCGCGGGCGGGACCGGGGCCCGGGGGGGCCACCGGGGCGGCGCGCCGTGCACGCCGGCGAAGCCCGGCGCCCCATTCTACGACTGCTGCACCGACGCAGACTGCACCGAGCGAGGCAGCACCTGCGAGCTGGTTGCCGGAACGGGGCACCATGCCTGCAAGAACCCGCCAAGCGGACCGCCCTGCGACAACATGCAGGTGTGCTGTCCAAGGAACGACGCCACGTGTCCCACGGGCACCTGCGTCTTCGGCGAGCAGCCCGACGGCGAGTGTCCAAGCGGCCCTATCGAGCCAGAGCAATACGCGTGCCTCGAGCCGAGCTGCGACATCGTCAACAACACCTGCGCGACTGGAGCGCTCTGCGTGGCCGGCGGGCAGCTCGGCTTCAAGGTCAACGGCTGTCTGCCCATGTTTTGCGGACCCGGTGGCGCGTGCCCGGGCGGGGGGACCTGCGCCCCGGTCGTGGCGCCGTGCTGCACGCCTCCGGAGATGCTGGGGATGTTCTGTGTCGACCCCGCCAAGGGCAATTGTCGCGACAGCTCGGATTGTTCGGCCGACCAGCATTGCGACGTCCCGGGCGACGCGGCGGTGTGCTTGCCCGGACCCCAGGATTCGTCCTGCCCGCTGTGACGTTCCCCTCGCTTGGCAGCGACTCGGCGGCGACGATATCCTCCTCGTCGGTGCTGGCCGGCTCTCTCGACGTCCATCTGCCCGAGCCGGGCTCGACGCTCGCGGGCAAGTACCAGATCGTCCAGGCGATCGGGCGCGGTGGAATGGGTGTGGTGCTCGAGGCGCGCCACCTACGGCTGGGGCGCAGCGTCGCCCTCAAGCTGCTGCTGCCGGAGCTGCGCGCGGCGCCCGACGTGACCTCGCGCTTCGAGCGGGAGGCGCGCGCGGTGGCCCGCCTGACGAACACCCACGTCGCGAAGATCCTCGACGTCGACAGCCTCCCCGACGGCAGTCCCTTCATCGTCATGGAGCTCCTCCGCGGCCACGATCTCGCCGACGAGCTCGCTCGGTGCGTAACGCTCCCCATCCGGCAGGCAATCGGCTATGTGCTCCAGGCTTGCGAGGCGATGGCCGACGCCCACGCGCACGGGATCGTGCACCGTGACCTCAAGCCCTCGAACCTCTTCCTCGCCGAGCAGAGCGGTGGCCCGGCGACGATCAAGGTGCTCGACTTCGGGATCTCCAAGCTGGCCGGTGACGTTGGCGCGAACGTCACCCAGACGCAGTCTGCCTTCGGCACGCCGCTCTACATGTCCCCGGAGCAGGTCCGGTCGGCCAAAAACGTCGACGGCCGCGCGGACATCTGGTCCCTGGGCGTCATCCTCTACGAGCTGCTCGCGGGGCAGCCTCCGTTCTACGGCGAAAGCGCCACCGGCATCCTGGCGGCGATCGTCGCCGACGCGCCGACGCCGATCTCGGAGCTGCGACCCGACCTACCGCCGGGCCTCGCCGCGAGCATCATGCGCTCGCTCGAAAAGCAGCCGCAGGCGCGCTTCGCCGATGTCGCAGCGTTCGCCGCGGCGATCGCCCCGTACGGTCCTGGGTCGGACTTGGTGCCGAGCCCGGGCGAGCCGAGCGCGGTGAGCATCCGCACCGGACCCATCGGGCTCGAGCTCGGCGTCCTCTCGCGGTCCGAGCGCGCGGAGGCGGCGACCTCACTGGCGCCGACCGCGCCGAAACTGCCGACGCTGAACCCGCTGAACTCCAGCGCCCACCCGCGGGTGCGCGCGCTCGCCCTCGCGGCGGCGGTGTTCGGCGTCTGCGCGACGGTCGCCGCCGCCGTGCTGTTCGGCATGGACGAGCCGGCCCCACCCTCGACGCAGGCCGATGTCGCCAACGAGGGGCAGGCACTTCCGCAAGTGGACCCGACGAGCGGCGGGGCCTCCTCGCCTATCCCGAGCGCGCCATCGCTGGCGCCGGCCCCCGAAGTGACGCCGGCGCCCGGCGCATCCGCGCAGAGGCCCGCGGCCTCGTCCGCCCCCTCCCCGCCTCTGCGCCGCCCGCAGGGCCCAATCCCCACCGCGAGGCCGAGCACGGCACCCGCTCCTCCGTCGCAAAAGCCGACGCCCGCCGACGATCCGAAGTACCTCTGAGGCGGAGCAGCGATGGGGAGAACCGCGAGCACTCGCCTGGCCCTTGCCCTGGCGCTCGCCGCAACCCTCGCGGCGCAGCCGGCGCGCGGCGACGAGCCCACCGACGCGCAGCGCGCGCGCGCGACCGAGCTGAAGGCCGGCGGCGACAGCGCGATGGAAGCCTTCCGCTACGCCGACGCGCTGGCGGCGTACGACGAGGCGTACGCCATCACCAGGAATCCGGCGCTGCTCTACAACATGGGGCGAGCGCTGCAGGCCTTGAACCGGTTCCCCCAGGCCCTCGAGAAGCTCGAGGCCTTCGAGCGCGAGGCCCCGGCGGAGCTCTTGCAGCGGGTTCCACGGCTCGCGGCGCTGATCGCCGAGATGCGCCAGCGCGTCGCCACGGTGATCATCCGCACCAACGTGGATGGCGCGCGCATCGTCGTCCGCGACACGGTGGTCGGCCGCTCGCCGCTTGGCGCGCCGCTGCGCCTGACCGCGGGCAAAGCAGTGGTCGAGATCGAAGCCGAGGGCTACTTCCCGCGCAAGGAGGACGCCGAACTCCCGGGCGGCGGCGCGATCGCGCTGGACATGCCGCTCTACTCGAGGAGCACCACCGGGATCCTCGTCGTGCGCGCGTCGGCCGCGGGCGCGGAGGTGTTCGTGGACGGCGCCCGCAAAGGGATCGCGCCGCTCGAGACGAACCTCCCCGGCGGCGTCCACCGGATCGTGGTCACGCACCCCGACCACGCCGACTACGAGACGTCCGCGTCGGTGGTCGCAGGCGGTCGAAAGGACGTGGTGGCGACGCTCGAGTCCCCGTCCGTGGTGACGCGCTGGTGGTTCTGGGGCGGCGTGGGCGCGGTCGCTGCCGCTTCTGCAGTGATCACCATCGCCCTGCTCACCGAGCGCAGCCCAGACAGCGGCGACATCCCGCCCGGGCAGCTGCAAGCCCCAAAGACAAGCCATCCGCTGTTCACGTTCTGACGGTTCGGCGAGCGCCCGGGACTGCTCGCAGCGCACTGGGGCTCATCCTGTGGTGCTTGGGCTCGTCGCAGGAGGGGAGCCGACGCGCGGGGCTCTCTGCGAGGTCTGGTAGGGGCGCAGGTCCCCCCTCACCGGGCTCGGTTGCGCGGAGCGGAGTGGTGGCGGACGCAGGGTAGACGTCGGCACTCGGGCACATGCCGGCCCGCCTATGCCACCTCGCCGAGCGCCTTGCGGCGCAGCACCACGCTTTTCAGTACGGCGGGCCGCGGCTGGGCGAGCGCCCCGGCACGCCGGTGGGCTCGCCGACGGCGGTGAGGTAGCGGGCGATGCTCTCAGGCCGGGTGACGATGGCGAGCAGCTTCATGCGGCCCTTGCAGCACGGGCACACGAGCAGCATCGCGCTGAAGGCGAGGAGGGGGGCCTCTCGGGATGGGCACCGAGGAATTGTTCTACCATGGTAGGCCGCGTGGGAGACATCCGGCAAAGGGGCACTGGCGACGATGACCGAGCCGATCACGCTGCCACGCGGTGCCCTCTACGTGAGCACGCCGGCCGGGGCGGTGCAGTTCGGCGTGCCGCCGGAGACGATCAAGGACTCGATGCGCCTCGGGCTCGATGTCGCCGCGGTCTTCGTGCAGGGGCTGAACGGGGCGCGCGTCGGGCTCGAGAACACCAGACGCATCGAGGTGCCGCCGCCGAAGCACCAGGAGGCGCTGGCGCTGCTCGACGTCTTCTGCTCGGGTCGATCTCTTCCGCGATTTCCCCCTCTCGCGCGCCCCGACCTGCTCCGCTTCTTCCCGGACAACCCCGGCGTCCTGGTTTCGTTCCTGGGGATGAGCTTCGTCGAATGAAACCCTTCGCTCCGGTCCTCGCGCTGGCCTCGTTCGCCGCGTTGGCCTCGTTCGCCGCGGCCGTCGGCGGCTGCCGCGATCCGACGCAGGTCAACGTCGAGATCGTCACCGATCTCGACTGCTCGCAGCTCGCGGGCACGAAGATTACCGTCGCCCGCCCCGGCTCGATCGACGATGCGACGAGGGCGCCGGGCGCCGTGACCACGACCTGCGAAGGCGGACGCGTCGGGTCGATCGTGCTCGTGCCCGAGGACGCGACCGACGCGGCCTTCGCGTTGCGTGTCGTCGCCGTCCTCGGGCCGCTCGACCTCGAGAACGGTTGCGGTCCGGGCGCCGACGGGCCCCAGCCGCAGGGAGGCTGCGTAGTCGCGCGGCGATCGCTCGGATTCATCCCCCACACGCCGCTCGAGCTGCCGATCTCGCTCACGGAGAGTTGCATCGGAGTTCCGTGTACGCCGACGGAGACCTGCTCGGACGGCGTCTGCGTGTCGGCGGAGATCGATCCGCGGCGCTGCAGCGGCGGGATCTGCGCGTTGCCCGAGCCGGCGACGCCGCCGACCTCCGGGGACTCCGTGGTCGAAGTTTCGGCGGGGACCTTCTTCACCTGCGCCCGGACGAAGAGCGGCGCGGTGTCTTGTTGGGGCGACAATTCCTTCGGCCAGTTCGGCGCAGGGTACGCCGCTGCTGGCGCCACGCCCGTCGCGGCCGCGATGAAGGGCGCCCCCGCGGTGACGGTCTCGGCAGGGCTGGACAAGGCCTGTGTCATCTCGCCCGACGGGGGGCTGCGTTGCGCCGGCGCCAATTCCGAGAATCAGCTCGGCTTCGGCAGCGGCGGCTTCGTTTCTGTTCTCGCGGGAAGCGCCGTCAGCGTGGACGGCGCCCTCGGCGTCGGCACCGGCGGCCAGCAGTTCGCGTGCGCCGCGCACGGGGGTGGGCAGATCGCGTGCTGGGGCGCGAACGACGCCGGCCAGGTCGGCCAGCCCGCGGGCGGCTATTCGGTGCTCACGCCCACGAACGTTCCTGGTTTCACCGACGCGGTCGCAGTCGCGGTGGGGACGCGTCACACCTGCGCCTTGCACGGGCTCGGCAAGGTCTCGTGCTGGGGGGACAACCAAGCGCGCCAGGTCGGCGTGGTCGTCGCCGAAGCCCCGGGCCATCTCCCCGTGCCGGCAGACCTGGTCGACTCGGGGGGCATGCCCTTGGTTGCCGAGCAGGTGGTCGCCGGCGCGATCCACACGTGCGTGCGCGCGCAGGGCGGCGTCCATTGCTGGGGCACCAACGATCGTGGGCGGCTCGGGGTCGCCAACGTCGTCTCCACCTACGCGCCGATCCAGGTCACCGGATTGGAGGGCGTCGAGCAGATTGCCGCGGGGCCGTCGAACACCTGCGCGCGCCGGAGCGACGGCACCGTCGCGTGCTGGGGCCAAGGCGATCTCGGCCAGAACGGCAACGGCAGTCTCCTCGATGCGGAGACGCCGACCGACGTTCCCGGCCTCTCCGACGTCACCGAGGTGTCGGTTGGCGCCACGCACGCGTGCGCGCTGCGCGCCGGTGGCTCGGTCGTCTGCTGGGGTGACAACACACACGGTGAGGTCAGCGGCGATGGCGCAACCGCCCCCACGGCGGGGAACCTGCCCGCGCCGGTCGAAGGGCTCTGATCCCGACTCGGCTCAGCGCTCAGGCACCCAGCGCAGCATCGTCCGGAAGGTGGGGGGCTTACCGTACATGAGCACGCCGACGCGGAAGACCTTCGCCGCCGCCCAGACCGCGACGAAGACCGAGGCGAAGCCCACCGCGCGCGAGAGGGCGAGCGGCCAGCGGGGCATCGGATCGCGTGCGGCCTTGGGCGAGGACCACGGCGCGCTCGAGCACGTGCTCGAGCTCGGACGAGGACACGGTTCCGCAGATGACGCGTGCGTGGAAGCAACCATAGCTTCGCCTCATGACGAACCACGACATCGGAGCGGGGCACTGGGCGAGTCGTGCGCGCTGGCGCCACATCGCCGGCACGGCGATGGTCCTCAGGCTCTCCACGCATCAGCGACCGCTGGGACCTGGTGTGCAAGCCCGGCACCAGCGCGGCCAATCCGCACAAGTATTACAGCAGCCGCTCTTCGGCCGCCGCGGACCAGGCCAGCCTCCAGCTCATCGACAACACAGCGTCACCTCGGTGCAGTCGTGCAGCTTCGGCGACGGCGGAACCGACCAGATCATGCCCGGCCTCGATCGCAACGCCGACTCCTACAGCGACATGGCCGCTCTCGTGGCTGACGTCGGAGAGCGGCTACGCCTCGGTGGGCGGCAGCCAGATCATGGATCCCGACGCCAGCGTGCTCTAGCGGCGCGAGAAGCGAGGGCGAGCGGTGGGCGCTTCGTGGCACCCGCCGCTCGCCGTCATGGCGGCGGCAGAGATGTCACCCAGTCGCGCAGGAGCTGGACACCGGCCTCGTCGACCTGATCGCTGGCCAGCGGGGGCATGGCGCCGAGCCCGCGGGTGGCGGCGCGCAGCACCAGGGTCGATCGGTCCGGGTCGCCCGGGGCCACGATGAGCGCGCCCGCGACGCCGAGGTCACCCTGCGACGGTGGCTCGCCGACGGTGCGGGTATCGGCGAGCGGCGTCGTCCAGCGCAGGTCGATCAACGCGTTGCCCGGGCCCTCCGGCCGGTGGCATTGGGCGCAGTTGGCGTGCAGATAGGCCCGGGCGCGCGCCTCGAGATCGGCGCCCTCGTCGTCGGGCTGTGCCAGCGCGGGCAAGGTGCCGAGATCGGCGGGCGCGCCGGTGAGCACGCCGCGCGCGATCCAATCGGCGATCTGCCCGTCGGTGTTCACCTGCGCCGTCTCGACCCCGAGCACGAAGCCGGCGGCACCGGTGTGGCAGCTCCGGCAGTCGTCGCTGCTCGGCACCTTCCAGGTCACCGTCCCGGCCTCGGTCTCCACGTCGATCGAGACCCCTTGCCGCGCGATCTCGGCCTCGGTCTGCGCCTCGTTCCACACGTAGCTCGCCGCCTGCCAGTGCCCGAGCTGCTTGCGAATGATGCGCGTCTCGTAGCGGCGCCCACCGCTGGCGTCCTGGAACGTCTTGGCGAACGTCGTCCCGTCGGGGAACTGCCACCGGCCATCGGGCGAGAATTCGATGGCCGCACCGTCGGGCACGCGCATCACCCGCGCCTTGTCGGCGCCGTCCGACCAGAGCGGCGCGTTGACGCTGTACGCCAGCGCGCCGGCCGCAGGCTCGAGCGCAGCGACGTCGGAGAACATCCCGGTCTGCGAGAGGAGCTCCGGGAGCGGCACCAGGTCGGGCGGCTCGACCAGGCTCGCTTCGAGGCGATAGAGGTGCCCGTCGAACGCGCAGACGTAGAGCTCCCCGTCGGCGTCCTCGCCGAACGAGGCGATGTTCAGGCCAGTCTCGACCAGCAGTCGACGCTCCCAGCCGGCGCTGGACGGGAGCAGCCCCCAGATGCGGCCGGACACGAAGTCGGCGAAGACGTACACGCCCTGCAGCAGCGGCAATGAAGCGCCGCGGTACACGTAGCCTCCGGTGACCGACTTGCCCTCGTTGTGCGCGTACACCGCGAGCGGCGGCACGTGGGCGCCCACGCTCAGCGCCTCGTCCTCGAAGCTCGCCAGCCCCTCGAAGGGGCGCCAGCCGAGGTTGTCGCCCCGTTCGACCCGGTCGACCTCCTCGAAGCGATCCTGCCCGACATCGCCGACCCACAGGGCGCCGGTCGCCCGATCGAAGGAGAATCGCCACGGGTTGCGCAGGCCGAGCGCCCAGATCTCCGGGCGCGCGAGCGCGTCGTCGACGAAGGGGTTGTCGGGCGGCACCGACCAGCGCTGCTCGCCGCTCGGCTTGTCGACGTCGATGCGCAGGATCTTGCCGAGCCAGGTGGACAGGTTCTGTCCGTTGCCGTGCGGGTCGCCCGCGTCCCCGCCGTCGCCGAAGCCGATGTAGAAGAAGCCGTCGGGCCCGAAGGCGATCATCCCGCCGTTGTGGTTGCGGTACGGCTGGTCCAGCGTGAGCACCGTCTGCTCCGACGCCGCGTCCGCCCGTTCGGGATCGCTGGACACGACCAGCTCCGAGACCACCGAACGCCGCGCGTCGGCGGCCGAGTAGTGGACGAAGAAGCGACCGTTGTCTGCGTATCGGGGGTGGAAGGCCAGGCCGAGCAACCCCTCCTCGTTGCCGGCCCGGCTGACCTTCGCCGACAGGTCGAGGAACACCTTGGCCTCGGGCTCCGCGGCTGCCGGGTCGAACGTCGAGATCACGCCGCCTTGCTCGACGACGAAGATCCGGTCGGGCACGCCCGGCGCCGTGGTGAGGAACACCGGTCGCTGCAGCTCGATCCCGGGGAACGCCGGGCTCAGGCCCACGCCGTGGAGCGGCAGAGCCGGGGGCGTCGTGGCGGTGCTCTCGCACGACCCCGAGCAGCTGGTCACGAAGACCAGCAGCAGACCGAAGCGAAGCATCCACTCGTCATATCGCAGGGCGCGGGCGGGGCAAGCGGCGCGCACCGGGCAGGCGGCGCGCGCTCGGTGCTCAGGACCGCAGCTGGGCGGGCACTCATGGATATCGAGCCGGGCGCCTGCGGCGGACCGGCCAGGAACCGTTCTTATTTGGAGGTGGGCGATGCGTGTCATGTACGCGGCGGCGATTTCGATCCTGGCGGGGCTCGTCGGTTGCTCGGACGATGAGCCGGTCAACGGCGTGGGGGCACCGGGGCCACGGGGGCGACTGGCGGCGGAGCGACCGGCGGCGATGCGACCGGTGCGACCGGCGGCGCCCACGGAGGAGAAGGCGGCGCGGGCGGCGAGCGCTGCACGGTGGACACCACGTACGACCCGACGATCGATCCCGCGAGCTTCGTCGAGACGGTGGACAACCCGCTCTACCCGTTGGTGCCCGGAACGGAGCTCACCTACACCGCGCCCGACGGGGAAACGGTGGTGGTCACGGTCACATCCGACACCAAGCTCATCCTCGGTGTGACGTGCACGGTGGTCCACGACCAGGCCACCATCGCCGGCGAGGTCATCGAGGACACGTTCGATTGGTTCGCCCAGGACCAGGACGGAGCCGTCTGGTACATGGGCGAGGACACGAAGGAGTACTCCGGCGGGAGGGTCGTCTCCACCGCCGGATCGTGGGAAGCGGGCGTGGACGGCGCGAAGCCGGGATTGGTCATCCCCGCCACGCCGACAGTGGGGATGAAGTACCGCCAGGAGTACTACGCCTGCGAGGCGGAGGATTACGGCGAGATTGTGGAGCTGGCCGCGTCGGCCACGGTCCCGGCGGGAATGTACAACGGCTGCTTGAAGACCCAGGACACGACGCCGCTCGAGCCCGACGTCCTCGAGGAGAAGTACTACTGTCCCGGTGTCGGGCTGGTGCTCTCGGTGGACGTCGCATCCGGCGATCGCGAGGAGCTGTCCACCATCACCACACCGTGAGATCAGGTGCTGGCTTGCCTCGGAGACGAGTCCAACATCGAGATCATGGTGGATCTTGCCAGCCTCGACGACGGCAACGCCGTCGGGTTGGATCTCTCGGAGGCCACGACCGACCTCTTCTTGATCCTGGGAGATGCGAGCAAGGTCCACCTCTACACGGGCCTCTAGTCCCGGCGGAGGGCGCGTGCCCTCTGCCCCCATTGCTCGCGCGACCCACGTCAGCCGATCGTCGCCGCCACCCGCTCCAGGATGCGCGCCCTCGGCCGGCGCGCCTCGGGCGGGAAGAGCAGCTGCAGCGGGATCGCCGAGCGCGCCGACCAGGACGCGGCGTCGTGGGTGGCGCCGGTGAACACCAGCCGGTGCAGGTCGTCGCCCGGCACGTAGCCCTGCTCGACCAGGGCCCGGAACATGGAGCGCGTGTGGTGGAAGCCGTCGCGCACGTTGACGTTCTGATCCAGGGCGTCGCGCGCAGCGCCGCTGTCCAGATAGATGGTCGGGCGCGGGTCGGGCGCGCCCCTGGCTTGCACCAGGCGCACCGGCCAGCGGTTCGCCCACCAGAACGAGCTGGACAGGCAGGCCGCCTGGCCGAAGACCTCGGGCCGCGACCAGGCGGCGAAGAAGGCGAAGAGGCCACCGAGCGAGGAGCCGAGGATGGTGGTGGCATCCCGGCCGGTCTGGGTGCGGTAGGTGCCGTCGATGGCCGGCACCAGCTCGCCGGTGATGCGCTCCAGGAACGCGGTGGCCATGCCGCCGCCGTGCGCCGGATCGGGGACGGGGGTGAGGCGATCGATGCGCGACTCGCCGGTGTGGATGGCGACGACCACCAGCTCGGCGATGGCCCCGAGGTCGTAGAGCTCGTCGAGCGTTTGCTCCAGGCTCCATACGCCAAACGGATCGCTGGAACTAGACCACAGCGACTGGCCATCGAGCGCGTAGAGCACCGGGTAGCGCTTGCGCGGCTGCTCGTCGTAGCTCGGCGGCAGGAGCACGTCGTAGGTCAGATCGCCGATGCCCTGGCCGGCGACGAGGCGACTGCGGTGCGCGTCGAACGAGGGCTCGATGCGCAGGTGGTCGCCGGGGTGGAGGGCGTAGTTGCGCCCGGCCGCCCAGTCGTCGTCGTTGCGCACCACCTTGACGTCGAGCACCTCGCCGGGCGGCACCTCGACGCGGAAGAGGTGCCGGTCACCGATGATCTCCAGCGGCGCCTCGGTGTGCTGCCAGGAGAGCGGCGCGTGGCTACCGCGCAGGCCGATGCGCCCCTTCTCCGGCGGGTAGACGACCTCGATGGCCGTGAACGGCGGCGGCCGGGAGAGGCTGGGGGGCGGTGCCAGGTCGTTCATCGCGGTCGGTGGCGCCTTCGATGCCGGGGCGGCCGGCCCGGTGTTGTGCGCGGGAGCCGCTCCCGAGGCCTCGCCCGCTCGCGCCGCACCCCTGCCGGCCGGGTGCGGGGTGCTAGGCTGCGCAGCGCCTCGCCCATGCGCATCACCGAAGCGGACCTCGAGCCCCTCAACCGACGCTTCGACGGCGCCAAGCCCCTCGACGTGCTGCGGTTCTGCCACGAGACCTTCGGCGAGCGCGCCGCCATCCTCTCCAGCATGCAGCGCGCCGGCAGCGCCCTCTGCCACCTGGCCGATCGCGCCGGGCTGCCCTTCGACGTGGCCTTCGTCGACACCGGCGTGCTGCACGCCGAGACGCTGCAGACGCGCGATCGCCTGGCCGCCACCCACCCGCACCTGCGTGTGGTCACCCTCCACCCCGACGAGACCTTCGCCGCGCAGACCGCGCAGCTCGGCCTCCTCTACCTGTCGCGCGAGGGGCAGGAGCAGTGCTGCGACCTGCGCAAGAGCGTGCCGCTGCTCGCCCGGCGAGGCCGCTGGGACGTGCTCATCGCCGCGCTGCGCCGAGACGAGGGCGGCGCGCGCTCGCGCGTCCGCACCTTCGCCCTCGATGCCGGGATGAACGCGCTGCGGGTGCACCCTTTCGTGCACATGGGTCGAGTGGAGCTCGACGCCTACCTCGGCGCGCACCCCGACGCGGTGGTCAACCCGCTGCACGGCATGGGCTTCCCGACCATCGGCTGCTTCCCCTGCACCACCCCCGTCCGCCCCGACGAGCCGGAACGCGCGGGACGCTGGCGGCATCTGGCCGGGGTGGAGTACTGCGGCATCAACCCCGTCGATCGCGACGCGGCGGCGGCCAGCATCGAGCTCGACGACCGCTACGCGGCCGCGCTGCACGCGGCGTGATGGCGTATCGCCGGACGCAGCGAGCGCATGGGCAGCGGGTCCGGCTCCGCAGCAGCGGGCGGCCGCGGCGCACGACGGACCTTGTCTCCGGCCTCGGCCCTGGATATCGCTAGCCCCTTGCGAGACGAGGCCCTGCCCACGACAGCGCACCCGGCGCTTCCCGACCTGGGCACGCGCCGCTTCGTGTTCGTCACCGGCAAGGGCGGCGTCGGCAAGACCACCGTCTGCGCCGCGCTCGGTCTGGCGCTCGCTGCGCGCGGCAAGCGCGTGCTGGTGGTCATGTGCCACACCAAGGAGCGCCTCTCGGCGCTGATCGGCACGCCGCCCATCGGCGACGACATCGTCCGCTGCGCCGACAACCTTTGGGCGGTGAACCTGTCGCCGGAGAAGGCGCTGGCCGAGTACGGCGCGCTCATCCTCAAGGTCGGCGCCGTGGCCCGCACCGTCTTCGACAACGCCTACGTCAAGGCGTTCTTCCGCGCCGTGCCCGGCCTGTACGAGTGGTCGATGCTCGGCAAGGCCTGGTGGCACACCACCGAGACCGACGACCGCGGGCGGAACCGCTTCGACGTGGTGCTCTTCGACGCGCCGGCCACCGGGCACGGCCTGGACATGCTGCGCGTCCCCAAGGTCATCCTCGACGTGGTTCCGCCGGGCATCCTGCGGCGCGACGCGGAGCGCGCCTGGGCCATGTTCCAGAACCCGAAGCAGAGCGGCGTGCTGGTGGTCACCCTGCCCGAGGAGATGCCCACCACCGAGACCCTCGAGCTCACCGCCGCGGTGCGCGAGCTCGGGCTGCCGGTGCTCGGGCTGGTGGTCAACGGCCTCATGCCGGCGCTCTTCGACGACGCCGAGCGCGCGGCGCTGCTGGCGCGATCCGCGCTGCTCGACATCGGCGCCGCCCAGGTCGCCGCGGGCCCGGCGGCGGGCGCGGTGGTCGCCGGCGCGCGGCGCGCGGCGCGCGAGCAGGTGCAGCGCGACAGCCTGGCCGTCCTGGAGCGAGAGCTGGATCTGCCGCGCGTGCTGTTGCCGCTGCTCTTCGAGGACGGCGGGTCACCGGCGGGTACCCGGGCGCTGGCCTCGCGCTTCTGACGGGAGCCTGTAGCCTGTGCGGATGACGCGCGACTTCGGCTACAACGTCGGGCTGGTCGAGGAGCTGTTCGAACGCTGGCGCGAGGATCCGACCTCGGTCGACGAGAGCTGGCGCGCTTACTTCGCGGAGCGCGCCGGGCCGGCGGCCAACGACGTGCCCGGGCCCAGGGTGGAGCGAGCGCTCGCGCCGGCCTCCGGCGAGCGGCTGCGCGCGCCCGGGCCGCTGCCGCGCTCCACCGCGCCGGACGCCGGTCAGCAGGCGGCCTCGGCTCCGACCCCCTCGGCCATCGCGCGCCCCACCCTGCCTCCGCCGAGCCTCGCCGAGCCGCTGAGCAGCATGCCCTCCTCGATGGAGGTCATGGCCGCGGCGACCCTGCAGGGGCAGGTGGCCCACCTCATCGCCGCCTATCGCGAGCGCGGGCACCTCTTCGCCGACCTCGACCCGCTGAGCGGCGCCGCGCCCCCGCCGCGAGAGCTGGCGGTGCAGAGCTTCGGCTTCACCGAGGCCGATCTCGATCGGGTGATGCCCGCGCTCGACCTGGTCGGCCCGGCGCACCGGCCGCTCTACCAGATCGTCAACGAGCTGCGCGCCACGTATTGCCGCACCATCGGGGTGGAGCTGACCCAGGTCGAGGACCCTCTGGAGCGCCGCTGGCTGCAGGAACGGGTGGAGTCGACGCGCAACCGCCCGCAGCTATCCATCGACACCAAGCTGCGCGTGCTCGGCAAGCTCACCGAAGCCGAGGTGCTCGAGACGTTCGTCCACAAGAGCTACCCCGGCGCCAAGCGCTTCTCCCTGGAAGGCGCGGAGTCGATCATCCCGCTCATCGACGTCCTGGTGGAGCGCGGCGGAGAGCTGGGCGTCGACGAGGTGGTCATCGGCATGGCCCACCGCGGCCGCCTCAACGTCCTGGTGAACATCCTGGACAAGAGCGTGCACGAGCTCTTCGCCCAGTTCGAAGACGCCAGCCCGGAGCGCTACCTCGGCGCCGGCGACGTCAAGTACCACCTCGGCTACTCCACCGACCGCCGCACCGCCTCCGGCAAGGGCGTGCACCTGACCTTGACCTTCAACCCCAGCCACCTGGAGTTCGTGAACTCGGTGGTCGCCGGGCGGACGCGCGCCAAGCAGGACCGATTCGGCGACGCGCTGCGCCGCCGCGCGCTGCCGCTGTTGTTGCACGGCGACGCGGCGATGATGGGCCAGGGCATCGTGGCCGAGACGCTGAACCTCGCCTGCCTGGAGGGCTTCCGCATCGGCGGCACGGTGCACGTGGTCATCGACAACCAGCTGGGCTTCACCACCAACCCCAAGGAGACGCGCTCCACCCGCTACTCGACCGACATCTGCGCCGTGCTCGGCATGCCCGTCTTCCACGTCAACGGCGACGACCCGGAGGCGGTAGTCCACGCCGCGACGCTGGCCGTCGAGTACCGGCAGAAGTTCGGCAAGGACGTGGCCATCGACGTGCGCTGCTACCGGCGCTGGGGCCACAACGAGGGCGACGAGCCGCGCTTCACCCAGCCGCGCATGTACGCCATGATCGATGCGCGCCGCACGGTGCGCGACCTCTACGCCGAGCGCCTGGCCCAGGCCGGCGAGGTGCGCGCCGATCGCGCCCAGGCGCTGGTCGATCGCTGCCGGCAGCGCCTGCAGGACGCCTTCGACGACGTGAAGATGAAGGGCTTCGAGCCGGTGAGCTACGCCGGCGGCGGCTACTGGGCGACCTTCCGCGGCGGGCGCGAGAGCGACGTGCCCGACGTCGAGACCGGCGTGGCCGAGGACCGCCTGCGCGCGCTGGCCCTGGCCATGGTCAAGGTGCCCGACGACTTCCGCGTGCATCCGCGGCTGCGGGCCTTCCTCGACGAGCGCCTGGCGCACGCCACCAGCGGCGGCGCCATCGACTGGTGCACGGCGGAGCTGTTGGCCTACGGGTCACTGCTCGCCGACGGCGTGCCGGTGCGCCTCTGCGGTCAGGACAGCCGGCGCGGCACCTTCAGCCAGCGACACGCGGTGCTCTTCGATGGCCAGAGCAACGAGCCCTGGTGCCCGCTGGGGCACCTCGGCAAGCGGGCCGGGCGCTTCTCGGTCATCGACGCACCGGTCGGCGCCCGCGGCCGGCGCGGCGTCGAGTTAGGTTAAAGCCACGACTAACCCGAGGCGCTGGTCGTCTGGGAGGCGCAGTACGGCGACCTGGCCAACGTGGCCCAGGTGTTCATCGACCAGTTCATCACCTCCAGCGAGGACAAGTGGCACCGCCTGAGCGGGCTGACCTTGCTCCTGCCGCACGGCTACCACGGCGAGGGGCCGGAGCAGTCGAGCGCGCGCGTCGAGCGCTTCCTCACCCAGTGCGCCGAGGAGAACATCCAGGTCTGCTACCCGAGCTCACCGGCGCAGCTGTTCCACGTGCTGCGCCGTCAGGTGCACCGCAAGTGGCGCAAGCCGCTGGTGGTCTTCACGCCCAACAGCGTGCACGGCTGGGCGTCCGGCGCCGGCGAGGCGCTGGCGCGCGACTCGCTGCTGCCGCCGCCGCTGGGCGGCAGCAGCGCCGCGGTGCGGGGCAGCGTCCTCGCCGACCTGGCGCGCGGCACCTTCCGCCGCACCATCGCCGACGAGCGCACGGCGCCGCGGGCCACCAGCAAGGTGCTGCTCTGCACCGGCAAGGTCTACGCCGACCTGGTGCGGCGCCGCGAGGAGGGCGGCCATCACGACGTGGCCATCGTCCGCCTCGAGCAGCTCTACCCGCAGGACCACAGCCTGGCCGAGGCGCTGGCCGGCTACCCGCCGGAGACGCCGCTGGTCTGGGTCCAGGAGGAGCCGCGCAACTACGGGCCCTGGTACTGGGTGCGCGCCAACCTCACCGAGTCGCTCCACCCCCGCACCCGGCATCACCCGCTGACCTGCATCTCGCGCGCGGCGCGCGGCAGCCCGGCCACCGGCTCGCGATCCAGCCACGCCATGGAGCAGACCAAGCTCGTCGATGACGCCTTCGCCTCGTCGCCGACTACAGTAGCCTGAGCGCATGCCGAGCCTGGCGCTGCTCGACGGTCGCGCGCTGCTGGACGGCGAGCGTCTGGTGCGCCGGCCTCGCCGGCCGGCGCGCCAGCTTCGAGCTCTGGTTCGGGCGGCTGCCGCCCCACCACGGCTTCGCGGTGGTGGCCGGCACCGGGGCCTTCGTCGAGGCGCTGACCCGGCCATTCGCCGCCGCCGAGGTCCAGGGCTGCGCCGCACCGCCGGCCTCGGCGACGAGCTGTGCGAGCGCCTGACGGCGATGACTCCGACGCTCGACGTCGACGCGGTCCCCGACGGCACCGTCGTCTTCCCGCGCACGCCGTTCGCCACCGTCGAGGGCACCTTCCTGGAGGTGGTGCTGGCCGGCGCGGCGGCGCGCTCCATCCTCCAGCGCGCCAGCGCGGTGGCCACGCGCACCGCGCGCCTGCACCTCGCCGCGGCCGGCGACGCCATCGTCGACGGCTCCTCGGCGCACGCCATCTCCGTGGAGTCGGCCCTCCTGCTGGCGCGCGCCGCGCACGTGGGCGGCGCCAGCTCCACCACCAACGTCCTCGCCGCCGCCTCGCTCGGGCTGCCGTTCCGCGCGCAGGCGCGCATCGATCTGCCGCGGCGAGACCAGCCCGGCGGCGTCGGCCCGCTGGCGGAAGATGCCCCGGTGCCATCGGCCGAGACCTGGTCGACGCTGCCAGAGGACCTCGGCGAGCTCGGCGCCGGCGACGACGAGGAGGCCTTGCTGCTCGAGGCCAAGCGCCTGAAGAGCGCCGCCGCGGGCTGGGTGGCGCGCGGGCTGTGCGACGTCGACTCACGGCAGCTGCCGCTGCGGTTCGAGCTGGTGGCCATGGAGCAGGACGGCGCCTGGGTGGCGCGACGCGGGGCGAGCGGCACCGCCAACCACGTGCCCGGGCGCAAGCTGCTGGTGCGCTACCTCGATGCGCGCGGGCGCGCCGTCGCCGACGTGCTGCACCTGGACGGCGAGCGCATGCAGCCGCCAGCGAGCGTGGGCGCCGCCAGCCTGTCGCCGGTGGCGCGCCCGA
>JBBJMR010000459.1:0-5191 GCA_037720395.1 Polyangiaceae bacterium
CCCTCCCCCTCCCCCTCGTCCTCCTCCGCCGCTACCGCGCCGCACATCGTCGAGGGCACGCTGGTCGTTCCGCCCGGCACGCGATTCGCCCTGGTAGCCAGTCGCTTCAACCACTTCATCGTCGACCACCTCCTCGCAGGTGCCATCGACGCCATCGCCCGCCACGGCGGCTCTCGCGGTGCGATCACCGTGGTCCGTGTCCCCGGCTCCTGGGAGATCCCGCAGGCCGTCGGTCGCCTCGCGCGCGGCGGCAAGGTCGACGCCATCGTCGCCCTCGGCGCCGTCATCCGCGGGTCCACGCCCCACTTCGACTACGTCGCCGGCGAGGTATCGAAGGGCGTGGCCCACGTCGCGCTGGAGACTGGCGTCCCCATCGCCTTCGGCGTGCTCACCACGGACAGCATCGAGCAGGCCGTGGAGCGCGCGGGCACCAAGGCCGGCAACAAGGGCTGGGACGCGGCGCTCTCGGCCATCGAGATGGTCTCGCTCGGCCGCGCTCTCACCGACGCTGGCCTCTGAGGCAGCGACTCCGTCGCGCAGATCGAAGTCACCATGGGCGCACGAGGAACGGGCCGCGAGTCGGCGTTGCAGATGCTCTTCGCGCTGGAGGCCGGCAGCCTCGGCGTCGAGCAGGTCATCGCTACCTACTGGCGCCACGCCGGTCCCGACATGTGGGGCGGCGGCGCACCGGACGCCGAGAGCCGCGGCTATGCCGACAGCATCGTCCGAGGTGTGGCGGAGACGCAGGAGACGTGCGACGAGGCCATCCGCCGCGCCAGCACCAACTGGCGACTGGAACGGATGGCGCGCGTCGACAGGAACGTACTTCGTCTGGGCGCATGGGAGCTGATGCAGCAGGGTGCCGTGCCGCGCGCCGTCGTCCTCGACGAGGCGGTGGAGCTGGCCAAGCGATTCGGCACCGAGGACTCCGGCGCATTCGTGAACGGCGTGCTCGATCGCATCGCCGACGACCTTGGCGTCGTGTAGTCTCCGGCTCGCGTCGAGCGGTGCGCCGCTGTCGCAGAGGCGGGGGATAGCGAGATGAGGCTCCCAGACGACGAGCCCTCCTCGCGGAGGCTGGCCTCCGGCAAGGTCCGCCGCAGGCGCTTGCTGCTCGTCGACCCCGACGCCGTCTACCGCATCGGGCTCGAGGAGCCGCTCGAGGCCACGCTCTGGTCGCCCATCGGCTGGGCAGAGGCCGGCGACGCGCTGGAGTGGCTAGCCAAGAATCCGGGCGCGCTCGTCGACGCGCTGTGGTGCGAGCACGACCTCCGCGATGGCTCTGCCGCCAACTTCGTGGAGCGCGTGCGCGCGCTGCGCCCCGGCTTGCCCGCCCTGGTGGTGATGGCCAGGTCGCCCGACGGCGCCGCACAACGCGCGTACCCCGACGGCGTCCACTTCTTCGCCAAGAAGGAGTCCGCCGACGCGGTGCGCCTCCTGGCGGGTATCGCCGACCAGCCGCGCGAGTGCATCGAGGAGCCGTTCCGCCGCGGGGCCTGACCCGAGCGGCGCCGCGGTTGTCCCTCCACCTGCCGCGAAACGTCACCGGGACCTCGCCCCGCGGACCAAGAATGTCAGGTCGCGCGGAGGCGCGTGAGGCATCACTCGACGCGCGGGTTGGCGCCCGACTCGTCGGCCGACGCGAAAGGCAGCGCGAGCACGCCGTACTCCACGTCGTAGGTCAGCTGGCCGAGCCGAACGCGATCCGCGGAGAGGAGCGCGCCCTGGCGCAGCAGCTGGCGAATGGTGTCGACGCGACCGGTGAGGCCGTACGGATCGACGTCGCCGCTCTGCAGCCCGATGATGCGCAGCGCGTCCTGCAGCATGAAACGCCGCCCCTCGCGCGTGGTCAGCACCGCACCGGCGCGCACCGCCGCGCCGCTGCGCACCCAGGAGGCGAGCTGCGAGTCGGACGCGAACCCGTCATCACCCACGCGCACCACGACCGCGCTACCGGCCGGAGGCGTTAGGGTGTGGTGATGTGGGCTCATGACACGCATTGGCTTCATCGGAGAGGGCTTCGCGGCTCGAGAAGTACAGTGCACGGTGCATGCCGTTTATTCCTGACGGCAGTTTCCGATCGGGCTGCGGCTCCAAGGGCCAGCGGTCGTCGGATCGCGCCAGTATTGGATTCAGAACCCGTGTCTGCCTTGGCCGCCGGTGGATCACGTACACCGAACCTTCCTGGATCCGGCCGCCCAGCGACGTGGCGGATCACAGCAGGTGTGGCGCCGCTGCGGCCGCCAGCGTCACAGCCTTTCTACGCGGCGCGGCCAGCCCCGGTTGCCGCGGCGACGATGATGCGCCTGTGGGTCGCGGTGTGCACCTGGCGCCGCGCCCGCCGCGTACGCGGCTGGAGGCCAGGGCGCGCGTGTCGCGATCGGCGTCAACCGCGGTCAGCGGAGCCAGACCACGGTCACACCGTCACCGCCCTCGCGCGGGCCACCGGGGCGCATGCGCGCCACGTAGCGGCTCTGTTGCAACGACTCGCGCAGCGTGTCGCGCAGGGCGCCGGTTCCGTGCCCATGGATCAGGAAAGCGACGCGACGCCCGGCGCCGAGGCAACGGTCGAGAAACTGCTCGGCCATCCCCATCGCCTCGTGCGCGCGCAGGCCGCGCAGGTCGACCGTGTTGTCGCTGGTCTGCATCGGCACCTCGTCGTCGGCGGCGGGATCGAAGACGTGTCCGCTCGGCGCGCTGCGCGGCGGCCCCCGCCCCGGCGCGGAGTGCGAGCTGCGCAGCCCCTGTGCCGCCGCCCGGCCTCCGCCGCCGCCGCGCCCCGCGGCCACCCGCGACTCGCGCGCCGGTCGGGCCGGGTCGCGCTCGGCGCGCGGGGCCTCCTCCGGCGAGAGCACGTCGGCAGCGGCCACGGCGAGCTTGAGCGGGCCCGCGGCCACGCGCAGCTGCCCGCCGGCCATGATCTCGATGACCTCGGCCTCGGCGCGCAGGCGCGGGACCCAGACGCGGGCGCCCACCCGCAGCTCGCCGGCGCCCAGCGCGCGCCGCGGCGGTGCGTCCTCGCGCCCGCGTGGCTCGAGCTCGCCGCCGATGGCCGTCTTCTGCGCCAGGGCGTCGATGACCCGCGCTGCCGCGCGCAGCTCTTCGCCGTTCGGTTTGCTGGCGCGCAGCCTGGCCTGGGCGCCGCGCAGGTCCTCGCGGGCGCGGCGCAAGCTCTGCATCAGTGTCTCGCCCTCCCGAGACAGGGCGATGCGCTCCTTGCTGCGCAGCTGCGCCAGCTCGGCATCGAGCTCGCGCTGCCTGGCACGCGCCTCCTCCGTCTCCCGCTCGGCGTCGGCGCGCGCCAGCTCGAGCGCGCGGCGCTCGGCGGCCAGCGTCTCCACCTTGTCGAAGCCGAGCACCTCGGCCGACAGGAAGCTCTCGGCGCGCTCGATGACCGTCGAGGGGATCCCGTAGCGGCGCGCCACCGCCAGCGCGCTCGACGCTCCGGGGATGCCGATGGCCAGCCTGAACGTCGGCGACATGGTGGCCAGATCGAAGCCCACCGAGGCGTTCTCGAAGCGGGCGTCGCCCTGCGCCAGCACCTTGAGCCCCTCGTAGTGGGTGGTGCAGGCCACGGTGCCACCGCGTGCGCACAGCGAATCGAGCACGCCCGCGGCCAGCGCCTCGCCCTCGCGCGGATCCGTTCCGCCGGCCAGCTCGTCGAGGAGCACCAGCGCACCGGGCCGGGTGGCGTCCAGGATGCCCGCCAGGTTCTTCACGTGCGCGCTGAACGTGGAGAGGTTCTTGCTCAGATTCTGATCGTCGCCGACGTCGGTCAGCACCACCTCGAAGACCGCCATGCGCGATCCGTCGCCCGCCGCCACCGGCAGGCCGGCGCGCACCATCAGGGCCGCCAGCCCCATCGCCTTCAACGCCACCGTCTTGCCGCCGGCGTTGGGCCCGGAGACGACCAGCGCCCGACCGGCGTGCGCGGTGAGATGGCTGGGGACCACCTTCACCCCGTCGAGCTGCAGCAGCGGATGGCGCGCGGCGCGCAGGTCGATGGTCGGGGCCGCCCCGGCAGCGGCGCGCTGTGCGGGCGCGGTCAACACCTCGGGGAAGCGCAGATCGAGATCGCCCGTCAGACGCGCCGACGCGCGGCGCACGTCGCCATGGGCCAGCGCCTCCGCGGCGGCGGCCACGGAGTCGATGGCCTCGCTGACACGGGCGGAGAGGGCGAGGAGGATGGCGTGCTCCTCGCGGGTCACCTGGTCCTGGAGCATCTTCTGCCGGTTGCCCATGGGCACCAGGGCGCGTGGCTCGACGAAGATGGTGGCGCCGCTGTCGCTGGTGGCGTGGACGATGCCTGGGAAGCGCTCGTGCGCGTCGGAGCGGACCGGCAGCACGTAGCGCCCGTCGCGCTCCGTCCAGTAGCGATCCTGGAGGATGCCCTCGTGCTTCTTGGTCAGCTCCTCGAGACGGCGCACCAGGCGGTCGCGCGACGCCTTGCGCTCGGCGCGGAGCTCGCCGAGCCGCGGCGACGCCCGGTCGGAGAGGGAACCGTCGGGGTCGAACGAGCCAGCGAGCAGGTCGAGCAGATCGTCGAGCGAGGGGTCGAAGGCGCAGGCGGCGAAGAGCGCGGGGCACTCCTCGCGTCGCAGGTGGAGGAACCGCCGCAGCGCGCGCGCCGCGGCGAGCATGGCCGCCACGCCGCGCAGCTCGTCGATGGCCAGCGCCGCGCCGATGCGCGCCCGCTCGATGGCGGCCCCGAGATCCGGCAGGCTGGGCATCGGTAGCGGCGTGTCCGCAGCCTCCAGCGCCACCGCCTCGCGCACCTCGGCCAGCGCGCGCTCCACCGCCTCGTGCGAGGAGGCGAACGGCAGTCGCTCGGCCAGGCGCCTGCCGGACGGGCCGGTGCAGCGGTCGGCCAGAGCGCCGAGCAGCCGATCCCACTCCAGGTCTGTGCGGGTCTTGTCGGGGCAGGGGTCGAGAAGCATGCGCGTGCTCAGCCGAGTCGAAGGGCCGGTCCAGCCGCTGCGAGTCGATGCGTCACCGACTGAGATGCCGGCCCGGAACTGACAGGCGCGCTCGCTCGCAACATCGCGCCGCCCCGCTACAGCGTGTTGCTGGTGCCCGGGTCCGGCTCGCGCGAACCGCCGCCGGCGCCGCTGGGCATCGGGTTCTGCTCCTTTTCCAGGTAGCGGAAGATGGTGCGCGGGTCGACGCCCAGGTCCCGCGCCGTCTGGGTGCG
>JBBJMR010000460.1:0-5175 GCA_037720395.1 Polyangiaceae bacterium
CGCGCCAGGCCATGCTTCGTCCGCTCTTCGGCCACGTCTTGCCAGGCATCGATCTGCTCGCCTCCACGGCGCCGGATCGCCAGGGGCCGGCAGGATCATTGGGCTTCGCCCGCGCTTCGCTGGCCGACGCCGCGGCCATCGTGGTCACTCCCGTCGACACGCCGCCGGCGCGCGCCGAGACGGTGGCCGCTCTGCTGGCGCACCTCGACGCGCACACTCATCTGCTGGCGGTGCGACCGCGGCACGACCGGCGCGGTGGCCACCCCGTCGTGCTGCGCCAGGCGGCGCTCGACGCGTACGCGCTCGCCGAGCCACCGCCCTTGCGGGAGCACCTGCGTGCGCTCGGCAACGCCTGCGCGGACATCGACGTCGACGACGCAGCGGTCCTCGCCGATCTCGACACCCCCGGCGAGGCGATGCGCTGGTTGCGCGGGCCGCCTCGCTTCCTCGGCTGACTGCCGCGTGCATCCGCCACGCGCGAGGCGGCTGCTCGAGGTCTGTCCCACGGACGAGACCACGCCTGCGCCGGCCTTCCGAGTCCTTCGGCCATACCACCTTCCCTCCTGGCCGAACCGAGCCAGCGGTGGTCCTGGAGGCGCGCTCAGGCCGTACCCTGCAACGGCAGCTGTGCCGAGCCACGGGACGGGGGCGTCGGCGTGACGCGCGCCACTTCGGCGGTGGTCGCCGCCAGGAGCCAGGCGCGGAAGGTGTGTAGCTTATCGCCTGGCCACGACTTCTCGTCCTCCAGCGCCTGGGCCAGGGCGGGGGCGCTCGGGGTCCGCGCGCTGCCGAGCGGTGCGCGCCAGGCCGCCTCGAGCTCGGTGATGACCCGCGAAGCGCCGCGATAGTCGGGGAGGGAGCGGAAGGCGCACAGCCACAGCGCCGCGTTTCCGCTCTCGCGCAGGGCCGCAAAGCCGCGCAGCAGCGCAGGCTCGGCGAGGCGCGAGACCACGTCCTGGCGCCCCGCCCGGATGCGGTCCACGAAGCACCTCTCGAAGAGGTCGGACGCGCCGTCGACGTCCCTGGCGGCGCGCTCGATGCGCGTCATCACGTGCTCGAAGGCGGCATGCGCCGGGGAGCGCAGGACCTCGACCGCCGCATCGCGGAGCGGCACCGGCGTCACGAGCGCGGCCCAGATTCGACCGGGCGCGAGTTGCAGCTCGTCGTCGCGGCGGTCGACGAGCTGCCGCAGCGCCTCACCGAAGGTCGCCGCCGCGGGCGGGGCGGGCGCTGCCTCGCCGCCACCAGCGCCCGTGCCTGGGGCGGCGATGCCCATCGTCGCCGCAACGCCGCGGTCCACCATCCACTCGATCATGCCCAGCTGCCAGTCGACGCTGGTCTGGCTCCGCAGCAGCACCGCCAGCGCCCGCGCCGCGCCCCCGTCGCTAGGCCCGCTGGCCGCCAGCTGGCGCGCCGGGCGTGCCTCGCCGAGCGCGGTGCGCAGGCGCGAGGCGCGCCGCTGGGTCACCGGATCGATGGCCTCGGCATCGCGGCAGTCGGCGAGCGGCTCGTCGCCCGCGAGCTGCGCCGTCACCGAACGCGCATCGGCCAGCGCAGCCGCCATCACCGCGCGGCGGCCCTCGGGCGGGGTGCCCGTGACGAAGTCTGGCGACCAACGGCGCTGCACCAGGCGCTCCAGCAGAGCCGTCTCACCCAGCCGGCCCAGCCAGCGCGCCGCGGCCGCGCCCTCCTCGTCGCGGCGGTCGACGCGCGCCGCCAGCTCCCGCCTCCACGGGCTGGGACGGGTGCGATGGTAGTGCAGCTCCCACGGGGAGGGCGCCCACTTGGTCGCGGCAGCGGTGGGCGCGAAACGCTCCAGCCCCGACATCACCTCCGGGACCCAGAGCAGCAGCGGGCCCAGCGTCTGGAACGGTGGCTCGGCGCTGGGCAAGGCCGCAGCGACGCGCGCGTCGAGCCCATGGCGAAGGAGCGCCGCCATGGCGCTCGGGTGCCGCGCCAGGAGGGCCGATGCTCCAGCAGCGCGCGCACGGTTCGCGTCACCGCGGGCAGCGGGCGCGGCGCCTCCTCCATGAACGTCAGCGCCCAGGGTGCCGCGCTGGTGTCGCTGGCGCTCGGGTACAGAGTGAGCTCGGCGGCGATGGCCAGCGCCGCCAGGTGGGCCAGCTCCGAGCGGCGCGGGTTGCGCAGGCAGGCGAGGACGGTGTCGGGCGCGCGCTGGCGTGCGTACGCCGCGACCGCCAGGCGCTGGACGGCGAGCAGGCCGGACTGCCGGTGCCTCTCGCCCTGGCAATCGTTGCGCGCGCCGTGCAGCCACGCCGGCTCGACGGCATCGCAGAGCTGCAAGAGGGCCCGCACCCCGAGGCAGCGCGCGTGGCGCACGAAGCCCTGCGTCGAGAGGCGCGCGAGCTCGGCGTCGCCGGCGGGGCGACGGAGGTCGCGGCGCGCGGCGCGCACCCAGTGGCGGGCCGCCTCGGCGTCGGGCTCGGCGGCGTGCAACGGGTCGAGCGCATCGTCCAGGTTGTCGGAGCGGTGCCCGAACCGCGCGGCCAGGGCCAGCGCCGGCCTGTCGCCGCGACGCGCGGCATCGCGCACCAGCCAGAACGCCAGCGCGGGGTGCTGATGCGCGCGGGCGATGGCCTCGGCCTCGCCGATGCGTGCCACCACGCCAGCGCCCAGCGCGTCGTGCGCCGGCCCGTGGGGCCAGCTGGAGAGCATGCTCAGCGCTTCGTCGACGTCGCCGCGCTCGATCGCCGCCCAGCCACGCGCCTCGTCCAGCATGTCGCTGCGGTGCTCGGGGAGCGGCCGTCCGAGGTATGCACAGTACCCCTCGGTGACGGCGGCCGGCGCCAGGTTGAAGGCGCGCGCCCCGTCGTCGTACCAGAAGCCACCGAGCACCTTCTCGGGCTCCCCGCTGTCGCTGACCGGCAAGCGCGCCGCGGCGGCGATCTGCCGGCACAGCGCGTCGACCTCGACCTCCAGCGCGTCGGCGCGCGCCTTGTCGAGCGAGCAGTAGAAGTTGTACCCGATGAGCTCGTAGCGGCCGGAGACGGCGATCAGCTTGCGGCCAACGATCGCTCCTGCGGCGTCGCGCACGTAGAGCACGCGCTTGTTCGGCTCCAGGGCGTTGGTCACCGTCGCGCCGGCGTTGCAGCCCTCCTCGAGGCCGAGGCAGGTCTCGAAGGGCATGCCCATGCGCAGCACCTCCACCGGGTCTTGCTCGGTGGCCACCACGTAGGTCGCGCCGTCGAGGGTCAGCTGCCGCCGCCGCGGGGCACGGAAGGCGTCGACATCGAAGCGGCGACGCGCCTGCTCGCCCCAGGCTGCGGCCCTGGGCAGGCGCAGCGCCAGGTCGCGGCCAGGCGACGAGGCCGCGGCGCGCAGAAGCCAGTCGAGAAGGCCGCGGTTGTCCTCGGCGATCAGCTGGTAGCGCAGCGCCGCCCTCCACCCGGCGCCGAGCGTGCGCAGGCGGATGCCCCAGGCGGCGCGCAGCACGCGCAGCAGCGCCCGCTCCAGGCACGCGCGCCAGGCCGCAGGCCAGCCCTCGCGGATGCGAACCCGCCCGAGATCGCGCCGCGTCGGCTCGCGATCGGTCGGCGCGCCCTCGCTGCTCCGCAGCAGCTCCAGGCGGAGCTGCTGCAGGCGCTGCCGGACGGGCAGGGACTCGAGGTGGGCGCGCTCGCGCTGGCGCCGCGCGGCGCGCTCGAAATCGCTGCGCACCGCGCTGGAGACGCGCGGCGCCTCCCCGGCGGCGGTGGTCAGCTGCAGGTAGCGGTCGACGAGCGCCTCGTCGCCGAGCCGCCGACAGCTCCGGCTCGTGCGCGCGCGCCAGGCCCGTGCCGGGCGCGCGCAGTCGGTCGAGCGCGTCATGCACCGGCGCCGCGGCCGCGCCGAACGGCGCCAGCGCCCTGGTCACCGCCTGGATGGCCTCGAAGAGTCCACCGCTCGCGTCGCCGGCGCACAGCGCCGGTGGCTCCAGGTGGTGGCGCAGCAGGCAGGCACCGAGCACCGCGTGCGTGCGGCTCCTCGGCCGATGGTCCGGGTGGAACGCCTCGCGCGGCAGCTCGAGCCGCAGCGACGCGGCGGCATACGAGCCCTTCAGGCGCGGCTGCCAGTCGATGTACGCCGCCGCGCCGGCACCCTCGACCTCGAGCGCCTCGCCGAGCTCGCCTTCTTCCTGTAGCGCGACCAGTGCCGCCGGCTCGATGCCGTCGCGCACCATCCGGGCGAACCGCTTCAGCTCGTCGCCCGCAGCGCTCGCCTGGTCCGGGTGGCGCCGGACGGCCAGGCGCAGCAGGGTGACGACGTCGGAGAGGCACGGCCGGGCGTGGTCGGCGACGGCGAGCACCGCGTCGAGCCAGCTGGCGCACAGCGACAGGTCCTCGGCGGGTGGCCGGGTGGCCGTGGCTGGGTCGACGACCAGCGCCAGGCACCCCGCGGCGCAGGCCAGGGCGTCGAGGTCGGGGGGCGACGGGTCGGCACGCTCCGGCGGCGCGGCCGCGATCATCGCCTCGCCGAGGAGGTGCGCCGCGACATCGAGCTCGCTGTGCGCGGCCGCGATGCGGACCGCGCGCGGCACCGCCGGCGCTACGCTCTCCGGCAGGTCGAGCGCGCGCGCCACCACCTTGCTGAGGCGCCGCACGCGGGCGCGGCCAGGCAGGTCGCGCACCGCGCGCATCGCCTCCAGCTCCGCGGCGAGCGCGTCAGCGAGCGCCGGCGGGTCGCCCTCGAGCGGCGCCATCGCCTCGCCGCGGGCCAGCGCGCCGACCAGCCGCTGCAGCCGCACGCGTCGGGACTGTGCGCGCTCGGCGACGGCGAGGCGGTCGACGTCGAGGGCGCCGGCGAAGAGCGCGACAACCTGCTCGCCGCGGAGCGCCGCAGCGAAGCGCAAGGTGTGGGCCAGTGCCTCGCCGGGGGTGGTCGCCGGCGCGGGCACGGTGCGCAGCGCGTGGAAGGCGCGCTGCTGCGCACGGAGGGTAGCGGCGACCGCGTCCAGGCGGCGCGCCTCGGCGGCGCGGGCGCGGCGCGCCCGCCGGACACCGTGGCGGAGGGCGGCCTGGAGCCGGCTCAGGTCGCGCGCGGCGGCGCGCACGAGCTGGGCGTCGAGGGGGACCGGGGGGCGCGGCATGCGCAGCGCCCGCTCCAGGACGCCGCGGGGCGGGGCGCCGTGGGTGCGGCAGCCATCGTGGACGAGGCGCGGCTCCGCCACCCCGGTGA
>JBBJMR010000185.1:0-17475 GCA_037720395.1 Polyangiaceae bacterium
CGGCCGACCCCTGCAGCGCCAGGGCCGACGGACCCGAGTCGTCGCCGCCGCTCGCCTCGATGCGCCGCCTGGCCGCGGCGAGGTGCGCGGCCTCGTCCACCGCGCTCGTCGATCGCCGCGCGGCGTGCAGGTCGAGCTGGCCGCGCTGCACCTGCACCGCCCAGAGGAGCAGCGCCGCCGACGCCTGGCGCAGGTCGGCCTCGGCGCGCGACAGGCCACGTTCGGCCTCGTGCGGACGATCGAGCGCCGCCTGCACGCCCGCGAGGTAGCCGGCGAACAGCGGCGCGTAGAGCTTGTCGTCGAGGGCGTCGCGCGCCTCACCCAGGCGCCTTGGCGACCAGACTGGCTCCGTGCCAGGTCCGGCCGATGGCGCCGGTCACCTGCGGCCGGTGCCGGAGCGCGTGGACGGTGGCGTGGCGCGGCGACGAGGGAAGACCGACGGCATGCGTTGCGGCGTGTCGTCGACGTAGCGCAGCAGCGAGGCCAGCGGCTCGAGGTGCGAGGACTCGACCTCGACGAAGCCTTCGCACTCCAGCCAGTAGTTGGCAGCGCGGCGCAGGTCGGCGTCGGCCCCACCGACCAGCGCCTGCTGGACGCTGCGCAGCAGCTCCGCGGGCAGCGACGTCGCCCCGGCGATGAGGTCGGACGGGATGGGACCCACGCGGTCGACGATCTGCACCCGGGCGTCGCCCCAGCCGGCGCGCCAGATGCTGCCGTCGGGGCGGAGGTGCAGATAGGTGCTGCCCACGTCGGCCTCGCCGGAGAGCACGGCGCGCGCCACAGCGTCGTGCGACCCGCAGAACGTCTCGGTGGAGAAGGCGTTCTCGAAGCCCAGCCCGCGCGCCCGCAGCGAGGCGCGCACCACCAGGTGGCCGGCGGCGCTGCCCTTGTCGACCCAGGCCGCGCGCGCGCCGAACACGTCGCGCAGCTCCTTGAAGCGCGAGCCCTCGCGCGAGAAGAGCGCCGCGTCGAAGGTGGACACACCCTGGCGCACCGGCATGGCCAGCGGGGTGGCGCGCCCGATGCTCGCCGCCCGCAGCGCGACGACCGGCGGCAGCCACGCCAGGTCCAGGCCTCCGTTGCGCATGGCCTCGACGAGCGCGGTGTAGCTCTCCACCGTGAACGCCTCGACGGGACGGCCGAGCACGCGCCCGAGCTCCGCGCAGAACACCGTCAAGTGCTGGGCGGACCTCTCCGCCGGACGCGTGGTCACCACCGACCGCGTCGCGGTCACCGTCTGGGCCACCCCGACGCGCAACGCTCGATCCGTCATGGTTGGGCCGTTCCTCTCCCGTCGAGCTGCCCGACGATGGAGCGATCGTATTACCGGCAGGGTAGCCGCGATCTTCCCGGGCACCATCGCCCCGGATGGCGATTCGCCCCGGGGCGCTATTCCTTCGGGTCGGCGGGGTCGGGCGTCGGCGGCGCGGCGGGGGTCACGCTCACCGAGGGCGTCCCGTCGAGCGTCACACGCTCGCGGCGCATGGTGGTGCGCCTGCGGGAGTCGTCCATCGCCACCTCGCCGGTCTTCATGCGCGCCACGCCTGCGGCCATGTTGTGCAGGCGCAGCAGCGCCTTGACCGCGGTCCGCAGCGCGCCGGCATCGATGGGCTTGCGCACCAGGTGGCCAACCTGGGAGAGCTTGGAGGTGTGGCCCGGGTCGCGCGAGCGCGTGAAGACTGCGGCGCGCAGCCGCGGCGCGCCCACGCGGAGGTCGGCGAGCAGCTCCTCCGGCGTGGCGTCGGGCAGCGAGTCGTCGATGAGCACCACCGCCGGCTGACGCTTGCCGGCCACCCGCACCGCCTGCGCCGCGGTGCGCGCGACGACCACCTCGCCCTCGCGCACGAGCGCCGCCGTGACCGCTTCCGCCGCGTGGGCGTCGGCATCGACCAGCAGGATGAGGGTGCTTTCTGTCTCGGGCATGTTGCTTCGAGGACGTCGGCGAAACATCCATAGAAACACAGGCTCACGGCGAGTGACCAGAATCTCGCGGCGAGGGCGCCACGATGGTAGTCCCGCCCCTGGAAGGCTTCGAAAGGTGGCGTGGCATGAGCGACGAAAGCTTCATGAAGGCGCTCTTCCACGGCGTGATCGCGGAGGAGATGATCTTTCCCTTCCCCGAGATGCCTGCGGAAGATCGCGAAAACACGACGCTCATCCTCGACAGCGTGCGTCGGTACTTCGCGCAGAACGTCGACAGCGCAAAGATCGACCGCGAGCACAGCATCCCCGACGAGGTGCTCGAGGGCCTGAAGGGGCTCGGACTGTTCGGCCTACAGGTGCCCACCGAATACGACGGTATCGGCCTCTCCGCGTCGTCGTACGCCCGCGTCATGCAGGAGGTCGGCGGGCTCGATGGGTCCATCGCGGTGACGCTCGGCGCGCATCAATCGATCGGCATGAAGGGCATTCTCCTCTTTGGCACCACCGAGCAGAAGCAGCGGTTCCTGCCGCGCCTGGCCTCGGGGAAGTCGGTGGCCGCGTTCGCGCTCACCGAGCCCGGCGCCGGCTCGGACGCGGCGGCGATCAAGACGCGCGCCGAGCTCTCCGATGACGGCACCCACTACCGCCTGAACGGCTCGAAGATCTGGATCACCAACGGCGCCTTCGCCGACGTCTTCACCGTCTTCGCGCGCACCAGCGCCATGGAGGAGGGCAAGAAGCCGAAGATCACCGCCTTCGTCGTGGAGCGCGGCCCCGGCCTGACCAACGGCCCCAACGAGCACAAGCTCGGCATCCGTGGCTCGTCCACCACCGAGCTCTTCCTCGAGGACGTCATCGTCCCGCGCGAGAACGTGCTCGGTGAGGTGGGCAAGGGGTTCAAGGTGGCCATGGAGGTGCTCAACAACGGGCGCCTGGGCTTGGCCTCGGGGTGCATCGGCCTCAGCCTCAGCCTCCTCAAGATGGCGCTGGCCCGTGTGCAGGAGCGGCGCGCCTTCGGCCGCAACATCGGCGAGTTCGGTCTGATCAAGGACAAGATCGCCACCATGCTGGCGCAGACCTACGCGCTGGAGTCGGTCACCTACCTCACCGCCGGCCTCATCGACGCCAAGGCCGCCGACTACTCGCTGGAGAGCGCCATCTGCAAGGTCTTCGGCTCGGAGACGCTGTGGAGCGTGGTCAACGAGACGCTGCAGATCGCCGCCGGCATCGGGTACATGCAGGAGTACCCGTACGAGCGCATGCTGCGCGACGCGCGCATCAACATGATCTTCGAGGGCACCAACGAGATCCTGCGCTGCTTCGTGGCCCTCTCCGGCATGCAGGGCCCGGGCAAGGCCCTGGCCGACGTGGTCAAGGCCATGCGCGAGCCGATCAAGGGCTTCGGCCTGCTCAGCGACTTCGCCATCCGCAAGGCGCGCACCGTGCTCGGGCGCGAGCGGATGACGCGCGCCCATCCGCTGCTGAGCCGCGAGGCGGTGGTCTTCGAGGAAGGCGTGAGCGAGCTGGCGACCCACGTCGAGGCCACCCTTCGCAAGCACGGGCGCGAGATCGCCGAGATGCAGTTCACCCAGAAGCGCATCGCCGACGTGGCCATCGATCTCTTCGGTCTGGCGGCGTGCATCGCCCGCACCACCCGGGCCATCGCGCGTCGCGGTGCGGACGGGGCGCGGCGCTAGATCGACATGACGGCCATCTTCGGCAACATGGCCGAGCGCCGCGTGCGCCAGAACATGGCCGACCTCGGTCGCAACGACGACGAGCTGCGCAAGGTGGTCGCCAGCCGCGCGTACGCCGACGGCGCCTATCCGTTCGACGTGGTCTGAGCGCGTGCGCACAGGCCTCGATCGCCTGGTCGGGGAGAAGGCCCTCGTCGGTCGTCTTCGCGGCGCACGCGTCGGCTTGCTCACCCACCCCGCGGCCGTGGACGCCGGGATGCGCCACGCCAGCGAAGTGCTGGCGGCGCTCGGCGTCTCGCCCCTCGTCTACTTCGGCCCCGAGCACGGCTACGGCGGCGAGGCGCAGTACATGGAGGGCGTCGCCGGGGAGACGCACCCGGGCGGCGCGCCCATCGTCAGCCTCTACGGCGATCGCTACCAGGACCTCTCGCCGCGCCCCGAGCACCTCGCCGCCATCGACGTGCTGGTTGTCGACCTCGCCGACGTCGGTGCGCGCTACTACACCTTCGTCTGGACGGCGCTGCTGGCGCTGCGCGCCGCGGCCGCGGCCGGCGTGCACGTGGTGCTCCTCGATCGTCCCAACCCCATCGGGGGCGCGTGCCTGGTCGGTGGAGGGCGCCACCCAGCGCGCGGGCTTCCTGTCCTTCGTCGGCCTCGAGCCCATGCCCATCCGCCACGCCATGACGCCCGGCGAGGTCCTGGTCACCTACGCGCGGCGCGACGGCCTCTCGCTGGGCGACGCCGGGGCGCTGCGCGTCGTTGCCGTGCACGACTGGGACCGCGAACGCTCGGCGTCGGGCTGGGACCGGGCCTTCGTCATGCCCTCGCCCAACATGCCCACCGCCGACACCGCCCTCGTCTATCCCGGCGGCTGCCTCCTCGAGGGCGTGAACCTCTCCGAGGGCCGCGGCACCACGCGCCCCTTCGAGCTCGTGGGGGCGCCCTGGCTCGACGGCCGCGCGCTCGCCGACTCCCTGCGCTCCCTCCAGCTCCCCGGCGTCGCCTTCCGCCCCGTCAGCTTCCGCCCCACCTTCCAGAAGTTCGCGGGCCAGACATGCAGCGGCGTGCAGGTCCACCCCACCGACGCGCGCGCCTTCCGCCCCGTCGCCACCTACGTCGCCCTCTGTGCCCTGGCCCACCGGCAGCGCCCCGACCGCTTTGCCTTCCGCACCGAGCCCTACGAGTTCGTCGACGACATCCCTGCCTTCGATCTCCTCACCGGCTCCTCTCTGGCGCGCGAGTCCATCCTGGCCAACGAAGAGCCGCGCGCCATCGCCGACTCCGTCTCCCTCGCCGACGCGGGATGGTCCGCTGCGATCAGGGAAGCCGCCGCCGCCGTGCACGCCAGCGACTGCTGACGTGCCCGTGCCCGTGCCCGTGTCCGTGCCCGTGCCCGTGCCCGTGCCCGTGTCCGTGTCCGTACGGCCCCGCATCCGCCCGGTGCTACCCTGGCCGTCCTCGGATGCGCCTCGAGCCCGGTCAGGTCTACGGCGGCAAGTACCTCATCGTGCTCCTCATCGGACAGGTCGGCTTGGTCGCCGTCTACGACGGCGAGAGCATCCGCATCCACCGGCGCGTCGCCCTCAAGACTCTGCACGCCGGTCTGGCCGCCAACGCCGGCACCGCGCAGCGCTTCGAGCGTGAGGCCCAGGCGGCGGGCCGCATCGGATCCGCGCACATCGTCGAGGTCCTCGATGCCGGCGAGCTCCCCGACGGCGATCGCTTCCTGGTCATGGAGCACCTGGAGGGCATCACTCTGCAGCAACGCATCCGCGAGCGCGGCCGGCTGCCGCCCGCCGAGGCGGCGCCCGTGGTCCACGAGCTCCTCGAGGGCCTGGGCGCTGCGCACCAGGCGGGCATCATCCACCGCGACCTCAAGCCGGCCAACGTCTTCCTGGTGCGATCGCAGGCCGGTCAGCCGGACTTCGTGAAGATCCTCGACTTCGGCGTCTCCAAGTTCAACATCTTCAGCGCCGAGGAGGCGAGCATGACCCGCACCGGCGCGGTGCTGGGCACGCCCTTTTACATGTCGCCGGAGCAGGCCAAGGGCTCGCGCGAGGTCGACGCGCGGAGCGACGTCTACGCGGTGGGCGTCATCCTCTACGAGTGCATCACCGGGCAGGTCCCGTTCCACGCCGAGACCTTCAACGAGCTCATCTTCAAGATCGTGCTCGATGCGCCGCTGCCGCCGGAGTCGTACGTGCCCGACCTCGATCCTGGTTTCGCCGCCATCCTGCGGCGGGCGATGGCGCGCGAGGCGGCGGAGCGCTTCCAGAGCGCGCTCGAGCTGCAGCAGGCGCTCGGTGACTGGATCGTGCGCTCCGCCGGCGGGACGCGAGCCACGCCGGCCAGCCTGGCCGGCCCCGCACCGGGCGCGGCGGCGCAGGCGTTGCCGCCGCGTCCGGCGCAGCTGCCGCAGACGCCGAACCCACGCCTCGGCGCGCAGCCCCGCCGCCGTAACCTGGCCGGCCGCAACCTGGTCCGCCGCAACCTGGCCGCGGCATGCCCGCTCCGGGCGCGTGGCAGCAGCCGCCGGTTGCCGCGCCCGTGCCGGCGCAGCCGGTGGCCGGACCGATGGGGACGGTGATGCTGGACGGCGACGACTCCGACCTCGCCGCCACGCGCCTGGCGCCGCCACGCGCCGCGACGCCGCCCGCAGGCTGGGGCCTCACGCCCGGCCCCGCGCCGGCCCCGCCGGGCGGCGCGCAGTACCTGCCGGCGCAGGGACCGCCGACGCCCCACGCGGCCTTCGCGGAAAGCCATTCCATCGCCCTCCCCTCCGGAAGTCGCCACTGCCCTTGCTGCTGGCGGTGTTCGGTGCCGCCCTCGTGGTGGGCGGCGGCCTGGCGGCGATGATCGCCCTCGGCCTCGGCGGCCGCGACACGCCGCCCGAAGCATCGCCAGCCACCACCGCGATCGCGATCGATGCCAGTGCCCCATCCCCGCCAGGCGATGCAGGCGAAGCCCCCGCGCCCGCCGCCCCCACGAACCCCACCGCCGAGCCCTCGCCGCCCCCCCCACCGCCCTCGATCCGCCGCCCTCCCCCCGCCCTCGATCCCCCCGCCCTCCCCCCGCCCTGCCCCTGCGAACCCGCCCGCCCCACCGCGCCCACCCCCGCCGCGCCCGCGCCCCTCCACCCAACCCGCCCGCCCGGCCACGCCGGCCAGTCCCCTACAGGTAGGCGAATATCCGACGAGCTCTAGCCCGCCTCGCCTCCCTCATCGCGCCAGGCCCCCCAAGTAGACCGGAGCCCTCGGGGCTGGCGTCCATGCGCCGCAGCGGGAGCCCCGCCGCGCATGGATTCCCCAAGCAGACCGTAGCCCTCGGAGCCGGCGTCCATGCAGCCGAAGCGGGAAGCCCCGCCGCGCATGGATTCCCCAAGCAGACCGTAGCCCTGGGGCGGGCGCAACGCAGCGACCTGGGGGCGGGAGGCCCCCGAGCACGGCGGGGGAGGGGGCCGCGCCTTCGCGTCGTGCGCCGAAGGCGCACCGGCCGAAACGGCGAGGGGCCCCGGCCCCCGCCGCGCGCAGGGGGCCTCCCGCCCCCAGGCCGCGGACAAGTTGCAGTCCCCGACGATGCGGAGGTCCCCCGACGATGTGGAGGTCCACGTGCACGTCCGCAATCTCGGCGTATGATGTCGATCCCTCCGCCCACCGCTCTCCACCCCAACCTTGCCCCACGCGCCCCGGTCCGGGGCAAGGGCCCGATGCTCCAGCCCGGCGACGTCATCGAAGGCAAATACCGCATCGTCCGACTCCTCGGGCAGGGCGGCATGGGTGCGGTCTACGAGGGCGACAACACGCGCATCCACCGCAAGGTGGCCATCAAGGTCCTGCACGCCGGCGTCGCCGCCAAGGCCGACGTCGTGCAGCGCTTCGAGCGCGAAGCGCAGGCCGCGGGTCGCATCGGCTCCGAGCACATCGTGGAGGTGCTCGACCTCGGCAACCTGCCGCAGGGCGAGCGCTACATGGTGATGGAGTACCTCGACGGCGAGAACCTCGGCGATCGCATCAAGGTGCGCCGCCGCCTGCCGCCGCAGGACGTGGCGCCCATCATCTTCCAGGTCCTGGAGGGCCTGGAGGCGGCGCACGCAGCGGGCATCGTCCACCGCGACCTGAAGCCGGACAACATCTTCCTCATCACCAAGGGAGGCAGGCGCGACTTCGTGAAGGTCCTCGACTTCGGCGTCTCGAAGTTCTCCGCGCTCGACGACTCGATGAGCATGACCAAGACCGGCGCGGTCATGGGCACGCCGTACTACATGTCGCCGGAGCAGGCGCGCGGCGCGAAGATCGACGCGCGCAGCGATCTCTATTCGGTGGGCGTGGTCATGTACCAGTCGGTGACCGGGCGCGTGCCCTTCAGCGCCGAGACCTTCAACGAGCTGGTCTTCAAGATCGCGCTCGAGTCGCCGGAGCCGCCGGAGCTGGTGGCGCGCGACCTCGATCCTGCCTTCGCCTCGGTCATCGCGCGCGCCATGATCCGCGACGTCAACCTGCGCTTCCAGACGGCCGCCGACTTCCAGGCCGCCATCATGCAGTGGATGCAGACCGGCGCCGGCGCACCGGCGCCGACGGCGCAGTACCACGGCGGTCTCGGCGGCAACCCCAGCCACCCCGGCATGCCGGGCTATCCGGCCACCACGCCGCACGGAGGCGTCCGCGCCGCCGACGCCAGCGGGCCGCACGCCGCCGTGGTCGGGATGGTCGGGATGGGCGGGATGACCCCGCAGCCGGGCGGGATGTATCCCGGCATGGGCGGCCACACGCCCCAGCCGGGCATGAGCGGGTCGGGGCCCTACGGGCAGTCGTACCCTGGCTCGCCCCAGCTCGGCGCTTCGCAAGCCGGCATGGCCATGACTGCGCCGCAGCCGCGGAGCAGCGGGGCGATGATCGCCATCGGCCTGCTGGGCACGCTGGTCGTCGCGGCCGGTGGCTTCGGGGTCTACAAGGCGGTGACCGGCGGCGCGTCGGCCGCGGCCCCGCCGCCGAGCGCCACGGAGACGGCCGCCCCGCAGCCGCCGCAGCCTCCTCCCGTCGCTTCGCCGGAGGTGCCTGCGACCGCGCCGGCGCCGGTCGAGTCCCCATCCCCTGCCGACACGGGCACCGCCGCGGCGACCGCGGAGGCCAAGCTCGCGCCCAGGGGTCCGCTGCCGAAGAAGCCACCGACCGCGCCGCCCGCCGCCCCCACCGGGGCCCCCAAGGCGACCGGCCGCGTCATCGGTGGCGACCTCTGACGGCACGCCGAGCCCGCGCTGGAGACGCCGAACGAGCCCGCCGGGAGCGCGTATCCACTCCTTCGGGGCTGAAGCCTGAAGCCTGAAACTGAAGCTCGACGCGTGGAGCGTCAGCGCGCGGCGCGGCTCTGCTCCTCGATGAGCTCGACCTTGTACCCGTCCGGGTCCTCGACGAAGGCGATGACCGTGGTCCCGTGCTTCATCGGCCCAGGCTCGCGCGTGATCTTGCCGCCGGCGGCGCGGATGCGATCGCAGGCGCCCCGGACGTCGTCGACGCCCAGCGCGATGTGCCCGTAGGCGTCGCCGCGCTGGTAGCTGCTGGTGTCCCAGTTGTGGGTGAGCTCGAGCTCGGCCTGCTCCGGGTTTTTTCCGTAGCCCACGAAGGCCAGGGTGAACTTGCCGTCCGGGTAGTCCTTGCGCGACAGCAGCTGCATGCCGAGCACGTCGCGGTAGAAGGCCAGGGACTTCTCGAGGTCGACGACTCGGAGCATGGTGTGCAGGATGCGCATGGCAGCTCTCCTCAGCGCTTGAGCGCCGCGTAGAAGGTGGCGTTGCCGCGGCGGATGCGCAGCAGCACGTGTCCATCCTTGGCCGCGTTCTGCACCGCGGCGCTGCCTGGTGACTTCTGCCCGTCCGCCTCGAGGATCACATCGCCGGCGCGCAGGCCTGCGCGGTCGGCGGCCGAGTCGGGCGCCACCTGGGCGATCTGGGCGACGGTCGACCCAGGATTGCGCGCGTCAGCGCGCGCGGCGTCGGGGACGTCGCGCATGCGCAGACCGACGCCGGCCTCGCGCGGTTGCTGGCGCTCCATGGGCAGCGGCGGTGGTGCCGGCTCGTTGCGGGACTCGAGCTTGATCTTCGTTGCGTAGCGCTTGCCGCCGCGCACCACCTCGAGCGGCACCGTGTCGCCGACGGCGCGCACGAAGACCTCGCGGATGACGTCCTGCGCGTCGCGCACCGTCTTGCCGCCGAAGGTGGCGATGATGTCGCCGGCCTCGAGGTTGGCCTTGGAGGCCGGGCCGCCCGGGGTGATGGCGTTGACCAGGGCCCCCGTCGCCGGGGCGGCGGTGATCTCGCTTGCCAGCTGCGGCGTCAGGTCCTGGATGCCGACGCCGATGAAGGCGCGATCGACGCGCCCGGACTTGAGGATCTGCTCGGCGACGCGCTTGGCCATGGTCGCCGGCACCGCCAGGCCGATGCCCTGCCCGCGGCTGACGATCATGGTGTTGATGCCCAGCACCTTGCCGTCGAGGTTGACCAGCGGGCCGCCGGAGTTGCCGGGGTTGATGCTGGCGTCGGTCTGCAGGTAGTCCTCGACGGCGTTGACGCCCACGCCGCCGCGCCCCTTGGCGCTGAGCACGCCGGTGGTCACCGTGTGACCGAGCCCGAAGGGCGACCCGATGGCCAGCACCCACTCGCCGACGCGCGCCGCGTCGCTGTC
Source organism: Polyangiaceae bacterium (assembly GCA_037720395.1). GTDB lineage: Bacteria > Myxococcota_A > Polyangia > Polyangiales > Polyangiaceae > JBBJMR01. The sequence continues at coordinate 10,298 of JBBJMR010000185.1, forward strand.
GGCGAAGGTCGCCGCCGCCAGACCCTTGGCGTCGATGCGCAGCACCGCCAGGTCGGTGGAGGGGTCGCGGCCCACCAGCTTGCCCGGGAAGATGCGGCCGTCGCGCAGGCGCACGTTGATGGATCGCGCCTCCTCGATGACGTGGTTGTTGGTGAGGATGGCGCCGTCGGTGGAGAAGACCACCCCCGAGCCCATGCCTCGCTGCACGCCGTCGGCGCGGAACCAGCGGAACGGCGAATTCGTCTCCGATCCGACGGTGACGTCGATCTGCACCACCGAGGGGCTGACGCGCTCGGCGATGTCGCCGAAGGCCTCGCCCAGGCGGCGCGCGTCGGCGGCGTTCGGCGCCTTGGTCGCCGGGCCGGCCGGCTTGGAAGGCTGCGCCGCCGCCGGACCCGCGCTCGCCAGCAGCACCGCCCCGGCGAGCACCCATCGAACCAGCTGTGTCATCTCGGGGTGAGTGTGGGACATACGGCCCCGTCCAGCAACGGTCCGCGCACGGTCTCGAGTTTCACCGTCCCCGCGGACGGAGCAGGCACCGCCTGGAGCGCTCTACGGCCAGGCACCGGTGCCCTCATCGCGCAGGTCGACGCGCTCCAGGCACAGGCCGTCCGGGGGCGCGGTGATGCCGGCGTCGCGGCGATCGCCGGAGGCCAGCGCGCGTCCGATGGCGCCGGCCTCCAGGCGGCCGCGCGCCACGTCGACGATGGTGCCCACCAGGATGCGCACCATGTTGTGCAGGAACGCGTCGCCCTCGACCTCGACGTGGATCAGGCGCGCGTCGGCGGCGTCGGCGACGATGCGCACGCGGCGCAGCGAACGCACCGTGGCCCTGCGCTCGTCGGCCGCCGAACGGAAGGCGGAGAAGTCGTGGGTGCCCTCGGCCAGCGGCGCCTCGGCCGCGGCGCGCGCCTGCGCCTCGGGCGCGCACAGCTCCGGCAGGCGCCAGACCCGGCCATCGAGCATCGGGTCGCGCACCGGATCGGCGAGCAGCGTGTAGCGGTAGAGCTTGCCGGCGCTGTCGAAGCGCGGCACCAGCCCGGGGCGGACCGAGGCCGCGCGCCGCACCGCGATCTCCGCGGGCAGGTGACGGGTGACGCCGAGCACCCAGCCCTTCATGGGCACGTCGCTCTGGGTGTCGAAGGCCACGCGCTGGCCGCGGGCGTGCACGCCGGCGTCGGTGCGGCTGGCGCCGCGAACCTCCCCGATGGCCGGATCGATGGCGCGCAGCGCGCCGAGCAGCTCTCCGGCCACGGTGCGCTGCGTGGGCTGCCGCGCCCAGCCGGCGAACCCGCGGCCGTCGTAGGCGACGGTGAGCAGGATGCCGCGCAGCTCGGGGTCGGGGCGCGCCCCCGCGGGCGCGTCGCTCACCCGCCGCCGGTTCCGCCGCTTCCGCCGGAACCGCCTGCGCCGCCCGTGCCGCCGCTGCCTCCGGCCGCGCCGCCGCCGCCGGCTGCGCCGCTCCCGCCCCCGCCGGCGGCTGCGCCTCCCGCGCCTGCTTCCACCCCGAAACCTCGCAAGCAGACAACGAGGTCGACGCCGGTCAGCGCCGCGCCCGCCTCGTCCACGCCGCACTGCTCCCGCTCGGGGGGGGCGACCTCGCCGATGGGGGGCGGGTGGCACGCCTCCGCGGTGGCGCACTGCGGGGTCACGCTGTCCTCGGTGGTGCAGGCGACGGCCAGCGCGGCCATGGCCAGGAGGCGGAGCCGGACCATCGCGCTACTGCTTGATGGTGAAGGCGATGGGGATGTTGACCACCACGCAGCCGCTCTCCGGGGGGGGGAAGGTGCGGCCGCGGAAACGCCCCAGCACGCAGCTCGAGATCTCTCCGGAGTTCACGGAGTCGTTGCCGATGGAGGCGCCGCACACTGCGCCGCTCGAGCCGACCTGCACGCTCACCGTCATGCCGCCGGAGACCTCGGAGGTGCGGAGCGCGCGGTTGTAGCAGCCCTGCGCCGAGCTGGCGGTGCTGCGCAGCGCCGACTCCAGCGCCGAGGACGACTTGCCGTCGCCGCACTTGCCGCTGCACGGCCCCTTGCCGCCGCCGGTGCCGGTGCTGGCCACCTTGCCGCCGGCGTCGTCGGCGCCGGCGTCCGGCTCCTCGATCTTCGGGGGCGGCGGCGGAGCCACCAGGTCGGGGACGGTGTTCGGGGGCGGTGCCTGCACGGTGATCGGAGGCGGCGGCTTATCGTCCGAGCCGGCGCGCCACCACACCAGCCCTGCGATGAGCAGCACGAGCACGACCACGCCGATGATGTACGGACCGCTGCCTCCGGGCTTACCGGCGATCGACAGAGGCGCTTGCGATTCGGGCACGAGAGGACCTCCCCGAGGGAACGACCGAGCGCGGAGTCTACAGGCCTGCCGCGGAGCTTGGCGAGCAAACTCCGGCCGGCGAGCGGAGTGATTCTCCCAGCTTCATCGTCGGGTTGCGTCCGCTCTGGAGTCGTCCGTCGCCTCCCGCAGAAGGGCACCCATCCGGTAGCGGGAGACACTGGTGTCGCCGTAGCGGCGTGTGTCCTGGACCTCGAGGGCGGCGTGCCGCGGTGGCGCGTCCCGCGACGCATGCTCCACGACCACGCGCCCGGCGCCGTCGATGGCGCCGCGGGCGACCAGCTCGCCGACGAGCTCGACCGCGGCCGTGACGTCGGCGTAGGGGGGATCGACGAGGAGCAGCTGATAAGGCCCGCGCCGCGAGACCTCGACCAGCGACCGCTCCACCGTCTGGGCGACCACGGCGGCGCGCGGCTCGAGACCGAGCGCCTGCAGGTTCTCGCGCAGCACCGCCAGCGCGGCCCGATCGCGCTCGACGAACACGGCGCGCGCCGCGCCGCGCGAGAGCGCCTCGATGCCCAGGGCGCCCGTGCCGGCGTAGAGGTCGAGCACCGCGGCACCGGAGACGTCGGCCAGCGCCGAGAACAACGCCTCGCGGACCCGATCGCTGGTGGGCCGCGTCTCCCGGCCGCGCGGGGCGAGCAGGCGCCGGCCGCCGAGGGCGCCGGCGATGACGCGCATCAGAAGCGGTAGGTGAGGTCGATCTTGCCGCTGTCGATGCCGATGTGCGGGTGCACGGTGAACCCGGCCTTGTCGTCGGAAGGGACCTCGTCCTCGTCGTAGCTGGTGAGGAGCAGGTAGGTCCCCACTCCGCCGCTCACGGCCGCGAGCGGGAAGAAGATGATCTGCAACAGCTGCCCGGTGCGCCCGCTGGAGCAGATCTCGTCGACGACCACGGCGTTCGGCCCTTTGCCGGCCTCGGCCTCGTCGCAGGCGTCGAGGCCGAGGTAGTCGTCGCGGTACTTGCGCTTCGCCGGGCCTCGCTCCTCGTCGAGGTCGTTGTTGGCGGAGTTGGTGCTCAGCGCGCCGAGCAGACCGACGGCGCCGAAGGCCACGCCAGCGCCGAGGCCGACGAAGCCGCCGATGCGGCGCCAGTTGGTGGGTGCCTTCGCCTCCTGCACCACCGGCGTCAGCGACACCGAGGCGCTGTCGTTCGGCTTGACGGTCACCGACGCTTCCATGTCGGCGTAACCCTGCGCGCGCACCACGATCTTGTGCGTGCCCACCGGAAGCGAGAAGACGCCGGTGCCGGCCTCCAGCGCGCCGATGGGCTCGCCGTCGGCGAACACCTGTCCGGGCACCTTGCCCGCCGCGATCTTCACCGTGCCCTTGGCCGCCCCGCCGGTGAGCGCCACCACCGCGTCGGCGGCGACCTTCTTCAGGGCGTCGTCGGTGGGCTCGGTGAGGTTGGCGCTGTAATCGACATCGACCTTGGTGCTGCCCTTGCCGCGTTGCCAGAAGTGCACCTCACCGCGCACCGTCCCGGCCTTCTTGGTGATGACGCCCCAGATGAAGCGGTCGGCCTTGATCTGGTCGGCGATGCGCGACTCGCAGGTGGGGTCCGGCGGCTGCACGCACTTCAGGCCCAGGGCCAGCACCTCCAGCGAGTACTCGCCCTGGCCCGACGACCAGCCGGCCTGCGCGCGCACCGCGTTGCGGAGCGCCGCGGTGAGCGCCTCGGCCTGATCGTCGGCGTTCGCCGTCTGGATCCCGATGACCGTGATCGGCAGGGTGCCGGGCGCATCGTCGGCGTGTGCCTGGTGCAGCGGCACGGCCACCGCGCCCAGCGCCAGCGCTGCGCACAGCCCCAGCCGCCGCGCGCTCCCCGCGTAGGCGCGTATCGCGCGCCGCCCGTTGGTCATGACCGCGAAGCGTAGCGCTCCGGCGTCTCGCGCCGCAATCACCTCGCCAGGCGCGGCGGAACACGGACGGGCTCGCGCACGAGCGAGGTCTCCTGCCCTACCCTCTCAGCCAATCTCCACCTTGCTCCACATGTCTCGTCGCATGCGCTCCTTGCGCTTGTCGGTGCGTGTCACCAAGCGTGCGGCGCCCCAGGCGGCCAGCAGCTGTCCCTCCTGACCGAGGCCGGGCAGCACGGTGCGGCCCACGAGCAGCGTGCGCTCCACCGGGCCGCGGATCGGCTCTCCGGCGAGGCCTAGGTACCCGGGCGGGTCGACCTCCAGGTTGCGGAGCATGGGCTCCGGCGTGGCGCTGGCACCTTTGAGCGAGGCGCGGTCCACCGCCCGGCGGCGCCCACCCTCGTAGAGCCAGACCGGCAGGCCGTCATGCACGGAGTCGACCAGGCACAGGTGTCGCTCGAAGAAGGGCAGCTCCTGGGTGATGGTTTCCAGCACGGCTGCGCGCGCATCGCCGAGCTGCCAGGCGCCGCGGTCGGGCAGGAGGGCCTCGGCGACCAGCAGCACCTCGTCGTCGCTGCGTTGTGGCATCGGCTGCACCGAGGCGTCGGTGCGCTGCAGTCGGACCATGGGGAGCGCGCCGGCGCCGCGGCTGGCGTCGGCGCCGCGGGCGGGGAAGAAGAAGACCTCCGGGCCGAGCGGCGCCGGCAGGGCTTCGCGGCGCACCACCATGGACACGGTGAAGCGACCCACCGAGGAGGTGATGCGCGGCCACTCGCGCTGGGCGCGCTTGTGGATGCCCTCCCCGCCGGCGAGGCGGGCCACGCTCTCGCCGTCCATGTCGGTGATCACGAAGTCCGCACCGAGCGGCCGGTCGTCGCCGTCGAGCACCACGCCAGCCGCCACGCCGCGGCGGAGGTGCAGCGCCGTGGCGCGGTCGGCGAGCTGGCACTGGCCGCCGTGCGCCTCGATGCGCCCGACGAGGAACTCCTCGAGCTCGTCCTCGCCGCCGGGCAGGATGCTCACCCCGCGCGTCCAGGCACCGTGCAGCCGCGCCACCGCGAACGGCGGAGGCATGGACGAGAGGTCGGAGGCGAAGAGCACCGAGGCGCCGACGATCTGCCGCCAGGCGTGGCCGCGCGGGAACTCGAGGAGCAGGTCGGCGTCCGGCTCGGCGCGCACGTAGGGCAGGGTGGCGGCGTAGCGGTTCGTCTCGCGGCGCTCCCAGAAGGTGCCCGGCGGCCAGATGGCGTCGCGCTCGAAGGCGTCGTCGGCGGCGCCGTTGACGCGGGCCAGGTCGGTGTAGAGCTCGTCGACGACGCGCCGCACCTCGGGGAACTCGCGCTCCACCTCGCGGAATAGCAGGGCCATGTCCGGCGGCACGTCGACGCGCCGCGTGCGGGTGACCACCTGCATCATCGGCGCGGCGGGCACCAGGCGACGCTTCCAGGTCTGCGACTGCGCCAGCTCGGCGAGCACGCGCCGCCACGCCGGTGAGCTCTCGGTGAGCAGGGTGAAGGCGCGGCGTCGCAGGGCGCGCTGCTCGTGGCGGTAGGTCTGCGGGCGACTTCCCTGGCCCAGGACGAGCACGGTGAAGTCGCGCCGCGCCAGCAGGGCGGCGGCGGTCAGGGCGCCGATGCTGCGCCCGAGCACCACCACGTCGTAGTGCTTGTCGGGCCTGTTGCTCATGGCGCGCCGTGGCCCCCGTCGAGCCCGCCGTCCAGGGCGAGGTGCGCCCGCGCCCGGCCGCCCTCGCCGTGCTCGACACGGAGCCGGCCGGCGGCCACGCCCTGCAGCACCTCCACCAGCAGCGCGTGCTCCTGCTCCAGGATGCGCGATGCCAGGGCGGCCCGGTCGTCGCCGTCGAGCACCGGAACCGCGCGCTGACCGATGATCGGCCCGGTGTCGGTGCCCGCGTCGACGAGGTGCACGGTGCAGCCGGTGACGCGCACGCCGTAGGCCAGCGCCTGGGCCTGCGCGTCCACGCCGGGGAAGGCTGGCAGGAGCGAGGGGTGGATGTTGATCACGCGCTGCGGGAAGGCGTCGAGCAGCTCGGCGGTGACGATGCGCATGAAGCCGGCCAGGACCACCCAGCGCACGCCTGCGTCGCGCAGCACCCCCACCAGCGCCCGGTCGAAGCTCGGGCGATCCGGGTAGTCGCGGTGCGACACCACCCGCGTCGGGACGCCGGCGGCGGCCGCGCGTGCCAGGCCCTGGGCCTCGGACCGGTTCGAGACCACCACGCGCACGCGAGCGTCCAGGCGCCCGCCTTGCACGGCGTCGAGGATGGCCTGCAGGTTGGTGCCCGAGCCGGACACCAGGACGCCGAGGTCGAGGCTGGCCATGGCCCTCATTACACCAGCCGTCCCGGGGGGCCACGGACACGGGCACAGGCACGCGCACGGACACGGACACGGACACGGGCACGGGCACGGCCGGGCACGGGGCGCGCGCTAGGCGAACGTCACCCGTGCCTCGTCGACCTCGTCCGAGGCCGTCGTCTCGCCGAGGACCCAGGCGCGCTCGCCTGCGCCGCGCAGGGCGGCCAGCGCGGCTTCGGTGTCGTCCTTGCGGACCACCACCACCAGGCCGACGCCGAGGTTGAAGGTGCGCCGCATCTCCGCCTCCTCGACCGGCCCACCGCGGGCGATGAGCTGGAAGATCGGCGGCCGCTCCCAGGAGGCCATCTCCAGGTGCGCACCCACGCCCTCGGGAAGCACGCGGGGCACGTTGCCGCCGAGCCCACCGCCGGTGATGTGCGAGATGCCGCGCACGCCCTCGGGGATGGCGGCGAGCAGCGCGCTCACCGCGCGGGCGTAGATGCGCGTTGGCGTCAGCAGCGCGCGCCCGAGCGGCGCCTCGCCGAGCTCGGGCACGGCGCGGTCCAGGGGCAGGCCCATGGCGCCGACCACGCGGCGCGCCAGCGAGAAGCCATTGGAGTGCAGGCCGCTGGAGGCGACGCCGATCAGCGTGTCGCCTGGCCGCGCG
>JBBJMR010000461.1:0-5125 GCA_037720395.1 Polyangiaceae bacterium
TCGAGACCCTGGACGACCTTGCCGAAGACGGAGTGCTTGTTGTCGAGGTGCGGCGTGGCGCCCTCGGTGATGTACCACTGCGCCCCGTTGGTGTTGCGACCGGAGTTGGCCATGGCCATCACGCCGGCGCCGTCGTGGCGCAGCTCCTTGTGGAACTCGTCCTCGAACTTGTAGCCGGCGTCGCCGGTGCCCCAGCGGTTGGCCATCTCCGGGTAGTGGGTGAGCGGATCGCCGCACTGGATCATGAAGCCGGGGATGACGCGGTGGAAGCGCACGCCGTCGTAGCAAGGCGTGCCCTGCTTGGCCTCGCCCGTCTTCGGGTCCTTCCAGGCGGCGCTGCCGGTGGCCAGACCGACGAAGTTGGCGACCGTCTTCGGGGCGCGCTGCTCCTCGAGGAGGACCACGATGTCGCCGAGCGTCGTCGACAGCTTGGCGTGGAGCTGGCCGTTACCGGGCACGTTGATCGGCGGGAAGTCCATGCGAGGCTCCTCTGGTAGGCGTGGGTGACGAGGCGGGGGTGGACGAGGCGGGGCGGGGCGAGCCGCGTTTCTAGCGGCCCGGCTGGAATCCTGCAACCGCCGCCGCAGCCGCCTGCCTGGGACAGACGCGGGGATCGCTCCGCGCGCTCAGGCGCGCTCGAAGAGCATGGCGATCCCCTGCCCCACGCCGATGCACAGGGCCGCCAGGCCGACCTTGGCGCCCCGCGCCTGCATGCCGTGCACCAGCGTGCCGGCGATGCGCGCGCCCGAGCAGCCGATGGGGTGGCCGAGCGCGATGGCGCCGCCGCGCACGTTGACGCGCGCCGGGTCGAGATCGAGCCCGCGCATGCAGGCCAGCGCCTGCGCGGCGAAGGCCTCGTTCAGCTCCACCAGGTCGACGTTGGGCACACGCAGGCCGGTGCGCCCGAGGAGCTTCTTCACCGCCGGGATGGGTCCCTCGCCCATCACGCTCGGATCGACGCCGGCGGTGGCGGCGGCGATGACCCGCGCCAGCGGCCGCGCGCCCGTCTGCTGCACCACCTCGGCGGAGGCGAGCAGCAGCGCCGCGGCGCCGTCGTTGATGGGAGAGCTGTTGCCGGCGGTCACCGACCCGCCCTTGCGGAAGACCGGCGAGAGCTTGGCCAGCGCCTCGATCGAGGCATCGGCGCGCACCGACTCGTCGCGCGCGAAGGGGACGGGCTCGCCCTTCTTTTGCGGCACCGGCACCGCCACCACCTCGGCGGCGAAGTCGCCCGCGTCCCAGGCGGCCGCCGCGCGGCGATGCGACTCGAGCGCGAAGGCGTCCTGGTCCTCGCGCGAGATGCCGTGCTTCTTGGCCACGTTCTCGGCCGTCTCCCCCATGGAGATGAGCTCGAAGCGCTCGGCCATGCGCGGGTTCGGGTACCGCCAACCGAGGGTGGTGTCGTAGACCGTGGGCGGGGTGCGATCGAAGCGCTCCGCCTGCTTGGGCATGGAGAACGGCGCGCGGGTCATGCTCTCCACGCCGCCGGCGATGGCACACTCCACCTCGCCGAGCGCGATCATGCGGGCCGCATCCGCCACCGCCTCCAGGCCGGAGCCGCAGAGACGGTTCACGGTGACCCCGGGCACCTCGTAGGGCAGGCCGGCGATGAGCGAGGCCATGCGTGCCACATTGCGGTTGTCCTCGCCGGCCTGATTGGTGGCCCCGAAGACGACCTGGTCGACGCGCGCGGCGACCGCGGCCTGGCGCTTCACCAGCGCGGCGATGACGTGCGCCGCCAGGTCGTCGGGGCGCACGGTCGCCAGGCCGCCGGCGTAGCGGGCGATGGGCGTGCGCACCGCGTCGATGACGTAGACGGCGCGCTGTGCCGGGAGGGAGGGAGTGGCCATGTACGCGGACTTTACCACCGCGGCCGGAGCTTCGCCGCCGCCCGGCCGGGCCCACGGGCGCCGAACCGGAGGGCCGGGACTCGAGGGCCGGCGGCGGTCGCGCCGCCGCGCCGGCCCGCATGCAGCACGCTCGACGGCCTGGGAGCGAGGGGCTAGGTTTCATCGGCCCCATGAAGGTCGAACGCCTCCGCGAGCTGCTCGTCAGACGCCTCGGCTGAGGGTGACGTGAGCTCTCGGCTCGCCGCGGTCAGCCTGCTCTCGCTGATGCTCACCGGCTGCCCGTCCATGCACGTCAACGCGACGGTGACGGCGGCGCCCTCGCCGGCCGCCGCGCGGGGGAGTGAGCGCGCCGGCCCGGCGGAGCGGCTCGCCGGAGCGTCGGTGTCGATGGACTGCCCGCAGGCGTTCGGGGGCGACGGGAAGAGCCTGCTCGGCAGGACCGACGCCGGCGGCGAGCTGCATTTTCGGGAGCCGGGGCCCGGCCGCTGGATCCACGACGCCTGTGATCTGGTCGTCGAGATGCCGGGCTTTCAGGAGCGCCGCTTGCCGGTCGCCTCGGTCTGCAAGGAGTACAGCGGCAACCATTGCATCCATGCCGTGGTGACCGCACAGCTCGTCCGTCGCTGAGGGTCGAGTCGAGGTGCCTTGCTCGATGAAGATCCGCTCCGCTGCCCGCCCCGCCTAGTCCGCGCGATCCATGTTCATGCAGAAGCCGAGCTCGCCGCGCACGTGGTCGCCGGGGCAGGCGCCGACGCGGGTGACGCCGTTCAGCTTGGCGGAGAGCGGTGTCACGAAGCCGGCCTCGTTGCGGTACGCGAACGTCGATCCGGCGCCGATGCAGTAGATCGCACCGGCGTCGGGCTGACCGGCGGGGACCAGGAACCAGCCGATCCCCAGCGGCGACGTCTGCGGGACGCCCTCGGGCGCTGCCGGATCGACGCCGGTGGCCTGGAGGCGCACGAAGCCGCCGCCGCCGAGCAGCGTGGTCGAGATCTCGGCCTCCGGGCCGTCGATGTCGCTCCCGACGCCGATGAATCCGTCGATGGGCACCTCGAACGTCGCGCCGTCGAGCGCGCTGGCCATTCCCGGCGCTCCGCAGGTCTCGTCGAGGAAGCAGAGGTCGACCTCGCCGGCCACCGGCTCGCCGGGGCAGGCGCCGAGCGAGGAGAGATCCTGCAGCACGGCCAGCGGCTCCAGATCGCGGGTGCCGAGCTGCACGGCCGTCCCCTCGCCGCCGCAGTACCAGGCGCCGGGGTCGCTCGAGTCGTCGGGCATGCGCAGCACGGCGGTGACCGCCTCCGGGTCTCCGCTCGGCAGGGCGCCGGGGCCCAGCAGGTAGAGCGCGCCCCACTCGCCGAAGGAAATCTCCGCGCCGCCGACGGCCGTCACACCGCTGGCCGCGAACGGAGCATCGATCGCCCGGCCCCCGATCTCGCCCGTGAGGTGCGCTTCCAGCGGATCGCATTGCGGGGCGCGCTCCACGGACGGGCCGCCGCCGGCCCCGCCTCCCCCGCTCCCCCCGGCGCCGCCGCTTCCCGCGCTGGCTCCGGTGCCGCCCTCACCTGCGGTGCCGCCACCGCCGGGACCGCCTCCGCTGCCACCGTCCGCACCTGCCCCGGCGCTGCCGCTCGGGGGCGGTGTGTGCTCGTCCTCGCCGCACGCCAGCAGGAACGCGAGGACGGCGACCGAGACGGCGCGGAGCAAGGGCGGATTGGCCATGCGCACCGGTGACCGACGCCACGTCCCGCGGTCACCCAGAGCAAGTTACCGACGCCGGCGCGCCGCCACCTTCCCGAGGAACGGCCGAGGCGAAGCAGGGGCGGCTGCTGCCGTGCGCCTCGCCCGGCGGGCGCTCCCAGCGTCCGCGAGCGAGGTCATGGAGACGATCACCGCCTCGGCGGCGTCACTGCGTGCAGCGGATGATGATGTCGTTGTACGAGTCGACGATGAGCGTGCCGCCATCGATCGGGTACTCGTTCCATGCGTGCCGGCCCAGCGAGGAGCTGCCGCCGTTCTTCCAGCCAGCGCCGACGCCGAGCTTGCCGCCGAGCACGTCCATGCACGAGGCGTGGTGTCGGCACACGTTGCCGGTGCCCTTGAGACCGGCGCGCACGAGGTTGGAGAGGCAGGTCAGCTTCTCCTCGGTCGTCGCCTTGTCCTTGCAGTTGGCGACGATCTGGTTCTGCAGCTCGCTGGATAGGTCACAGCTGCCCGAGGACGTGCAGTAGCCAACGCAGTTTCCGAAGCCGCCCTGGTTGTCGCGGAAGCACTGCAGCCACTTGCCGTTGTTGCCGCCGCGCACGGTCGTGCAGCCCGCGGGCAGATCGCAATACTGCGTGGCCTTCTTGTCGAGCGGAACGTAGACGTCCTCGGCCGGCGGCGGCTCCAGCGACGTCCTGGGCCCCTCGAGGTCCAAGCCGTAGCCACTGTAGCCGCCGTAGCCACCGCTGCTGCTGCTGCTACTGCTACTGCTACTGCTGGGGCCGTACCCGCCGCTGCCGCCGTAGCCGCCGTAGCCGCCGTAGCCGCCGCTACCGGACGCTCCCGCGCCGCCCCACCCCCCGGTGGAACCCGTGCTGACACTGCTGCTGCTGCTGCTCGGGCCGCCGCCCTGGTTGCCGCTGCCGTCGTCCGGCGGGCTGGCGCAGGTGTCGCAGATGGCGGGCGAGCATGTGGCACCCCCGGTGCCGCTGCTGCTCGTCGCGCCACCGCCGCAGCCGCCACCACCGTCGTCGATGGTCTCGCACGCAGCGAGGCCTTCGGGGCGGCGGTCGACATCGTCGTCGAGGCCTTGGCTACCGCACGCGGACAGGCCGAGCGAGAAGGTGAGGACGAGCGCGGAATATCGATGACGCATGAGAAAGCCTCCGGGTGAGCAGGGGGCGGTGCCATCGTCCCGCGGACGTCTCGGCACCGTGGTTCGGTTGGCGCCCGCGGGTTTGCATCCGTCGCGCCAAGGCTTTGCAGGGCGAAACGCAGGGCGGGGCGCGCGCAGCCTGGTGCGTTGGGCAAGGGGGTGCCCCAGCTGCCGCGCCGCCGTGCCCTAGATGCGCGAGCCGGCGAGCGGCGTTGGGCTATGCTTTTTCGATGCTGATCCTGATGAAGTCCGGGGCCACGCCGGAGCAGGTCGACGCGGCCTGCCAGGCGGTTCGCGACCTCGGCCTGTCGCCACACGCCATCCCCGGCTCCACGCGCGTGGCCATCGGCATCACCGGCAACCGCGGCGCCCTCGATCCGGCGCAGTTCACCCGACTCGAGGGCGTGGCCGAGGCGGT
>JBBJMR010000186.1:0-17394 GCA_037720395.1 Polyangiaceae bacterium
TTCCACCCCCGCGACCTGCCGCTCGGGCTGACCCAGGCGGTGGGGCATGTGCGCGACGCCAAGACGCGCCTGCTGCTGGGGTTCGACGGCGCCGCGGCAGACGGCCCGCTGCGCACCCTGCGCGTCCGCGGCGAGTCGCTCGACTACCGCTTCGGCGTGGGCGCGCACGGCGACGCCACCACGGCGACCATGGTCTTCCTCGACGGCGGGATGCTCCACGCTCGGCCCGAGGACTACCAGCTGCTGGATCTCGACGCCTGGGCGCCTGCCTGACGGCTCCGCACAGGGGCGCAACGTGCACGCCGCCCGCCTGGCACGCGTCATGAACAGCGACCGGGGATGCCACTGCACGCGCCAGGCGGCGCCCACTTGCCGAGCGAGGTCCGGCAGGCCGTGCACAGTGCCAGCCCGGTGGTGGTGGCGCTGGCGCGCGGCGGGCACGTGGCCAAGGGCGTGCTGTACCTGACCATCGGCGCGCTGGCGGTGCAGGCGGCGGCGGGGCTCGGCGGCGAGACCACGGACAGCTCCGGCGCCCTGCGCAACTTGCTCTCCATGCCGCTCGGCGGAGCGCTGACGGTGACCATGGCCGTGGGCATGTTCGGCTACGCGCTGTGGCGATTCGTCGAGGCCGCACTGGACCCGGTTCCGCCGCCCGGGTCGCACGGCTGGAAGGGGGCTCTGCGCCGCGTCGGTTGCGCCATCAGCGGCGCCGGCCACGCCATGCTCGGGGTCACCGCCGTCCAGCTCTTCCTCGGTGCTCGCGCCCCGTCGGGGGAGCACCAGTCGAAGCACTGGACGGCGCGGCTGCTCGCGCAGCCCTTCGGGGCGGTGCTGGTGGGCGCGGTGGGCGCCGTGATCATCGGGGTCGGCATCTGGCAGCTGTGGCGCGCCTGGCGCTGCGATCTCGATCGCGAGCTCATGACCAACCGGATGTCGAACCTGGCGCGAACCTGCGCGGCCTGGACGACGCGCCTGGGCTTCGCGGCGCACGGGCTGGTCTTCGGCGTCGTGGGCGCCTTCCTCCTCCGCGCCGCCGTCGAGCATCGGGCGGGGCGTGCGCGCGGGCTGGGGGGCGCCCTGGCGGAGATCGGCACCACCCCGCTCGGCACCTTGCTGCTCGGCGGCGTGGCGGTGGGCCTGATGTTCTACGGCCTGCAGATGTTCGTCGAGGCCCGCTACCGGCGCATCGCCACCTCCTAGCGGCGGCAGTGGCCGGCGGGCTGCGCACCCGAGCGCCAGCGCGGACCTGCCGCGTTCACTGCTTGCAGTGCAGGTCGAAGGTGACGTGCGCATCGCGATGGTTCGGATGCGTGTCCGGACACAGCTTGCGGTAGCGCAGCGCCTCGTTGCACTGGTCTGCCAGCGCGTAGTGGATGGTGAGGCGACAGGCATCACCCGCCGGAGGCGGCACCGCCTGCGCGGTGGGCACCACCGGAGGCACCGGCGCGGTGGCCGTCGGCGCGGTGGGACGCGCTGTCGCCGGCGGGAGCACGCCGGTCGGCGGCGCTGTGGCGGTGGGCGCGGCAACGGTGGCCGTGGCGGCGGTGCCCGCGGGCGCGGCGGGCTTCTGGGGCGAGCCGCCGGTGAAGAGCCAGACCAGCAGCACGGCCGCCGTCCCGAGCAAGAGCACCCCGGCGATCGAGCTGGCCACCAGCGCCACCCGGCTCTTCTTGCCCGGCTCGCGCAGGGTCGCCGGCACCGGCTCGCGCATCGTCGGCGGCACCATCTCGCCGCGATCGGGGCGCCGCCAGGAGACCTCGCCCCTGTCGACGCGCGTCGGCGCCGGCCCGACCGGGAGGATGGCCGGCGGCGGATCGGACCGCACTGCCGCCGCGCCCGCCAGCTGCACGCCGTTGCGTATCGTGCCGCCACCGCGCATGGGCTCCGGCCCCTGCAGCGTGGTCGCTCCGGACTCGAGGACGATGGTCCCGCCCGCAGCCCGCGCCGGCTCCGGCTCCGGCGCGTGGGTGGCCGGGATGGGCGCCGGCGTGGCGCCTAGCGCGCTTGGCGACAGCGAGACCGCGGCGACGGTGGGCAGCGGCGGGGGCGGCGGGATGTCGCTACCCAGCGGGGGCGGCGGCGTCAGCCGACCCAGCTCCGGCGCCGACGGGAGCATGCTGCGGCCGAGCAACGAGGAGCGCACGTTGCCCAGGGTGAGCTCGCCGTAGAACTCGCGCATCGTCTGCGGGCGGTCGGAGGGCTTCTTGGCCAGCGCGCGCATGACGGCGCGCTTCATGTTCGGCGGCACCGCGGCACCCGCCGGGGTGGCATCGAAGGGCAGCGGCGTCGCGGTCATGTGCTCGGTGGCCCACTCCACCGGCTTGTCGGCGCGGAACGGCTTCTGTCCGGTGAGCGCCTTGTAGGTGACGACGCCGAGCGAGTAGATGTCGCTTCGCGCGTCGAGGTCACCGCGCGAGAACTGCTCCGGGCTCATGTAAGGAGGGCTGCCGAGGACCATGCCCTCCTGGGTGATCTTCGGCACGTTGGCGCCAGCGCGCTTGGCGATGCCGAAGTCGAGCACCTTCACGAAGTCCTCCTCACCGGAGTGCGTCGCCAGCAGGATGTTCTCCGGCTTCAGGTCGCGGTGGACGAAGCCCTTGTCGTGCGCCTCCTGGAGCGAGCCGCAGATCTGCCCGATGATGCGGTCGACCCGATCGGCGGGCAGCGGCGCCTCGTTGCGCATCACCGTGGCCAGTGACGGACCGGGCACGTACTCCATGGCGATGTAGAGGTGCCCGTCGTCGGTCTGTCCGAAGTCGAAGAACTTGATGGTGTTCGGATGCTCGAGCTCGCTCACCGTGGAGCACTCGCGCATGAAGCGGCTCACCACGTCCGGGTTCACCGTGTAGTCGGCGAGGAGCACCTTCACCGCCAGACGGCGCAGGGTGGTACCCATCTGCTGCTCGGCGCCGTACACGCGCCCCATGCCGCCGACGGCGATGAGGTTCTTGATCAGGAAGCGCCCGCCGATGAGGCGGCCCACCAGGGGGTCGACCTCGCCGTAGCGCGGCAGCAGGGTCCCGCAGAGGGCGCAGAAGCGCGCACCCTCGAGGTCCGGCTGCTCGCTGTGGCACGCAGGGCATTCCACCGCGCCCAGCGTACCGGGGCCGACGCTGTGGGCAAACCCCGCGCCCCTGGCGGCGGCCAGGTCGGCGATGTGGCTGCGGCGCCGCAGGCCAGACTCGTCGGTCTGCGGCGTGGCGGCGTCCCAGGCTGTTGGTTTCGGGCGCGGCATGCGAGGGGGTCCAGGGGCCACGCCGCGCCCACTGCTGGGTCCGGCAGCGTCGCTGCTCGAGTGGGTAGCTGTGATACCCGCCCCGACCGAGCAGTCTTCCCGCGGCGGGTAGCTGTCCGGGGTCTACGACGTATGACCGCTGGCCAGTAGCCCCGCGTCGCCGAGCCCACCTTTTCCGGCTTCCAGACGCTGGCCGGCGCCAGAACGGCCCGCGCCGAAGGCCCCGCCAGGAATCTGGAACCTGGTTCCTGGAGGGTTCACAGCTCGGGCGGCCGTCGCGCCTGGGCTTCGGCGCGCGACCAGCGGGCCACCTCCTCCGATGCCCAGCTGGCGAGGTGGTCGGCGGCCACGGCCCATGCGCCGGCATCGTCGTCGCCCATCAGCTCGGTGGTGATCACGCGCAGGCGCCTGCTGGAGACGCCTCCATCCGACCAGCGGACCCGCACCTCGAGATCGGCCACGCCGCGCGCCCAGGTGGCCTCCTGGATGACGAAGCGGTGGAGGGTGACGTCGAGCACGCCGGGCGCGGGCGCGGCACCGTGGGCATGCGCCTCCAGGGATGCGCGCAGGTAGCTTCCCAGCCACGCGGCCACGTCCGCGTCGGTATCGACCTCGTACCCGACGCGCAACCACTCGTGCTGACCGTACCCGATGGCCTCGTCCTGCCGCGCGTCGTGGACCGAGGCCAGGGCCAGCGCGGGGGCCACCTTCGCGTCGCGACCGGCAACCACCGGTTCGAGATCGATGGACGTCCCGCAGCCGATCAGAGCGACGGACCCGAGCAGCACCGACCCGTACAGCGATCGCATCGGCGGATCATCGCATGTCGCACCCGCGCGACGCCGGAATCCGGGCTTCCGAAGCGGGCCTGAGAAGCCGTGCGAGGCCGTAACGACCGGCGGAGAGCTCAGCGATCCGGTCGTGGCCTCCCACAGCCGACGGCAGCCGTTCGGTAGAGGATCGCGTCACCCGGAAGCGGGAACGCGAGACGGCCTGCTCACTTCACGTACTGGGACCGCGAGTGGCCGACGCCGCTGCACATCCCGTAGCGGACGCCGTCCACGGAGAGGTACTGCGTGTTCCCGCCGCTGAGCTCGTGGCAGGTGCTCCCCGGGCACACGGGAAAGTTCATGTTGCACAGGCGCACGCAGATGCCCGGCTCGGTGGTGCCCCTCGGGGCATCCGCCGGGGTGATGTTGCAGAGGTGACCGGGCCGGCACTGCTTCTCGCGCCCGCAGGGCTGCATCTCGTCGGCGCCGCCTGCGGGCTCGCAGCGCAGGTAGCGCTCGCCGGAGGCCTTGTCGACGCTCGTCAGCGAGCAAGTCCGCCCGTCCGGGCAACCGTTGTCGCTCACTGCGGTGGGGTCGCAGTCGGCGGCGCCCGCGGGCCGATGCGCGGGCGTGCATGCGACGACGGAGACAACGACCAGCCAGATCCACCTCGACAGGCCCACGCTCCAACCCTCCGCGGCTCCGCCCCGCCCTCGACGGCTTCGGAAGCTGTGCCGAACCAGAACGCAAATACACGAACGCGCCAGGAAACCGGATCCCTGGCGCGTCTCTCCCCCAACGCAGAACTTACTCGGCGTCGAGGGCGGCCTTGACCTCTTCCACGCTGTTCGCGACCAGCACGCATTGGAAGTTGCCCCCGAACCTGAAGGGACCTGGAGCCGCGCCGGAATCGAGGCACTGGATGAGGCTGGTGAGCTTCGGATTGAGCCCGGACCCCGCCAAGCGACCGGCAGCGACGTCAGGCTCCGGATCACACAAGGCCGGGTCCGGCTCGCCAGTCGGGGCGCCGTCCGCGTCGTAGACTGAGCAGTCGATCGGGGGTGCGATGGCGATCACGTCGTAGGTCGCGCCGCAGCTGATCGTGTCACCGGCTACCGTCTGCGCCTCGGAATAGGTCATCTGCGCGGTGAACACGGTGCCCACGGCGTCGTCGCGGTCCACCATCCGGAAGTTGCTCCACTCCTGGGTGATGTTGAAGGCCGGCGTGCCCGGATCCTCGACGCAGCCGCCGGCGCCGCCGGTGGCGTCGCCGCCACCGGCACCGCCCGCGCCGCCACCGCCACCGGTTCCGCCGCAGGTGACGGCCGGGAACTCCGTGCTGATGTACTCGGCGCGCGACCGGAAGGTCGGCACCGTGCAGAGCTGATCCACCGGATCCACGCCGGTGAAGTCACCGAGCGCATAGAACTGACGGGTGGTCGGCGTCGGGTCGCGAACATCCGCATCGGGGTCGCCGACGCCGTATGCGGAGGCCTGGGCGCCATAGATGCCCTGCAGCGTGGAGGCCTTGATGGCGATGAACGGGTGCTCGACGTCCGGGCGCGGAGGATCTCCACCCAGCGATGGGTAGTAGGTCTCCACGCCGAGGACATCTCCCGTATACGGTCCGAGAAGTCGGCAAGCGTCATCGCCGCTCGTCTTGGCCATCCGTGCGGCGAAGGAGAGATGCGACGCCGAACAGTCGGGCTCGGGCTGGTCACAGCCGACCCCCAGCAACGAGAGCGCCGCTACACATCCCAGAAGTCGAGTCTTCATGGCGTTTTCCCGTAGCTCCTAGAAGGTAACCTTGCCACCGAAGCGGAAGGTCCGCGGCGACTGGTACTGGGTGGGCTTGCCGAAGTTCGGATTCAGGTCGGCCTGCGTGAGCGGCCCGCCGTCGGACGTGCGGCGGACCTCCCCGATACGGTCGAAGCTGTCGGCCCCATCGACGGGAAGCACACCGGAGTTGGTGTAGGTGTCGTCGATCCGGGTGACCCCCTGGAAGTTGAAGACGTTGAACACGTCCATGTAGAGAGTCAGCGCGCTGTCCTTGCCGAGCTCGAAGCCCCAGCCTACATGCGGGTCGACGCTGAAGATCCAGGGTAGGCGCTCGCCCGCGCCGCGCTGGAGGATGAACACCTCGTCGCCACCATACCCGATGACGTCTTCTGCGCCGAGCACGCTGGTCGGCTCGCCCGACCGCGCGTTCACGCGAAGGCCGAGCTGCAGCTGCATGCGCTTGCCGAGGTCGAAATCCTTGGCACCGAAGACCTTGATCTCGTGCGTACGGTCACCAGGCAGCGGGCCCTGCCGGTTCTGCGTGAGGACGGGGATGTCGAAGTCGGCGTTGCTGTTGGGGTCGAGCTGCGCCGTCTCGGGGCGGAAGAGACCGGCGTAGTTGCCGCGCAGATAGGAGATGGTGTAGCTCGCCTGGCCCAGCCACTGGTTCTTGAAGGTCTTGTAGAGATAGAGCGTCACCGCGTCGTAGATGCGGCTGGCCTCCGGGAACGCCGAGGCGATGCCCTGCCCGGGATTGCCGATGAAGTACGTCGAGGCCTGGTCGACGCTCATGTCCTCGATGATGTTGACCATGTAGCGATGCGTCCAGCTGGCTCCGAGGCGGGCGTCGGCAAAGGCCTCGAACTCGCCGCCGACCAGGATCTCGTCGGAGGCCTGCGGCTTGAGATCCGCGTCGACCGGCGTGGTGCCCGCGCCAACCACGCGCCAGCGCCGGTTCGGGTTGACCGGGTTGCCCGCCGAGCGATCGCGCGCGCTGCCCTCGTCGCTGCAGTTCGGGTCCGGCGGAACCGCGGTCACGTCGCAACCGATGGTCGTCCCACCAGGCCCGGCCTCCGGCGTTCGGCGCGAACGAATCTGGAAGTCACCCGTGAGCGCGCGGTCCGCGATGTTCAGGGGCACGCTCTCGTGGTAGCGGGCGAAGCTGGCGAAGATCTTCGCCTTGCCTTGCTGGGTCGGATCCCAGATGGCGCCGACACGGGGCGAAATCTGGTGTGGAATGACCATGCCCAGCTTGCCGGAGTCGTTGTAGAGCATCTGCGCGTCGTACCGGACGCCGGCGTTCAACGTCACCTTGTCGAGGATCGACCAGCTGTCCTGGATGAAGCCGCCGATCGTGGTCGAGCTGTTGTCGGAGTCGACGTAGCGCTGGACGACGGCATCGTCGGGCCCCTGCATGAAGCCCAGCGAACGGGCCTCGTCGAAGAAGCTGCCGTCGGAGAACTCGCTGTACGACTTCCCGCCCGTGTACGCCTTGCGGATATTGTAGCCCATCAGCTCCAGGTCGAACCCGAGCTTGGCGACGTGGTGACCGGCGCCCTCGAAGATGCTCGTGACGACAGCCTTGCCCTGGTAGCGGTTGGCATCGATGTGGGACACGAAGCCGCCGCCACCGGAGTTGTAGCTGAAGACCGGGCAGCGCGTTCCAACGCCGGTGTTGCCCTGGGGCTTGTCGGGGGCGCCATCGGGACCGGCCGCGAAGTCGTCAGCCACGAAGTCACCATTGGTGTCGGTCCCGAGGTCCCTCATATCGACGCCGGTGTCGGCGCACGCCTCGGCGAGGCCAGCTTGGTTCTCGAAGTCGGTGATCGTGTGGGGCGAGGCGTAGCCGAACTCGGCGTTGCCCGAGCGGTTCCACGCCACGCTCGGGATACCCGAGAGCGACGTGCCGTCGGTGCTGCCGACCTCGGATCCGTCCGCAGCTTCGCCGAAGCTGCCGGTGGAGTCCTCGTGGTGCCAGCCCAGGGTGATATCGAGCAGCCACTTCTTGTTCTTGAACGCCGAGGAGTACTTCAGCACGATGTCGTTCGAGATGGCGTCGTAGGTGTGGGCAATGGCACCGTAGGTGCCGTTGATGTTGTTCGTGTCGTTCGCCTCGAGGGCGCCGCTGGCCGGCAGGATGGCGAAGTTGCCGCGGCCGCCGGAGAAGCTCGGCGCGCCGAACACGGACAGGCTCAGCTGGTTGTCCTGGTTCAGGGCCCAGGACAGCTTGCCGATGTACTGCAGGTTGCGCTGCTCGACGTCGTACCTCTTGCGCGAACCGGCGATCTCCTCCACCGCCGGGTTATCCTGGTCGTCGGTGACGACGTTGCCGGCCGCGTCGAGCTGGGTGCGGCTCAGGTAGCGCTCGGCACTGTAGGTCGCGATGCCAACCTGCATGCCGCCGTAGAACCAGAGCTTGTCCTTGACGAGCGGGCCGCCGATGTCGAAGCCGAAGTCGCGGACGCTCTGCAGCTCGCCGTCGGTGTTGATCGTCTGGCCCGAGCGGACGACCTTGTCGCGCTCACCCTCGAGCGCGCCGGGGGTGAAGCTGCCGAAGATCGATCCGTGGAACTCGTTGGAGCCGCTCTTCGTCACCACGTCGAGGATGCCGCCCGTGGCGCGGCCGTACTCGGGGAGGTAGCCGCCGCTGATGACGTTCACC
Organism: Polyangiaceae bacterium; assembly: GCA_037720395.1. GTDB lineage: Bacteria > Myxococcota_A > Polyangia > Polyangiales > Polyangiaceae > JBBJMR01. The sequence goes on from JBBJMR010000186.1 coordinate 8,447, forward strand.
TCCTTGACGAACTCGACCGACAGGCCGGTGCCGTTGATGCCGTAGGCGGTGTTGTTCACCGACAGGCCATCGATGACGTAGTTGTTCTCCGGGGAGGTCGTGCCGCTGATGGACACGCCGTACCCGTCGGTGTGCGCGCCGGGCGTGACCTCGGCCACCGACTCGAAGGAGCGCGTCGTGCCGCCCTTGCCGGTGGGGATGGAGACCGGAATGCGGCTGGTGAAGTCGCTGGTGATGTGCGAGCCCGTCGTGGTCGACCCGATGTCGACGGTGGGCGCGCTGCCAGTGACGACGATCTCCTCGCCTTGCTGCACCTGCTCTGGCAGGAGCTCGACGTTGACGCGGATGGTCGCCTCGGCGCGGAGGCCGATCCCACCGCGCTGGTACGGGCGGAACGTCTCCTTGTCCAGCCGGATGGAGTAGTTGCCCGGTGGCAGGTTGGGGATGCGGTAGGTGCCCGAGCCGTCCGTCACCACGATTTGCTCGCCCTGCAATGCAGGGGAGCTCGCGGTAACGACGACGTCGCCCACCGGTCGCTTTGTGGCAGTGTCGATGACCGTGCCGGTGAGCACGCCGGTGCCTTGCGCGACCGCGTTGGCGGCGACGAGCAAGACGGCGAGCAACACCACCCACGCGACCGACAGGCCACGCTTGGCAGAGGAGAACCGCTGCGCTGCGAACCTCACGTGCTTCCCTCCAGGAGCCCGACCTGCGGGCCCCGTTCACGTTCGCGCACGTGCCTCGTTCGTGCGCGCAATAGGAACATCCGGAAAAGGCTAAATCCGAAAGGCGGCGCACCATACTTTGAAAGCACAGGCCTGCGACAGACTTTTTTTGCGTGATGGAGTCGGTTAGGAGAACAAGGCGCGATGGGGTCGATGCCTGGCCCCTCGCCACGCCCTAGCCGGGCCCGGGAAATCACCCGAGCGGCACATTCGAACGAGAGCGCTACGCTACACACCGGTCAGAACGCGCCGCCGCGGCGGCGCATCGCCGCTCCATGGGATCGGACGCCGCCCGCTGGGCGTAACAGGTTCTCTGGTCACGTTTCGAGCAGCCAGCCGTACGAACAGAGCCAAGCGAGAAACCCGATGTTCGACTCCGTCCTCGACCGCAACGCCATCCCTCGCGGACGCCTGGGCAGCGGCGCCACCGTCTCCGTCCTGGCGCACGTGCTCGTCCTCGCCGGAGTCGTCTACATCTCCTCGCGGCCGCACGTGGATGACAAGAAGGAGGCGGAGGTGACCTTCTTCGCCGCCCCCCCGCCGCCTCCTCCGCCGCCTCCCCCGCCCCCCGGCGGCGGCGCGGTCAAGTCGCAGGTCCAGCAGAAGCCCAAGCCGGTCGTGAAGAAGGACGTCATCGTCGAGGCCAAGCCCGACGCCACCCAGAAGCCGCCGGACCCCACGCCGGCTGCGGCCGATCCTGCTGGCCAGGCGGGTGGCGTGGAGGGTGGCGTGGCCGGCGGCGTCGCCGGGGGCACGGTGGGCGGTACCGTAGGCGGCGTGATTGGCGGCCAGCTCGGTGGTCAGCTGGGAGGGACGCTCGGCGGGACCGGGAAGCCCAGCAACGCCGTGATTCCGTTCGGGGCAGGCATGACGCGTCCCTCGCAGCCGAGCATCCGCCACACGCCCGCCGCCCTCGCGGCCAAGATCGAGGGCGTGATGATCGTCCGGTGCGTCATCGCCGCCAGCGGCGCCATCCAGGGCTGCCGCGTCATCAAGCCCCTTCCTCACATGGACAACGTGGTCCAGCAGCTCCAGAGCCAGCGCATCACGCCGCTCATGTTCCAGGGCAAGCCGGCCAACGTCGAGTACACCTGGACCTTCCGGCTGAAGATGCCGTGACGCGCGGCCCCGGGTAGGGCCTCCGACTGACGCAGGGTCCCCCTGCACGCCGCTTCAGGGGCCGTCTGGACAGGTATGGCCGGCGAACTGTTTTACTTCGCCCTCCATATCTCCAGGTCTTGTGCCGGCACGCGCTGGCGCGCTAAACAAACCGCGCCATGCAATTTACGCTCGTCGAGCTCTGGGGCCACATGGGGCTCTTCGCGAAGGGGATCGTCGTGGTGCTCTTCATCATGAGTATCATGTCGCTGATCGTCGCCGCGGAGCGCATCATCGTTCTTCGCCGTTCCAAGCAGGAGTCGAGGGCCTTCGCCGCGCGGATCGGCAAGGTGCTCGCCGAAGGCGACCTCGACACCGCCGCGGAGTCGAAGGCCAAGGACGTCGGTTACCTCGGCCGGGTCATCCAGGCCGGGCTCTCCGCGTACCGGACGGCGCCGCCGGGCGACGACGACCTGACCTTCGAGTCGGTCGGGCGCGCCCTCGATCGCCAGGGGGCGCGCGAGGTGGCCAGCCTGCGGCGTGGCCAGGGCCTGCTCGCCACCGTGGGCTCCACGGCGCCCTTCGTCGGGCTGCTCGGTACCGTCATGGGTATCGTCAACGCCTTCCAGAGCATGGCGGCCTCCGGCTCCGGCGGCCTGGGCACGGTCTCCGCCGGTATCGCCGAGGCCCTGGTCACCACGGCCTTCGGCCTGCTGGTGGCCATCCCGGCCGTCATGGCCTTCAACTACCTGTCGGGGTGGGTCGACGACCGCGCCGTCGACATCTCCGAGTCGTCCAACGAGTTCCTGGACGTGGTGGCGCGCCGACTGCGCCACGCACCGCCGGCGACCGAAGCCGCCTGAGCGCCGGAGGGACGACGCCATGGCGATGGGTGGTGGCTCCAAGAAGGGAGTCAAGAGCGAGATCAACGTCACGCCGCTGGTCGACGTGGTGCTGGTGCTCCTGATCATCTTCATGGTCGTCACCCCCATGCTCCAGCGCGGCAAGGACGTGCGCCTGCCCAAGGCGCAGACCATCGACGAGGAGGACAAGGACGCCGACCCGCTGGTGCTCTCGCTGACCAGCGAGAAGCGCATCTACGTGGAGAGCGACTCCTACGACGAGGAGGGCTTCAAGGTCCGCATCAAGAGCGAGATGGACGCCAAGCCCTTCCGCAAGGTGCTGCTCAAGGGCGACGACTCGCTGACCTTCGGTGACGTGCGCAAGGTGATGGAGCTCACCCGCCAGGCGGGCGCCAAGGGCGTGGCCCTCGGCGTCGAAGAGGTGAAGAAGTGAGCGGTCGCCGGCGGCTGCACGGCGGCCACGCCAAGGGCTTCACGGTGAAGCCGGCGACGACGCCGAACTCCGAGATCAACGTGACGCCGCTGGTCGACGTGGTCCTGGTGCTGCTCATCATCTTCATGGTCGTGACGCCGCTCCTGGAGAAGGACATCACCGTCCGCGTGCCGACCACCGAGAAGGTCGAGGAGCTGAACGAGGTCCCGGCCGATCAGCTGGTGGTGCGGGTCGAGGAGGCCGGCGGCCTGACCATCAACAACGACAAGGTGCCGGAGGCCGAGTACATCGACCGCCTCAAGGCCCTGCTGGCGCCCAAGTCCGATGCGGACAAGGTGGTCTTCTTCGTCGCCGCCGACACCGCCAACTACGGCAAGCTGGTGACCGCGCTCGACGGCGCCAAGGCCGCCGGCGCCAAGACGCTGGGCATGGCCACCGAGATCGCGGACACGACGCCCACCCCGACCCCCGCCCCTCCGCCGCCCTGAGCGGGCAACCGTCAGGCGCCGGTGTCGCCGCGGATCTCGTCCTTGAGCCCGAGCAGCCCGTAGAGCCGGCGCAGCGCCTCGACGTCGGGGATCTCCAGGCGTTCGTCGGCGACCTTGATGTACTGGCTCTCGCGCAGCTGCTGCACGCCGCGCTTCACCGTGTCGACGTCGAGGCCGACCCGGGTCGACAGCTCCATCGGGGAGATGGTGAAGGCCGCGCCGCCGCTGGGCGCGGTGTTCTCGCGGCTCTGCGAGGCGAGCTTGAGCAGTGCGTTGACGATCTTCGACTGGGTGTCGGTGAGCATCATGATCTCGATCTGGTCCTCGGCGTCGCGCAGCCGCCGCACCAGCTGCTTGACCATGCGTGAAGCCACCGCCGGGTTGTTCTCGAGCATGTTCTGCAAGGTGGCCTGATCGAGGGCCAGCGCCAGACCGGCGGACAGAGCGATGGCCGTCGACGAGCGCGGGGCGCCGGCGAGCAGGGCCGACTCGCCGAAGAGGTCGCCGGGCTTGAGGACCATCAGGCTGCGCTCCACGCCGCGCACCTTCTTGATCAGGCGGACGCGCCCCTCCTCGAGGAGGTAGGCCTCGGTGCCGATCTCGCCCTCGCGGAAGATCACCTCGCCCGCCTCGAAGCGGCGGCCGAAGCGAGCATGCAATCGCGCCGCAGGCGCCGCGGTCTCGGAAGGGGCCTCGGTCGTGGCCATGTGCGCTCAGCCTATCAAAGGACGACGCCCGCGGGCTTCGCGTCGGGAGCGCGCACGTAGAGCGGCTCCAGCGCCGCCGGATCGACGTCGGCATGCGCCGCCGGATCGTGCGCGGCGCGTGCGAGCACCGGGGCGGCGAGCAGAGCCACAGTGGCCGCGTCGGGCAGGTCACCGCGTCCCTGCGGGGACGCCGGCGCCAGCCCGAGCGTGCGCAGCCGCCCCCACCAGAACGACACGCCGTCCGGGGAGACGCTCGGCGAGCGAGGCGGCCGCGGCGTTCGGCGCGTACAGCGGCGCCAGCAGCAAGGCACCGGACGCGTCGTAGGCGGCGGCGAAGACCTCGCCCCGCTTGGCATCGAGCAGGGCCAGCGCCACGTCGCCCGTCGCCAGCGCGCCGGCGGCGAACGCGTCGTGCGCCATCGCGGCCAGGGAGACGACGCCGGCGAGCGGCAGCCCCAGGCCGACCGCGATGCCCTTGGCGCAGGCCACACCCACGCGCACGCCGGTGAACGAGCCCGGTCCGATGTCGCAGGCCACCCCGGCGAGGTCCACCCGCCGGCAGCCCGCCTCGGCGAGCAGCGCGTCGAGCTGGGGCAACAGGTGCTCGGCGTGGAGGGCGTCGTAGACGCGCGCCACCCGCAAGCCGTCCCCACGGAGCGCCACGCTTCCCCGACCGGACGAAGTGGAGATCCCGAGGATGGGGCGGGTCACGTGAGGCCGGCACGCGGAACGCCGCGGGCGCTGCGGTGTCTGGCCCCGGGAGAGGCAAAGAGGGATGATCGCGTGACCGGCCGCGTCATGTGGCGGACACTCTCGATGGTGCAGGTGCCGAGCGCAAGCCCCCGGCCGCACGGGCGCGCCGCGCTGCGGCCGGCCGTGGCGGCGTCGCTGGTCCTGCATGCCCTCGTGCTCCTGCTCGCCGTGCGCGGGCGGCTGGCGGTGGGCGGGGAGCGCGTCGCCGCCCCGGCGCCACCTGCGGATACGGCCGCCGACGTGTGGGCGGGCGACACCCCCCTGCCCGGCTCCGGCCAGCTCATCGACATCGACACCCAGCCAGGGTCGGCCGTCCGCGAAGGTGCCGCCGCCCCGGATCAGGCTGGCGCCCCGCCGCGAGCGCCCGCGGTGCCGGAACCGGCACCGGCCCGGCCAGCGAAGGTGGACGCGCCCGAGGCACCGAAGCGCCAGCCGAGCGCTGTGGCGACGCCACCGCCGACAGCGAAGCCGCGCACGCCGCCGGCGGCGCGCAGCAAGGTGCCGCCGAAGCCGAGCGCCAGCGTCGATCCCCTCGCCGCCGCGCTGGCAGGCGGGAGCCGTGCTGCCGCCCGCGCGGTCGAGCGCGCGCACGCGGTGCAGGACGACGGCGCGGACGGCCCGCGCCCGGGCCGTCCGGAGGCGGGCGCTTCGGCGCCGCCGGCGAGCCAGCCGGCATGCGCGACCTCGGTCGCGCGTTCACCCGCGCCATCCGCCGGCGGTGAGCGGCGACCCGATCTGGGGCAAGCTCCGGTCGGCCCCGCCGGCCGCTACAGGGTGGTCGTCTCCGTCGACGCCAGCGGCCACATCACCGGGCACAGCTCCAGCGATCGAGAGCCGCCACGCCACCTGGTCGAGCTGGTGGAGCGCACCGTCGCGCAGCTCGAGAGCGGCACCTTCGCGCTGCGTGGCCAGGTCGGGGCGGGCACCCAGGCGCTGGTGCTCTCGGTCGTGCTCCGCGACGAGCCCGCCGAAGCCGCCGACGCGACGCGCGGGCTGAACCTGGCCTTCGAGTACGACGGCAGCCGCGGCAAGGCCTCCTTCACGCAGGCCGGAGGCCGTCGCGTGGAGGTCACCCTCCGGGTGGAGCCGCCGACGCGCGCGCCCTGATCGCGCGCCCCGCACGCGCCGCCGGCCTCGTGCCGCGAACTACAAGCCCGTGGCCGGGGCTGCTACGGTACGCCGCATGACGCCGGTGTGTCCGACGTGCGGCGGCAAGCTCGCCGATCCTTCCGTGCCCAGCAGGCCGTTCTGCTCGCCCAACTGCAAGCTCGCCGACCTCGGCCGCTGGCTCGACGGCAGCTACCGGATCGCCGGCGAGCCGACCGACCCGTGCGGCAGCTCGGTCTCGGAGGACGGCGGCGACGTGGTCCGCGAGATCGGCCCCGGCTGGGGATCCGGAGCGGGCGAGGGTTGATGGTCATCCCTCGCACCCCGATCCTGGCCGTGGCCGCGCTGGTCGCTTCCATGACCGCTGCGCCGGCCGGGTCGGCGCTCGCGCAACAGCCCGCACAGGCCCCGCCGCAACCGCAGCCGTCCGGATACGACCCCGGCATGCAGGCCGGTGGCCTGGCGCCGCCGCCCCCGATGGGCGCGCCGCCACCGGCAGCCCAGCCGCCCCCGGCGGCCCCGAGCACCGAGCAGCGCCTCGATCAGGCGCGCTCCAAGGACTCCGGGCGCGGCGTCGACTTCCTCTACGCCGACATCGAGGGCGGGTTCGAGCACGTCGGCCTGAAGACGTTCAGCTCCGACGAGGAGTCGCTGACCGCCGGCTTCGCTGGCACCACCGGCAGCGGTCCGGTCGTCGGCGCCAGCGTGGCGCTGCAGCTGCTGTTCGTGACCATCGGGCCGCGCGTGCGCATCGGCTTCTTCCCGGACTGGCAGCTCTTCTCGGCCGGGGGCGAGGTCGGCATCCACATCCCGGTCGGCAGCCTCGAGCCGCACCTGGCGCTCGGCGCCGGCTACACCGCGCTCGGCAGCTTCGAGACCGTGCAGGCCATCGACGTGCGCGGCTTCTACGCGCGAGCCGGCGGCGGGCTCGACTACTACGTCACACCGGTCCTCTCGCTGGGCGCCGCCGCAAGCTGGGAGCTGCTCGGCCTGACGCGCCCCGAGCTCGGGCCGGACGACATCGCTCGCATCCGCAACGAGCAGGGCCTGGACCAGACACGCGCCGAGCTGCTCTCCGCCGAGGGGACCAGCTACGGCTCGGCGCTGGCCATCACCGCCGTCGTCGGCCTGCACCTTTGAAGCAGCAGGGCGTGCCGCCCTCTGCCTGAGGAGGCCCGCCGGATGGCCGTTGCAACCGTTCGTCCCCGTCGGCACCCGCGCACGCCTGCCCCCCGGGTGATGGCCACCGCGCGACCGGGGGAGGCGCGGCGATGAGCTTCCTCGCCGTGCTCTTGCCGACGGTGATCCTGCCCATCGTGGCGTGGCTCTGGCTGCTGCCGCGCAGCGAGCGGCGACACGGCAAGCTGCGCGTGGTGCTCGGGACGCTGGCGCTCGGGGCGGTGCTCTTCGTGCCCTACCACCTCGGTGGCATGCTGGTCGGTCGCTGGGCCGACCTCGGCCCGCGCGGGAGCGGCGGCGACGCGGCGCGCGTGGCCTATCTGTTCCTGGTGGCCGCGCCGCTGGCCCAGGGACTGACGGTCCTGGCCATCGTGCCGGTGTGGCGGTCCCGGCACTTCCACGAGGCCTTCGATGGCGTGCTCTACGCGGCCGCCGCCGCGCTGGGCTTCATCAGCGCCCACAACGCATGGTTCCTGTGGGGCAAGGCGCCGGGCATCGACACGCTGCGCGCCTGGCTGGCGGTGCCCGCCTCCATGTTCTTCGCCGCCAGCTGGGGGTACGCCCTGGCGCTCGACCCGCGCAAGCGCCTCGGCGGCCGCGCCTTCAACATCGCCTGGCTGGTGGCCATGCTCCTCCACGGCGCATACGGACACATCGTCTTCCAGCGCAGCGCCACCGCGCTGCTGGCCGCGCCGCCGGTGCTCCTGTGCATGGCCGGGCTCAGCTGGGCAGCAGCGCGCGACCTCGGCCGGCGCGGGCAGGCGCGACGGCGTGCCCGACCGCACGGGCGCGTGAGCATCGCGCCGCCCTCCCTGGGCGCGATGCGCGAAGCGCTCCTGAAATCGGAACGCCCGGTGATGCTCACCTGGATCGCCTTCGGCGCTCTGGTGCAGGCCGGCGTGATGACCGCGCTGCTCGCCGGGGCGGTGGTGCTCGGCCACCGGCTCGGCGTCGACTTCGCGGCCGTCGACCGCGCCGACGCCGCCGGCAGCGCCGCGCCGCTCGTGCTCCTGGCCTCCGCCGCGCTGGCGGCCTTCCCGGTGTCGGGTTGGCTGGTGGCGCGCGCCTCGTCGGCGCGCACGGTGATCGAGCCGGCCATGTCGGCCGCGCTTTCCATCGTCGGCCTGCTGGTGCTGCTCGGACTGGCAGCGCCCGTGGCGCTGGTGTTCGCGCTGGCCTTCGCGCCCATCGCCTTCGGCCTGGCCTGCGCCGGCGCCTGGCTGGCGCTGCGCTAGCCACATCCCGACGGGGGTCGTCCGGGCGGTGGCGGCATCGACCGTGCACCCGCGAAGATGACCTCCTCGGCGCCCTCGGCCGTCGTCGGCGAGCCACGCGTAGGTGTTCAGGTGCCGCTCGCTGGTCTCCGAGCACAAGGGCTCGTGCGCCATCCGGCGGGGTTTCAGGGGCGGCACGCCCCTGCTGTTTCAAGCCGAGGAAGCTTTGCTCACCGGCTTGGCGCCCGCCGCAGAGGCGGCGGCGGACTGCGTGACGCCGGAGGCCGCAGGCGCTGCGGAGTGGGTGAGCTCGGCGTCGAGCTCGCGCAGCAGCTCGCGGGCACGCGCGGAGAGATCACGCGGGACGTCGACCTGGATCAG
>JBBJMR010000187.1:0-17341 GCA_037720395.1 Polyangiaceae bacterium
CCCGAACATCGTGCTGGTCACGCTCGACACGGTGCGCGCCGATCACACCAGCGCGTACGGCTACGACAAGGACACCACCCCGGCACTGAAGGCCCTGGCCGCGCGCGGGGTGCGCTTCGAGCAAGCCTTCGCCACCGCCACCGACACCCAGCGCGCGCTGGCGCCGCTGGTCACCGGCCGCCGCCTCTCCCAGTCCGCGCGCGACCGGCGCGAGTGGCCCACGCTGTACGCCGAGAACGACACCATCGCCGAGCGGATGCGCCGCGCCGGCTACGCCACCGGCGCGGTCACCTCGTTCACCTGGCTCAGCGACGACCGCGGCTTCGCGCAGGGCTTCGACCGCTTCGAGACCGTGTACGACGACGCTCACCCGGAGAAGAACGCCACCGGCGCGCTGGCCGCGGACCGCGCGCTCGGTCTGCTCGCCGAGCTCGGCGCGCGCAGGAAGCCTGTCTTCCTCTGGGTGCACTTCTTCGACGCCCACGAGCGTTACGTGCGCCACCCGGGCATCGACATGGGCAAGGGACAGGTCGGTGCTTACGACGGCGAGGTCGCCTTTGTCGACCGTCAGCTGGCGCGCATCGTCGATGCCGTGTCCGCCTCGCCGCGCGCCGCCGGCACGGCGTTCCTGGTCCACGGGTCGCACGGGGAGGCGTTCGACGAGCACGAGACGAGCGGTCACGGCGCCGAGCTCTGGAACGAGGTGCTGCGCGTCCCGCTGGTCCTGATCGCGCCGGGCGTGTCGCCGGCGGTGACGCCGACCGCGGTGAGCACGCTCGACGTCGCGGCGACCGTGCTCGGCCTCGCCGGGGCGCCCGCAGACGGGGTGCTCGGTACGTCGCTCGTCGGCCTGGCCAGCGGCGCCGACGGCGCCCGGGCCAGACCGGTCTACGCGCGCTCCGCCAAGCGCGCGGCCCTCGTCGACTGGCCGCTCAAGCTCCTGGTCATCGAGCGCAAGAAGAAGGACCGCACGCTGCTCTTCGATCTGGCCGCCGACCCCGGGGAAAAGCGCGACCTGTCCGGCGACCGCGCGGACGACCTGACCCGGCTCGCCGCCCTCCTCGCCCAGGCCGAGGAGGAGGCAGGCGCCGGGGCGCGCGACTGAGCACCCGACGCGTCGCGTTGGAACCGGCGTTGGCGTGATCCGGTAGCCGGCACGAACACGGGCGCGGGCGCGGGCACGCGCACGGCGCGGACACGGCGCGGGGGGCGATACGGGAAAGTGGTGCGGCGCGGTGGCGTGGCTACGCTGGTGGGATCGTGTCGCCAAAACGGGTCGCGTGGATCGCGGGGGCGGGCATCGCGGTGGTGGCTGCGAGCGTCGCGGCGGGGCTGCTGGTGGCCAGGAGCGACCTGCCGCTCCGCGGGAGCATCGCCAACCTGCGGCAGGCCGTCCCGCCGAAGCTCAAGAACACCTGGCGCCTGGTCGGCGGCAAGCACTGGCAGATCGTGGCCTTCACCTCGGAGACCCAGGAGGTCACCGACGCGCTCGAGCAGAGCCGCGGCAAGTGCATGCCGGGCATGGTCGACGTGCACGGCAAGATGAAGGTCGACCGCTCCAGCAACCCGTACGACGGCTCATCGATCGAGGAGATGCAGAAGACCACCTGCACCAGGTGGATCAACCGCGACTACCCGGAGCGCTGCGCCGAGTTCGATCGGGAGAAGTGGCTGAGCATCTCGGCGGAGCTGGAGACGACACCCATGCACTTCTGCATGGACCGCTTCGAGTACCCCAACGAGCGCGGCCAGTACCCGGTCATCTACGTCACCTGGTACGAGGCGACGGCGCTCTGCGAGGAGCAGGGCAAGCGGCTGTGCGACGAGCAGGAGTGGACGTTCGCCTGCGAGGGCGAGGAGGCGCAGCCGTATCCCTACGGCTACACGCGCGACGCCGAGGCCTGCGTGGTCGATCAGCAGTGGCGGCCGTACAACGAGACGGCCCTGCGCCCGCGCGACGGGTATGCCGCCATGGCGGAGATGGACAAGCTGTGGCAGGGCGTGGCCGCCGGGTCGCGGCCGCGCTGCAAGAGCCCGTTCGGCGTCTACGACATGACCGGCAACGTCGACGAATGGACGCGCTCGGCGCGCGAGGGCGAGCGGCCCAGCATCCTCAAGGGCGGCTACTGGGGCCCGGTGCGCACACGCTGCCGTCCCGCGACGCGCTCGCACGACGAGAACCACGCCTTCTACCAGCAGGGGTTCCGCTGCTGCGCCTCGCCCGGCCAGGAGCGCGTCCTGTCCGCGTCGGCCCCCGACCCCTCCACCGCGCCGATCCCGCGAGAGCTGCGCTAGGTTCCCGCCAGTCCGGTCCCGTGGCCGTGGCCGTGGCCGTGGCCGTGGCCGGTGGCCGTGCCCGTGTCCGTGTCCGTCCCGTCCCGTGCCCGTGCCCGTGCCCGGTGTCCGTGTCCGTGTCCGTCTCCGTGTCCGTGCCCGGTGTCCGTGTCCGTGTCCGTATGACCGCTCCTGCTATCATGAGCCGGATGTCCGACCCGCCCGGCCCCGTCGACCTGCGCCCGGCCTCGCCCGCCGAGGTACCGGGGGCCGAGGCGCCAGGCACGGAGGCCCGCCGCCGGCGCGTGCGCTGGATGGACACCGCCGTCACCCTGCTGCTTGCCCTCTCGGCCGGCGGGGTGCTGCTGGTGGCCACCGCGCCGCTGCTTCGCGCGGCCGGCTTCGGCACCAGCCCGCGCAGCGACACCTCGGTGCGCCGGCCGATGCGCACCAGCGAGGACCCGAAGTTCTTCGAGGGCGACGAGGAGCTCGCCGATCCCCGCGACCCGCACCGCCTCCGCGTGTCGCCGGGCGATGACGACGAGGACAACACCGACAAGCGATCGCCGCTGCGCATGGGCCGCGTCGAGCGTCCGGTGAAGCTCTTCGATCAGCCTGGCGGCGGAGAGACGGTGGGCGAGCTGAGCTCCGGCGCCACGGTCATGCTGGTCCGCGACCAGGGCGACTGGGTGCTGGTGGTGCACAACGGCGATCGCGACATCTCCATGGGCTGGACCCGGCGCAGCGACATCGCGGTGCGATGACCCTGGCCTGCGTCCTGCGAGCACGCCTGCTCAGCTCGATGGGCGGCGGCGTCGGAGGCGACGCCGGCCTCGCCGGCACGCCGACGGCCGCCTGGTCATCGGCGACGACGGGCGCATCGTCGAGGCCGGCGCCTGGCGAGACGGCGACGCCGGCGGCGCGCCGCTCCTCGACCTGCGGCCGGCGCTGGTCGTGCCGGGCTTCGTCGATGCCCACGTGCACTTCCCGCAGGTGCGCATCGTGGGGAGCGCCACCGGTCCGCTGCTCGACTGGCTGGAGCGCTCGGTGTTCCCCGAGGAGGCGCGCTTCGCCGAGGAGGCGTACGCGCGCGAGGTGGCCGGTGAGCTCGTGGCGCGCATGCTGGCCGCGGGGACCACCGCCGCGGCCATCTTCTCCAGCTCCCACCCCGGCGCCACCGACGTGCTCTTCGCCGAGCTGGCCCGCGCGGGCATGCGCGCCGCGGTCGGGCTGACGCTCATGGATCAGGCTTGCCCGGAGGCGCTGCGCCTGCCCGTCGACCGGGCCATGGCCGCCTCCGCGGCGCTCTGCGAGCGCTGGCACGGGCACGACGGCGGACGGCTGTCGTTCGCGGTCACCCCGCGCTTCGCCATCAGCTGCTCGCGCGGCATGCTCGAGGCGGCGGCGCGCCTGGCCTCTGACCGCGGCCTCCTGGTGCAGACCCACGTGGCCGAGAACGTGCGCGAGGGCGAGGAGACCCTGACGGCACACCCCTGGGGCACGGACTACCTCGACGTCTACGACCGCGTGGGTCTGGTCGGAGGGCGCACGCTGCTGGCGCACGCCATCCATCTCTCCCCGAGCGAATGGGATCGGGTGGCGGCGCGCGGGGCGCGCATCGCCCACTGCCCGGACTCGAACTTCTTCCTCGGCAGCGGCCGGATGCGCGCCCACGCAGCGCTGGAGCGCGGGGTGCCGGTCGGCCTGGGCACCGACGTCGCCGCCGGTCGCACCTTCTCCGTGCGGAGGGTGATGGGGAGCGCCTGGGACAACGCGCTGTGCATCGGACAGCGCCTGGAGCCCTCGGTGCTGTTCCACCTGGCCACGCTCGGCGGGGCGGCGGCGCTCGGCATCGACGGCGTGTGCGGCAGCCTGGAGGCCGGCAAGGACGCGGACCTGGCGGTCATCGACCTGCCAGCGTCGGTCGGCGACGCGGCGGGGGCGCTGGCCGAGCTGTGCTTCGCCACCGACCAGACGCGCGTGCGCGCCAGCTGCGTGCGCGGCCGATGCGTGCACGGCAAGCTGGCGTGGGATCCGTCGCGCTGAGCATTGGTACCCTGGGCGCTCCGGCGCGGCGGCCGGCGGAGCGCGGCGCGGTGGGTCAGGCCTCCTCGACGAGCGCGTCGCTCACCTGCTCCAGCGACTCGCCCACGCTCTCCACGCTGCGCAGGGCGGCGTCGTCGATGGTCGCCTCGGCGCCGCGCGCGGCGTCGACGGCGAGGTAGGCGCGCGACAGGACGGACACGTGGGCGGCGATCCGGTCATCGAGCAGCGCACGCACGCGCTCGGCCTGGCTGGAGGCGCCGGTCGAGGCGCGCTCCAGCTTGCAGCGCGCCTCGGCCAGGCGGACCAGGGCGCGCCAGGTGCGTTTCACCTGGCGTGCGCTCCTGGCGTCGAGCAGCTCCTCGCCGGCCTGGCGGCGCAGCTCGGCGCCCTCGCGCAGCCTGGCGCGGGCGGGGTCGGAGACGGTGGCCGCGGCGCGGTCGAGCTCGTGCGCCACCGGGTCGTCGGCCTCGATGAGCAACGGCAAGGCGGCGAGGACGGCGGCCACCACCACCGCCACGCCGCGCACGCCGAGCGAGGCGCTGGCGTACGAGACGCCGATGGTCCCGGCCAGTGCGCCGGCACCCAGCGCGACACCGAGGTGCGCCAGGCGCGGCAGCGCGCGGCCAGCGCTGCCGGTGCCGCGGACGCGCGCGGTGCGCTCGGCGTAGGCGAAGCCGAGGAGCACCGCGCCGCCGATGGCCGGCGACGCCGGTGCCATCACCGCCGCGGCGAACGCGCCCAGCGCTCCCGTCGCGGCGGCCACGGCGCTGCGCGCGCCGCTGGCCGACAGCGCCAGCAGCACGCCGAGCAGGAGCGCCAGCGCCGCGCCGGAGACGGGGCCGAGCGAGGCGGCCAGCGGACCGAGCGCGAAGGCAGCGCCGGCGGCGAGGAGGAGCAGGACGCGCTGCATGATCAGAACGCCGCCTTGCGCCCGAGGTTGCCGCTGTCCTGGGCCATCGAGGCCTTGGCCTTCACCTTGCCCTCGGGGCTGGCCGGCGGCGCCGCGCGGAAGCCATCGGCGGTCTCCTTGTAGGCAGCCTCCTGCTTGCGCAGCGCCTCGGCCTCGGCCGCCGGCGCCGCGGTGGCCGCAGCCGCCAGGCTGGCCACGTTCTCGGCGATGATCTGCTGGGCGCGCGCGGTGTTGCCCTTGGCGTAGGCCTCGGCGGCCTCCATCTGGCGCACCGACGCCACGGCGCTCTCGACGCTGGCGCCGATGGCCGGGTCGCGGCTCGTCTCCGCGGTGCGCGAATCGCTGGTGCCCACCAGCTGCAGGCCAGCCAGCGTGGCCGACTCCGGCCCCGCGCCCACGCGGTCCCAGGTCACCTGACCGGCCAGCGGCGCCTGCTCGCCGTCGGCGAGCTGCACGTCGAGCTCCAGCGTGACGCGGCGCTCGTCGCCGGCGAAGAGGGAGCCGAGGCGCACGGTGACCTCGCCGCCTTCGCCCTGCGAGGCGTCGCCGCCGACGGCGCGCACCAGGCGCATGCCGCGCGGCAGGGTGAGGCGGGCGGTGGCGCCCTCGACCGTGGTCGAGGCCCCCTCCTTGAGCTCGCGCGACAGGAAGGCGGCCAGCGCCGGGCCGTCGTTGACGAAGGCGAAGTTGCCGCGGCCGCTCTCGGCCACCGCGCTCATGTAGCGCTCGTCGAAGTCCAGGCCGATGCCCATGGTGGAGACGGTGATGCCGCGGCCGGCGCTGTCGCGCGCGGTGCCCTCGCTCTGGGCGCGGGTGGAGTCGAGGCCGTCGCTGACCAGCACCACCCGCCGCACGCGGCCCTTGCCCGACTCGTTCAGCGCGCGCAGCCCGTGCGAGAGCGCGGGAGCGATGTTGGTGCCACCGCCGGCGACGATGTTCTGCACGCGGGAGAGCAGCTCGCGGCGCACGCTGCCGACGCGGGCCAGCGGCTGGATGACCTCGCTGTCGCTGGAGTAGCGCACCAGGGCGATCTCGTCGTCGTCGCGCATGTCGCCGATGAGCGCGATCACCGATTCCTTGGCCTGGCGGATCTTGTCGCCCTCCATCGAGCCCGAGGTGTCGAGGACCACCACCATGGAGAGCGGGGCGCGCTCGCGACCTTCGCTCGAGGCGTCGGCCACCATGCGCAGCTCGGCGAAGACGCGGCGCTGCGCGCCGGTGAGCACGCTGGTCTGGGTCAAGGACAGCGTGCCGTGCGCGCCGTTGCCGGAGAAATGCACGGTGTTCGGGCCGGACGGCAGCGGGCCTTGCCCGACGGTGCTGCTGTTCGTCGAAAACGGCAGGCTGGGCCGGGCCGAGGCCGGGGTGCGCAGGAGCACCATGCCACCGGCGGCGAGGACGATGGCGCTCGCCGACAGACCGTGGCGGACGCGGCGCGTGGACAACCATTGCTTGATGGACATCTGGGGGTCTTCCTTTTGGGGTCGCGCTGGCGCGTGGCACACCCGGGCCGCTGCGCCGCCCGGAGCATCCCGAGGGCGGTGCGGCGGGGGTGGAAGGCGCCGGCTGCACCCCAGGACGCACCACCCTTTGAATAGTTCTAGGGGTGGTGCGCTGGGCACGTCGCGCCAGCGGCCCGAGATGTGACCGGCCCTGGCCAACGGCCCGAGGTCTCGGCGAATGGAGTGGGCCCGGGTTTGCAGCGTTGGCCAGCGAAAGCCCGGCGAGACCGGCGGATGCGTCCGTTTGGCGGCGGCTCCGGCCGCCAGAGCACCGGCGGTGCTCTGGGCCTGCATGGGGGCCAAGCCCTCTGGAAGGCCACGCGACCGACGGTCTTGCAGCGGACGCACGCACCGGTCTCGCCGGACTTGCCCGGGTAAAGGCTGCAGTACCGTACCGACTGGTCGAGGCGAGACTTCCGGCAGTAGCGCTAACTACGCGTGGCGGCGAGGAACGCGCGGGCCTCGGCGAGCAGCGCCTGGCGCTCGTTGAGCTCGGGCTCGTCGGTGACCCGCTCCACCAGGTGCTCGAGGAGTTGCCCGATGAGGCGGCTGGGGGGCCCCCGGAGCTCGGTCATCAGCACCTTGCGGTGGTGGGCCTGGGCGGGCGCAGACTGGCCCGGGCCCGCGGCGAGCAGGGCCTCCACGCGCGCGCGCAGCCGCCCCAGCGACTCGATGTCCGCGCTCGCCTCTCGGCCCTTGCCGAGGGCGTCGGCGGCGCCGAGCGCGTAGAGGTCCACCGCCAGCTCGGGCGTCACCCGGCGCAGCCAGCGGCGCACCGCGGCGTCGGTCCAGTCGTCGGCGTAGCAGATGAGGTGGTGGCGCACGAGGGCCACGATGCGCGCGCGCTCGTCGTTGGAGAACTTGAGGCGCATCAGGATGGGGTCGGCGATCTCCGCGCCGATGCGCTCGTGCTCGTAGAAGGTGAAGTCGTTGGTCTTGTCGGAGAAGGCGCGGGTGCGCGGCTTGCCCACGTCGTGGAACAGCGCCGCCACGCGCAGCACCGCGTCGCCGCGGCAGGCGTCGAGGCAGGCCATGGCGTGCCCCCAGACGTCGAAGGCGTGCCACTTGTTCTGCTCGCAGCCCACCGACTCCATCATCTCCGGGCAGGTGATGGCCAGGATGCCGGTGCGCCGCATGGCCTCGAAGGCCACGCTCGGCGCGGCGGCGGCCATGCTCTTCATCCACTCGTCGCGCACGCGCTCCGCGCTCACCTTGCGGAAGGTGGACAGCGAGCGGTCGCTGCCCATGGCCCGCTCGGTGTCGGGGTCGATGCGGCACTCCAGGGTGGCCGCGAAGCGCGCCGCGCGCAGCACGCGCAGCCCGTCCTCGGCGAAGCGCTCGTCGGCCACGCCCACGGCGCGCACCACCCTGGCCTCCAGGTCCTTGTTGCCCTCGAAGGGGTCGATGAGCTTGCCGTCGATGGGGTCGATCGCCATGGCGTTGAAGGTGAAGTCGCGCCGCGCCAGGTCGGCCACGATGTCGTCCACGAACTCCACCGAGTCGGGTCGCCGGCCGTCGCTGTAGGCGCCCTCGCCGCGCAGGGTGGTGACCTCGTACGGCACGCCGCGCACCAGCACGCTCACCGTGCCGTGCTGGATGCCGGTGGGGATTACCTTGGAGAACGCGCGGGTCACCTCCTCGGGGCGCGCGTCGGTGGCGATGTCCCAGTCCTTGGCGGGCTTGCCGCGGAGCAGGTCGCGCACGCAGCCGCCCACCACCCAGCCGCGCTTGCCGCGCTCGGCGAGCCGGCGGCAGATGCCGAGCACGTCCTCCGGGACGCGCGGCAGGAAGCTGGAGACGTCGTTGTCGGTCATCGCATACCGCACACGGCCGGCGCAGCCCGTTCCCGACGCGGGGCGCCGGGTGCGGTCACCAGGGGTCGACGACCTCGCCGGCAGGCCCCGGCTTCGCCGGCCCCGGCTTCGCCGGCCCAGGCTTGGGCGCCGGCCCGGCAGGCGGCTTGATGGGCCCGGTCTTGGCGCTCGGGTTGCGCGGGCCGGGCCGGGTGTGGCTCACCAGGTCGACCTGCTTGGCGCCCTCGGTGCCGTCGAGGGTCACCGTGACCGGCTCGTAGCCATCGGCCTTGATCTCCACGGTCGCCGGCTTGCCCTCCTCGACCTCGATGTTCACCGGGGACCTGAGGGCCTGGCCGTCGCGGTAGCCAACGGCCGCGTTCGGCGTCCAGGCCAGCGCCACCATCGTCCTCTTCGCCGGCGCCGGCGCGGCGGTGGCGGTCGGCGCGGGCACGGGGACCGGCGCCACCGTCTCGGGCGTGTCGGTGGTCACCGGCGGCTGCGTCGAGAACAGCCGGTTGCCGAGGAAGCCGAGGCCCGCCAGCACGGCGACCCCGGCCACGCCCACCGCGACCCAGACGCCCGGAGATGGTCGGGTCGATTGTGCCGGCGTGGCGGGAACGATCGCCTGCTGCGCCGGTTTGAAGAAGTCGTGGGGGACGTTGAAGCCACCCGAGCGCGCCATCATCTCGGAAACCGCACCCGGGACGGCACCGCGGCGCGCCCGCTCCAGATCGTCGGCGAGCTCGCTCATCGACCCGTAGCGCATCTCCGGCTTCTTGGAGAGGCACTTGAGGATGATGGCCTCCATGCCTGGCGGGCACTCCGGCGCCGGCACCAAGGCGCGGATGGGGACCGGCGCCTTGTACATGTGCTGCGTCAGGATCCCCATGAAGTTGTCGGCGTTGAACGGCAGCTGGCGCGCGGTGAGCTCGTAGAGCATCACGCCCAGCGAGTAGACGTCGGTGCGGTGATCGATGGGCGCACCCGCCGCCTGCTCCGGCGACATGTAGTGCGGCGTCCCGAACACCGCGCCGGCGCGGGTCAGCTTGGTGTTGCCGGCCTTGGAGACCTTGGCGATGCCGAAGTCGAGGATCTTCACGAAGTCCTGGGTCGGCCCGCGGGGGATGAGGAACACGTTGTCCGGCTTGAGGTCGCGGTGGACGATGCCCGCCGCGTGCGCTGCGGCCAGGCCGTCACAGAGCTGCAGGGCGATGTTGCAGATGCGGTCCAGCGGCGTCTGGGCGTCACGTCGCGCTTCGATCAGGCCACCGAGCGACTGACCCTCCAGGTACTCCATCACGAAGTACGTGGAGCCGTCGGGCAGGTCGCCGAAGTCGGAGATGTCGACGATGTGCGGGTTGCCGATGCTCGACGCGCTGCGCGCCTCCTGCATGAAGCGGTCGAGGATCTCCCGGTCGCGCGCCAGGTCGGAGCGCAGCACCTTCACCGCCACGCGCTTGTCGATGACCTTGTGCCGCGCGAGATAGACGAAGCCCATCCCGCCCTCGCCGATGAGGCGCTCGATCTTGTAGCGGCCGTCGAACGTGGTGCCGACGTACGGATCCGGTGCGGCGGGGCGCGGCGCCGGATCGGGCGAGGGTTCGGCTTGCGGCGTGCCGTCGGAAGTGGCCGTGCCCGGGACAGCGGCCTCCGCGGCCGATGCCGCCCCGGCAGCGGGTCGCGGGACCGGGGGGCGCGACAGGTCGGGCTGCGAGCCGCTCCCGGCGCCGAGGATCTCCGTGCGCTGCGTGCCGAGCTGCGGCGAGGAGACCGGGCGCGGGGCCGGGGTGGCGCCGCTGCCGTTGCCGTTGACGTGCACGACCGCGGGCGAGCCGCTCGCCGTCATCGGCGCACCGCTGGGCTGTTCGCGCTCTGTGCTCATGGAACCTCGCTCCGCCACCGCTTCGACTCAGACGCCACCGTCGCGAAGCGAGTGGAAGGGTAGCAGCGGCTCCACAGAGCGGAAACCCCTTGCTGTTTGGCGCCTGCCCCACACGGGGAAGGTTGGTTACAGCCACCTCCTCTACCGCATGGTAGGAAGGCGGCGAGCAGCGCCGGAATAAGAGGAAGAGCTCCGCGTGGATAGGCAGGACGGCCAGATCGGGATCCCGGGCATCGACCGCGCGCGCGCCGTGCGGCTGCTCTCGGCGGCCCTCGCGGTCGTGACGTGGGTGGCGGTGGTCGCGCGCGTCGTCCTGCGCCTCGCTACCGGTCGCCCGGCGCTCGATGCCACGACCGGGGCACTGCTCCTCCTGGGCCTGGCCACCGCCACGCTGTCGCTGGTGCTGCTCGACGGCTATCCGCTCGCGTTCGCCCTCCGCTACCTGGGCTCGAAGAAGCGGGCGTTCATCTCGGTCGGCAACGCGGTGGCCGTCCTCGGTGTCACCCTGGGCGTCGCCGCGCTGGCCACGGTCATGAGCGTGACCGGTGGCTTCCAGGCGCAGTTCCGGGACAAGGTGCTCGGGGTCAACGCCCACGTGCTGGTGCTCAAGTACTCCACCGACTTCCGCGAGTACCGGTCGGTGATGGAGCGGGTGAGCAAGGTGCCCGGCGTGGTGGGCACGGCTCCGTTCAGCATCAACCCGATGATGATCAGCCACGGCGAGAACACCGCCACCGGTGTCCTGCTCAAGGGCGTCGACCCGGCGGCCAGCCTCGGCGTCGATGCGCCTCCCGGCACGGTGCCCGTCCTCGATCTTCCCAAGTACGTCCTCGAGGGGGGGTCGCTCTCCGGGCTGCGGCGCCCCGGGGCGAGGCCGCCGGAGCGCCCCGCCAGCTCCATGCCGCTGCTGCCGCCCGTGCCCATCCTCCCCGGCGACGTGGACGGTGGCGTGCGCGACCCGATGCGCGACGACGCCGGGCGCAACCTGGACCTGATCAAGATCTACGAGGACCGCGTCCGCGACGACGACGCGCGCAAGGCGGCCAGCGACGCCGGCGCGGCGCCCCACGACGCCCCGCTCCTCGACGGCGGCGCCCCCAAGGCGGTGGCCGGCGGCCTGCAGCCCGACGAGCCCGCGTCGCCGGTCGACGCCGGCGCCGCCCCCTTCGATGACGCGCTCGATGGCGGCACGGCGGTGGAGCCGGACGGCGGCTACGCCAGCGTGCTGCCGGAGACCGACGACCTGCCCGCCGACGTCGATCCGGATCTGTGCGCCGACCCGACGGCCGTCGCCAAGCTGCCCGGCATCGTCATCGGCAGCTCACTGGCCAAGACGCTCGACCTGGAGATCGGCGACTGCCTGACGGTGACCTCGCCGACCATCGGCTTCTCGTTCTCGGGCGGGCAGATCAAGCCGCCCATCGCCAAGCGCTTCCGGGTCATCGCCCTCTTCTCTGCCGGCTTCGACCAGTACGACTCCAAGCTGGTCTACACCGACCTCTACGAGGCGCAGGTCTTCTACGACCAGGGCGACACGGTGACTGGCCTGGAGATGAAGGTCGCCGACATCGACGATGCCGCCGAGATCTCCGACCAGATCGGGCAGATGCTGGCCACCGGCCTCTACCACACCATGGACTGGGAGGAGCTGAACCACGGCCTCTTCACGGCGCTGCGCATCCAGCAGTTCGGCATGAGCACCGTGCTGGCGCTGATCATCGTCGTGGCCGCCTTCACCGTCATCGCCACGGTGATCATGGTCGTGCTCGACAAGAAGAAGGAGATCGCGGTCCTCAAGGCCATGGGCGCCAGCGACTTCGGCATCCTGCGCATCTTCCTCTACCTGGGCGGCATCCTCGGTGTCACCGGGACGACGCTCGGCCTGCTGCTCGGCTTCGCGGTGTGCAAGGTGCTGCTGGTGTACGGCTTCCCGCTCGATCCCAAGGTCTACTTCATCTCCCAGCTGCCGGTGCAGGTGCGCCCACAGGAGTTCATCGCCACCGGCATCTTCGCCATCGTCATCTGCCTGCTGGCCACCGTGGTCCCCAGCCTCTACGCCGCCTGGATGCGCCCGGCGGACGGGTTCCGGGATCAATGAGCTCCCGTGCGCGCATCGCGCTGCTGGTCCTCGGCGCGGCGCTGTGCGCCGCCGCCGGCTTCGCGGCATGCGGCGGGGCCGCGCCGGTGGGCGAGAGCCCGGGGGGCGTGCGCCGCGAGCGGACCGATGCCGGGGCTGGCGAGGAGCCGTCGCTACCAGACGCCGGCGAGCAATCCTCGGGCTGGTGAGCGCGCAAACGGAGACGAATCAACCACGGAGGGACGGAGCCACGGACAAATGTTCCGATCTCTCCGGGTCTCCGTGCCTCCGTGGTGATCTCTTCCGGACCATTCGGGCAAGCAGCGCGCTCGCAAGGAGCAGCCACAACCCGCCGTACCCGCCGCCGCCACCGGCCTGCCGACAACCGCAGCCCTGGTCGGCGTCGCTGTCCGGTGTCGCGGCCGCGCCGCCCGCGCCTCCGTTGCCGGCCGGCACGCCGCCGGCGCCGCCATTGACCACGCCGCCGGTGCCCCCGGCGCCCGCGCCGCCGCTGCCCGGGTCGCAGGCGCCGGGCGCGTCGACGTCGGTCTCGGCGCTGGCGATGCGCAGCGGCGGCGCCTCACTGGTCGCCTGGTAGATCTGCCACAGAGCCTCGCCGGTCTGGTCGGTGGTGTTCTTGTCGCGCAGGTACTCGACGTAGGCACGGCGCATCGACTGGAACTCCACCGCCAACACCAAGGTCTGCGAGCCGGCGATGTCCGCCGGCGCGGTGACGGTGAAGGTCGCCTCGTCGAAGTGGTTCCACCCGCCCTGGCCGTCGCTGTATTCGATGTCGCCCGACGGCTCGTTGGCGAGGGAAGCCACGAAGCCCTTCGGCGGGATGCGCGTGTCCGAGAGGTGCATGTCCTGGAGCGCCAGGCTGTGCTCCTCGACGGCGGCGCTGCCGTCCCAGCGACCATGGATGGAGCGATAGACGTGCGTCGGCGGCTCGGGCTGGATGGCGCCGCTCTGCGTGTCGTACCCCCCGAGCACCGCGCGCCGCTGGCCGGTGCAGTCGACGAGGCTGGCCGAGACCCAGGCCTGGCGCGCGTCCACGTATCCGGTCGGGAACTTGTGGCCCGCCTTGTTCTCGACGCGCACGGTGATGTCGAACGTCTGCCCCGGCTCGATGTTGGCCGGCGCCGAGACGATGCTCACCTCGACCGCCGTGGCCAGCATGTCCAGCGTGCTCTTCAACGCGTTGTCGAAGGCGGGCCCGTACTCCTGGGCGCGCTCGGGGTAGGCCTCCATCACCGCCTGGATGCCCCAGTGGTTGCCGCCGGCGAAGGCGTGCTTGCGCGGGTCCTTGCGGAGCTTGGCGCCGAAACCGTCGGTATATGGCCAGTCTCCGAGCTGCTTGGGCATGTGGCAGTCGATGCAGCCCGCCTCCTCGTCGCCGCCGTCCACCGAGTACACGCTCGCCTCCCACTCGGTGAAGGTGGTCTCGAAGGGGAAGTCGATGCCGGTCTCGGCGCCGAGCTCGTCGCGCATCTTGCGCTCCGGGTTGCTGACCTGGTGGCACTGCCCGCAGAAGCGCGCCTCGAGCACGCCGGTGTCGGGCACGGTGGGGTGCGCCGGCGACTCGGCGTCGTCGTACTTTCCGTGCTTGCCGATGTTGTTGTCGTAGAAGATCTGCGCGTTGCCGAGGACGTACGGTGCGTCGGCCCCGGTGCTCTGCACCAGGCGGTGACAGGTGTCGCAGCCCACCCCCTGCATGTCGATGTCGTCGAGCGCGCTGCCATCGCTCGGCTCGGTGTGGCCACGGACGTAGCCGATGGGGGTGTGGCAACGCAGGCAGAAGGCGCTGCCGAGGACGTCGGAGTCCTGGTTGGCGATGCTCAGCGCGGCGTGGAAGACCGGGTCGCGCGCCGCGTTGGCCATCATCGTGCCCGCCCAGGTGTCGTGCGGCAGGAAGGTGGTGTTGCCCTCCACGCCCCCGCCGTGGCAGTTGCCGCAGTTCTCGGCGGCGGTGAAGAAGCCGCCGTTGTCGAGGCTGCCGGGCGCCGTGCCCTCGAGGTCGCCGATGTCCGCCGAGGCGGCGCCACCGGAGGCGAGGAGCGCGAGCGTCAGTGGCCAGGCAGACCGCAGGGGACGAAGCCGAAGCACCGGCCGATGCTAGCGCTCGCCGTGCCCGTCGGCGAGGTGCGGCGCGCCCGCCCGCCGGCCGGGCGACCGTTCAGTGGAAGGTGACCACCAGGCCCGGCGGCGTGGCGCCGTCGAGGTTGAAGTAATCCGCGCCGTTGGCGACCACCGGCAGCACGCCCAGGCACAGCACGCCGCCCGTGCCTGCCAGCAGATCGCTGGGCAAGGTCCAGCTGGCCTGGGCCGCGATGGCCACCGCGCCGGGGCTGCCTGCGAGCACGGCTCCGACGGTGGCCGGGACCGTGCCGGTGAGGTCGGCCAGGGTGAAGGTCTCCACCTGGTAGACCTCGCCGGCCTGGGGGCTGCTCGTGCCCGCCCCGGGGCCGGTGGTCAGCTGCAGGACGATGGAGTCCACCGGCGACGCTGCCAGCTGCGCGTCGATCTCGAAGCGCAGGAAGGCGCGACGCTCGAGCATCCTCGGGTCGACCAGGTCGACGTTCATCAGTCCCTGGCCCGTCTTCGTCTCGCACTCGACGGGGTCGGGCGCCGTGGTCGACACGCACTCGGCCACGGTGGGCGCGAAGATGATGGTCACCGGTCCGCTTCCTCCCTCGCCCCCTGCGCCGCCGCCGCCACCGCCTGCACCACCTGCACCGCCCGTCGCAGCGCCGCCCTGGCCCGAACCTGCGCTGCCACCGGTGCCGGCGCCACCTCCGGGGCCGGCCGCTCCGCTCGCGCCACTGCCGGAGCTGGAGCTCGAGCTCGAGCTGGAGCTGGAGCTGGAGGACGCGGCGCCGCTGCCGCTCGCGCCGCCGTCGCCGCCGCTCGACGCGCCACGTGGGTCGAGCGCGTCCCAGTCGTGCGAGCACGCCGCCAGCGTCAGCGTCAGCGAGAGCACGACCCGGCGCATGGCCGCAGCATATCGCGGCGCGCTGCGGCCGGTGGCGGTCCGCGGCGTCCGCGCAGCGCGGAAAGTTGCTACGGCCGCGGACCTGGCTTGCGCCAGCGCGTCGCCAGCCGCCCGAGCAGCGTGTCGCCGACCTGCAGCAGGTGATCGCAGTGCGCCGCCTCGTTGTGCCCGGTGAAGGCAGCCAGGGAGAAGTTGCCGCGCTGGACGCGCGCCACCTCGTGCATCCCCTTGCCGACCATGGCGTCCACGGTCGGCACCTCGAGGCCGAGGGCGTCGGTGAGGTAGACGGCGGTCTCGCTGGTGCTCGCGAAGCCGTCGGTGGGCACCGCGGAGTGGGTCATCACGAAGAGCTTCTTGCCCGCCATGGCCGTGGCCGCGAACTCCACGAAGGGCCCCATCTTGCCGTCGTCGATCTCGCGCGTTTTCCGGGTCTTGTAGGCGGCGTGCAAGCTGTCCTCGAGGAGGATGGCGTCGATGCGCGCCGCCGCCGCAGGCTGGGCGATGATCCGGTAGACGGCGCCGTAGCCGGCGCTCCAGGAGCTGAGCCCCACCCGCTGCACGCGCGGCTCTGCCGAGGCACCGGCGACCCTGGTGTCGCGCACGGCGGCCTCGACGTGGGCGATCATCGCCGGCAGCGCGCCCTCGAAGATGTACGGCCCCTCGTAGGCGGCGGAGCCGATGCCCAGGTTCACGGTGAGCAGCGCCGCGCCCATGTCCAGGTGCTCCATGGCCGGGCCGAGCACGTCGGGCGAGCCGTGGAAGTGGACCAGCAGATCGAAGCGGCCGTTGACGGTGCGGAAGCCGCGCGGCAGCCGCAGGACGCCGCCCTTGATGATCATCTGCCGCGACTTCTCGAGGCGCACCTCCGGTTCGGCAGGCGCCATGTCCTCGGCGCAGAAGGCCTGCGACAGCGCGGTGGCGGCGGTGCCGACCTTCGCCCACACCACCTCCGACGTCGGCGCCTCGCGCATGCCGAGCGACGTGGTGGCGCTGGCGAAGGCCGCCACGATCAGCGCCACGACGTCGGCAACGGCAGCCATCGGTGCGGCCGCTACTCAACTACCGTTCCAGGCGGTGACGACTGGAGATGTGCCCTAAACGAGGCGAGAACGCGGCGCCGCGCCGACCGCGACGCGAGCGGCTGAGACCGCAGCTGATGCCTGCCGCCATCAGGTGGATCAGCGGCGCATCGTGGCCGAGGCGGTCAGGCGCGATCGGGCGCTGGGCGCAGCTGGGATGGCGTAGCATCCTCGCGTGGCCGGCCCTGGCGACGACGCACCGCGCAGCCCGCCACCGCCCCGCGCCTCCCAGCCCGGCTTCCGGCGCCCTCTGGGCAGCGCGCCGCCGGCGCGCACCGCGCCGCACTGGCGCGAGGAGCGCGTAACGGAAGCGCCGGCGTCGTCGTCGGTGGCCATCCCGCGCCTGGAGCTGGTGGTGGAGCGCGAGGCCGGGTGTCCAGCGGGCGGGTGCTGGTCTTCGACAGCGATCTCTGCCGCATCGGGGCGCACCCCGGCAACGACCTGGTGATCGACGACCCCGAGGTCTCGCGCTTCCACTGTCGCTTGACGCGCGCCACCGGCGGCTGGCGCATCGCCGACGCCGGCTCGCACGGCGGCACCCGCCTCGGCGGTGTGCGGGTTCGCGACGCCGACCTGCCCCTGCCCGAGTGCTGGCTGGAGATCGGCGCCTCGCTGGTGCGCGTGCGCGAGCTCGGCTTCGCCACCGACGCCGAGGTGCCGGTGTGGCCGAGCTTCGGCAGCCTCTACGGCAGCTCCATGCCCATGCGCCGTCTCTTCGGCCTCCTCGACCGCGTGGCGCGCAGCGACTCCAACGTGCTCATCGAGGGCGAGAGCGGCACCGGC
>JBBJMR010000018.1:0-49838 GCA_037720395.1 Polyangiaceae bacterium
CCGAGGTCCATGGGAGCGCGGACGGGCGGGAGAAGTTCGTGAGGGACTTCGGCGCTGCCTGGGGCAAGGTGATGGACCTGGACCGCTACGACGCGCGCTGAGCGCGGCACGCCGGCTGCGCATCGTTTCGCTTGGTCCAGAAGGAGAAGGGATGCCCCCCACCGGCGGCGCTACGCGCCGCCGCTCCCCCCAAGCGTCGGGCGCGGGCATGGCCGGACGGCACCCCCCGAGCGACGCGGGCCCGCGCCCGCCGCGGGGGGAGGGCGTTGGTGGATTCGTTGGAGGGGGATCGGGGATCGAGACCGTACGCCGGAGCGTGCGTGCGCTTCGCGCGCGCGGCGTGGGCGTGAAGGCGCAGGCGTGAGGCGCAAGCGTAAGCGTAAGCGTAAGCGTAAGCGTAAGCGTGAGGCGTGGAGCAAGAGCGTGGTCGAGTGCACGAAACGGTTCCGCGCCTGCGCTCACGCTCTCCGCCTGCGCTCGCCGCCTTCGCCGCCCCCGCGTTCACTCCTTCTCCACTCGCCTGGCTTGCAGCTCGCGGAGGATGGCCTCCAGCTTCTCGAGCACCCCGCGCTGCAGCTCCAGCGCTTCGGGCGAGGCGGCGTGCGGGTGCTCGGCGGCAGGCGGATCGAACGCGCGCGCGGTCATCGCCGGGCCGAAGGTCATCATGAAGGTGGCGATGGCCTTGCCCGAGGGCGTCTCCGCGAACGTCTTGTCGTAGCCGACCGAGAGGCTGGTGCTGATGAACACCAGCGCGTCCCAGAGGGTCTTGCAGCGCCGGTTCGTGTCCTTCTCCGCCAGGTAGAAGAGGTAGCTGCCGCCGAGGACGGTGGTCAGCAGCGTGTCGATCGGGTCCCCGGTGACCAGCTGGCGGAACCTGTCCTTGAGCTGGTCGTACCCGAGGCCGCCTTGACTGCCGAGCATCGGGAGCACGATGGCCCCCAGCGCACCGAGGGAAGCGACGTCGAGCGCCGGAGTGCGCGTCATCGATGCCACCGCATTCACTCCGCGTCGGCCGGCGCTGCCGATCCGTCCCGCAGCGGCGCGCCGGCGGTGTCCTGCACGCGGATGCCGCTGTCGTGCCGGTCACCCGCCGGCGTCTCACCGCTCACGGCGGCGACCCGCGCACTCAGCTCCGGATCGCTCTCGACGATCCGCTTGAGCTCGGCGGGCAAGCCACCGATGAGCCCCCGCGCCTTGTTGGCCAGGTCGGCCCCGTCGACCTGCGAGAAGGCGAGCATCTCGCGCAGCAGCGGGTACGCGGCGCCCGCCTCCAGGATGGTCTTCAGGACCGGTGACGCGGCGCCGAACAGCCCCGGCTTGGAACCGTCGCCGTCGCCGCTGCCGGCTCCGCTCATGCCCTGCATCTGCAGGACCTTGATCTCGCGGATGGCATGGGCCGGAGCCATCAGCTCGTGGGTGACCGCGGGCAGCACCTCGAGCGCCTTCACGGCGACGTCGCGCATCAGGAACTTGGTGGAGAGGAGGTTCTCCGCCTCGAGCAGCCGTCGCCGCACCTCGGCCTCGGCCTCGCCCTTGCGCAGGGTGCCCTCGGCCAGCGCCTTCAGGGCCGCCGCATCCTGCTCGGCCGCCCCCGCCCGGGCGATCGCGGAGATCCGGACCCGGTCCGCGTCGGCCTCCGCTTCGGTGCGGACCACGTTCGCCTCTGCCTCGGCCTTCAGCTGCTCGGCCTCGGCGAAGCCACGGGCGCGCGACACCTCGCCCTCGGCCGCCGCCCGCTTGGCCGCCGTCTCACCGTCCGCTTGCGCCTTGACCACGGCGGCGCGGGTCTCGGCCTCGAGCCTCAGCTTGTAGGCCTCGCGATCGGCGGCGATCTTCGACTGCTGGGCGGCCTCCTCGGCCTTGATGACCGCGATGGCCTTCTCGCGGTTCGCCTTGGCGGTCAGCTCCACCGTGACGATGGCCTGCGTGGCTTGCTGCTGCTCGGCCTCGGCCTGCGCCTTGAGCGCCCCCGCGCGAGCCGCCTGCTCCTCGCTCTGGGTGACCGCGATCTGCTTGGCGATGCGAGCCGTCTCCACCGCCTGCTGCTTCACGATCTCCGCCGACTCGACGACCTGCTGCTTCTCGATGCCTGCGGCCTCGAGCGCCTTCTGGCGGTCGACCTCGGCGGCCTGGACCAGCTTGTCCTTTTCGATCATCGCCTGCTCGATCTCCCTCTGCTTGGCGATCTCGGCGGCCTGCTGCGCCTTCTCGGCGCCGATCTGCGCCTCGCGCTCGGCGCGCCCCCGCGCGGTCTCGGCCACGGCGATGGCCTTCTCCTGCTCGATGCGGGCGGTCTCCGTGGCCCGCTGCTTGTCGTAAGCGGCGAGCTCTTGCGTCTGTTGCTGCACATAGACCGCCCGCGCCGTCTCGGCCTTCTGGGTGGCCTGGTACTCGGCGACGTTGCGAGCCTGGTCGGCCTCCGCGTGGGCCTGGTCCTGCTCGAGCTCGAGGGCGCGCTTGCGAGCCATGACGTTCTGCGTCTTGACCGCGTTCTCCTTCTCGCGCTGGATGGCGTTGGTCTTCTCGTTGTTGGTCTGCACGCTCTCGGTGATGGCGCGCAGGCCTTCGGCATCGAACACGTCGTGCGCGTCGAGGTCCTTCACCGGCACCATCGCCAGGGCGGTGATCGACACGTTCTCCAGCGTGAGACCGTTCTTCTTCAGCTCCTCGGCCAGGGCACTCTGGATGTGCTGCGCGAACTCCTTGCGCTCGCTGTGGAGGTCCATGAACGTCTGGTTGGCAGCCACCGAGCGGAGCGCGTCGGTGAGCTTGCCCTCGATGAGCTCGCCGATGGCGTGCTCGTCCAGGTTGCGCTCACCGAAGGAGCGGGCCGCGGCCAGCACGTCCTCCTTGATCGGCTCCACCTTGACGTAGAGCTCGGTGGTGACGTTGGCCTTGATCTTGTCGCGGGTGACCAGCGCGTTCCTCGCCGAACGCTCCACCGAGAGCTTGAGCGATCGCAGCGATACCCGCATCAGCTGATGCAGGACCGGGATCACCAGGATGCCCCCACCCAGGCGGACCTGCGTGCCGCCGGCTCCTGTCCGCACCAGCGCTTCGTCCGCGCCGCAGCGGCGGTAGAACTTGGCCATCATCGTCGAGAAGGTGATGAGGAAAAAGAGGACGACCACCACCACGGTGGCCACCAGCATGAACTGCGGCTCGTTGAACAGCTTCTCCATTGTCGATCCTGTGTCGTTTTGCGGCTCCCGCCGCGGTGACCAAGCTCGTGTCCGCTCGCGCCGAGCGCGACCGAACGTCCTTTCGTGACAACCGCTGGCGGCCTCAGCGCCGCGCGCCCCTACGGCGAGGTTCGCGCTCGAGGTGCGCGCTCGCCCTCGGTCTCGGCCTCGCCCTGCGTCTCGTCGCTCTCGCCTTGCGGCAGCTCCACCGGCGCGGGGACCCGCAGCTTGCGCGCGCTCGCCAGCAAGCGGCGGCGCGCCGCCCTCGGATCGTCATCCAGCTCCAGCGGAGCCACGTAGAGCCGGTCGCTCTCGCGATCGTGCTCGACGAGCACCACCTCCGCGCCCTCGGGGATGGTCGGCTCCCCCTCCCCGGTGCGACAGGCGACGTAGATCCATCGATCCGACCTGTCGTGCACTCGAACCTCGCCAAATTCGCTGGTCACCCGCGCGGAGATCACCGTCCCCGCCTTGCCCACCAGCTCGGCGCGCGAGGTGGCCTCCTGGCTCGGGTCGGAAAGCACGCGGCCCAGCGCGCCGCTCGAGGCGCGCGTCACCGCATACGCGGCGCCCAGCGCCACCGGCAGCGCCCACCCCAGCGCGTACGTCGGCAGGGAGCCGATACGACTCGAGAGCATCGTGTTCATGGCGATCCCGCTCAGCCCGAACGTCGCGGCAAAGGTCTGCCAGACGATCGAGATCGGCACCTTGCCCACGCCGAGCCCGTCCAGGAAGCCCTTGCCGCCGGCGTCGTCCGCGTCGTGATCCTGGTCGGTATCGGCGTCGTGGTCGGCGTCGGAGTCGGCGTCGGCATCCGCGTCGACGTCCGCGTCGACGTCCGCGTCGACATCCGCGTCGACATCGACGTCGGCGTCGACATCAGCGTCGACATCGGCATCGACGTCGGCGTCGGCCTCTGCGTGGGCGCCGCCGCCTCCCGCGAGCAGTCCCAGCACCCCGCTCACCTGGAGCAACGCGAAGATCACCGCGACGCAGAGCGACACGGTGAACGGCACGTTGGCCCAGACGAACAAGGACGAGAGAAACTGCATTGCGCCTCCGTCGAACGAAAATGGCCGTACCCTCGCGACGCTTGCTGTCCGCGATGCCGCTGGGGCTCGGTCGGACCGCGAGCTGGAGAGCACTCGATCGGCGCACCGCTGCCGGGCGCTCCTGTTCGGAGCGCGCAGCGTGGCGATGGGCGGACGCCCGGGGGCGCCCGCGCGCCTTCGCAAAGACCGGCTTCGGCCCGCGCAGGGCGGGCCGGACTCCGGCGCTCGAAGGACATCGTGGCCTCGGCGACTGGCCCCGCGCTCGGTGCCGGTCGCCGTGGATGGAATGAAGGGTGGGTCCGGGCCGGTGCCGGTCAAGCTGCGATCGGTCGTCGGGTTACCGATTTATCGCGGGAGAATCGACCGATTCTCGACGATCTGCACCCGATCCGTTCGCCGTCGAGATTGCCCCGCCCGTTGACACCTCCTGCGCCCTCCAGACCGATCGCGAGGGCTACCTGGCCGGTGCCCCGGATCGAGGGCGCTGCCTTCTTCGGGCGGTACGCCGCATCCGGCGAGCACCTATGGTCCACCATCTACGAAGGTCTGCTCGGCGCCCGCGCCGGGCCGTGCGTTTTCGACGCCGGGGGGCGCATGCGTCCTGGCCGCAGGCGGCTCCGTTCGCCGCTCTCCTGGCCCGCGTCGACGTCGACGCCGCCGACCGCGCGCTCATGGTGGTCCCAGGCGTCACCCCCATCGTCGGGCTCCATCGCCAGGACGCGACCACCGTGCTGGTCGTCGGCGACGACCGCGTGGAGCGCACCTATCCCGGGGTCACCACGGCACAATGCCTCCGACAGTAGCGGTCACGTCCGCGTCTGATCCGCGTGCCGGTGTGCAGATTGCCGCTGCGCTCGTCGTTGGCTTGGGCCACAATCGCAAGGCGAAACCCATGCGCAACCCGCTCCTGCCGCTTGCCGTGCTCGCCCACCTTTCGTTCGCAGCGTGCGGCGGTTCGGTGGTGGCCGAGCAGAGCGAGAGCTCGGCCGCTGGAGAGGCCGGTGCCAGCACCTCCACGCGCACGACCACCCCGACGTGTGGGCTCGACGGTCCGTGCGATCTCGAGTGCTGCGCCGGTTACGCTGCACGGGCAGTGCGTGCCAGCCCCAGCTGGCCGACGACCGACGCTGGAGCTCGAACTTCCCGGCGACATGCGACCCGCGCTCGGCCGTGGCCTGCGGCGCCGGAGCGAGCTGCACGCTCGACCTGAGGTCGACCCGCATCTCCGTCGCCTGCACCGGCCCGCCTCCCAACGGCGACCTCGGCTCGCCGTGCGACGCCGCGTCCGGATGCAAGCCTTCGCTGATGTGCAAGAATGGCGCCTGCGGCATGGCCTGCTGCTCGGAGGCGGAGTGCGCCGCCGGGCAGACTTGCAGCAGGTTTCACGGGCAGCTCGGGGCTCTCGGGATCTGCGCGCCCTGAGGCTCGGGCACGGAGCGCGACTGCAGCGGTTGCATGCCGCGAGGGTGAGTCAGGACGAGCTCGGGCAAGAAGTCACCAGGCAACTCGCCGCACCCCGACCCTCCGCAGTCCTCGCATCAGCCACCCGCGACCCGCGGCGCAAACTGGAACCGCGCCCCCGTCCCGGCTCGGAGCAGCGAACGCATCTGGATCGAGAAACGCGCCCAGCGCCTCGGTCCCGGTTCGCACTTCCGACTACGACCCCCGCAGTGCCGCACGCAACACGGCAGCCGCGCTCCCCCCGGCCCCCGCCCGCAGCGCCGCATCCACCAGCGCTCGCGCCCGTGTCGCCTTGAAGCCCAGGTGCCCGAGCGCCTCGCGCGCCACCCCGACCCCTCGTCGGTTCCACCGCCCCTCCGTAAGGCGTTCCATCGCCATGACGGAACACGAAGCCCCCCGACCCGGTCCCCTCGACGCACTGCGCGCCCGCATGCACAGCGCGATGGTGCGCTCCGCACAGGGCGGCGAGCCGCTCCGGATCGTGCCCACCGCCCTCGGCGCGCGGATCGAGGTGATGCACATCGAGGAACACGTGATTGCGGCAACCCGGCACCACGCAGCGCCGGTGGTCGCGACGCAGCACCGCGCGCCGCGTGGCCGGCGGAATCGTCTGGCTCGCCCGGGGCGCCGCCGCGAGCGCCCCCACACGGGGGCTCGAAGCACGCACCACCTGCGCGTCGCACCCGGCCATCTGCGCCACGTGCGCCTCGACCGCGTAGCTCTCTCCACCTGCGTCGACGCTCGTCCGGCCGCACTCCTCGCAGCGCGTTACCGCCACCTGATACCCGGCGCGCCCCTCGTCCCCTGCCCCGCCGAGAGCCCGCCGCACCACCTCGAACAACACCGTGTCGTCGTCGACGTGCCCACCCATATCCGCGCGCACCCGAGCCTGCAGATCGCGAAACAGCGCCATTGTCTCCCCCCGCACCTCGAACGCCAGCCGATGCTTCACCAGCGACGCATCGCCGCGGTCGCGCGGCCCGTCGCCGCGCCGTCTCGCCGCCACACGCATCTCGATCTCCTGGACGCGCCGCGTCCTTGCCCACGCCACCCAGGCCCCCTCCGTGACCGCAGTCGCCACCCGGCTGAGCTCACGCACCGCCGCCCACGACAGCTCCCCCGACGCCAGCGCCCCATCGAGCAGCGGAAGCCCGCCGAGCGCACGCCCAACCCGGATCCGCTCCTCGGACTGCCGCGCCCGCAGCCCGAGCACCCGGTCGGCATACTCGCGAAGGCTCGCGTACCCGACGCGAGCGTGCACACCGACCCGCTCGGCAACGAGCAGCCAGCGGCACACCTCGCGCTCCTGCGCGCCCCGGTCCCTACCGAGTGACACCAGCCGCTCGTGCACCCGGGCCCACTCGGCGACCTCGGGGGCAGGCCTCGGCGGTCGCGAAGGTGGCCCTGCCTCTCCAACCGTCGACCCCTCCCGGAAGAACGGCAGGGTCCCAGCCAGACCATTCGTCCGGTACCTCGCGGCATCAGCGCTCGTATTCCTCACGCCCCTCATACCACCCGCAAATTCGACCTCGCCCGCGCCCCGTGGA
Source organism: Polyangiaceae bacterium (assembly GCA_037720395.1). Taxonomy (GTDB): domain Bacteria; phylum Myxococcota_A; class Polyangia; order Polyangiales; family Polyangiaceae; genus JBBJMR01. The sequence continues at coordinate 7,243 of JBBJMR010000018.1, forward strand.
CACGCTCTGGCACCCGAAACCGAATACTCTCCGTGATACGCGCGAACGCCCGTACCCGGCCCCTCGAGCGCCTCCGCGTGCGCATTTCGTACCAGGTATCGTCGGGCCGCCAATCAGCATCCGAGCAATCGTCAACGACAATCGCCGCACATCGGCAATCAGTTCGGGGCCTCCCTGCAACGCCCGGATGCGAGCCCGTCGACCTTCGTCCGCGACGGTGAACCGATGCGCATCGAGCAACGCTCCAGCCCCGGCAAGGAGGGCGCGCGCGTGGCCAGCTTCGGCGGTGGCGGCGACCGTTGTGTCGTTGCAGAGCATCGGACAGGCCTCGGGCGAGGCGAGCGCCGTCGACTTCGAGGCCGAGCGACGGCACGCCGGCGTTTCGATCAGGTCCCCCTCAGCCTCGCGGCTCCGGCACCGGCCCCGGCTCGAGGCTCCCTTCATGGAACCACCAGAACGGCCCACCGCGCGTCGCGTCGAGATGCGTCCCCCCGATCCATCGCTCGAACCCCACCTCCGCCACCCGGTTCGCACTTCCGCCGAGCACATCACGCCCGAGCGCCGTGATCGCGAAGCGCGTAGACCGCATCGCCTTTCCATCCCCATCGACCTCGAGCAGCCCTGACGCGCCCAGCTCCAGCAGGTGATCGAACAGCGTGCCGTCCCCGATGTGGTCCGGCGTCTCGTCCATGCCGTCCCGCAGGACGTGCCCGACGGTGCGAGCGGTCCCCTCACCAGCGTGGTCCCGGATGCGCGTCAGCAGACGCCGCTCCCACACGGTGAGCCCGTCGATGCGTGCGGGAAAGCGCGGCAGCACGTGCCCCACCTGGTCCGCGAGCGGCCCGACGCTCCCTGCGAGCGCGAGCCGCGCGAAGTCCGCAGGCGACTCGCTCACGTAGGCGCGCCAGAGCTCGGCCGCCGCATCGAGCTCGGCGGCCGCAACGGGCCGAGGCGTCACGGCGCGAAGCGTCTCCGGTGAGCTCAGCGGAAGTGCGGAGAACGTCGCTCGCGCCACGACCGGTCGCGCATGGAGCACCGGAGGCCGCGGCATCGACAGCGACGACGCGACCCAGCACGCGAAGAGCTGCTCGCGCACGTCGTCAGTTGTCCAGATCAGGACCTCATCGAAGTCTGCGCAACGAGCGAGGTCACGCGCCAGCGCCTCGTCCGCCGCCTCGAGCTCCGCTAGCTCTGCCGGATCCGCTGCGTCGCCGGTGGAGCGCAACCACCACGCCCGTCGGCGTCGAAGCCATGGCGCCGGTTCGAGCGGCGCCTCGAACCTGCACGGTCCCTCGGTGAATGCATCCCGGCAGCGGGCGACCCGATCGGCCGGGAACCGCTCACGAAGGGACTCGTTATCCCCCAGAGACAGATGGAGACGCATCGCCAGCCTATCGAAACCGCCCGCGCTCGCGCCCGAGACTAGGGCCTCCTCGCAGCAGCCGTCCACGCAGCCTGCCAGCTGGCGTGGGCGTGGAGGCGCAGCCGTGAGGCGTGAGGCGTGAGGCGGATCGCGCGACGACGAGTCTGCGTCAGCGACAGATCCTGGCCACGAACGCGTCCCGCACGCCCCTCGATACGAGCGGCTCCTGCCCGAAGTCGTTTTCTCCCTCGAACGCCCCGGCGACCACCAGCGCGCCGCGCCCGTGCGTCAAGGCGTGACGCTGACCAGCTCCTCGCGGTCGTTGGTGTTGACGTCGAGCGCCAGCACCAGACCCACGCCCGCGCAGTAGGTCTTCTCCTCGTTCACGTCCATGTCGAGCGGCGTGTAGTCGTGGGTGCGGATGCAGCCGGTGTAAGAGCCGAGCGGCACCGTGGCGGTGTCGTCGATGTCCAACACCTCGGCGTAGTCTTCCGCTTCGCAGGCGTAGTACTCCTGCCGATAGACGTCGCCTACCGCCGGCGCGGCCTTCATGACGATGCCCGGTTTGGCCCCGTCCACGCCGCCTTCCCAGGAACCGGCAGTGCTGACGACCTGCCCGCCGTCGTACTCCTTGGTGTCCTCGCCGAAGTACCAGACGTTGCCTTCCTTGTCCTGCGCGTACCAATCGAACGTGTCCTCGATCACATCGCCGTTTTCGTCGGCGTGCGTGTCGCGAACGACCACGCAGGTCACGCCCATGATCACCTTCGTCTCGTCGGTGACCAGCACGGTCACCACGTCGGTGCCTTCGTTGAAGGTGTAGGTGGTGCCCGGGGGCAGCGGGTAGAAGGGATTGTCGATGGTGGACCCGAAGTCAGCGGGGACGATGAGCGGGTCGTAGCTTTGGTCGACGGTGCAAGCTCCGCCGCCAGCCCCACCCTCGCCCGCGCCGCCGCTGCACACGTCTCCACCGCTGCCTGCTGCGCCTGGGCCAGATGCGCCGCTGCCGCTCGCGCCGCTGCCCGCCGCGCCCGATCCGTCTTCCGTTTCACTCGACCCGCACGCCAGCAGCGCGCAGGAGAGCAGCCCGAGGTAGATTGCCGGTTTCATGCTCATGAGTGCCCGGGTGGCAAGGAATCCTGAGCGTCGACCGCGTTTGCGAGGCTGCCCGAGACGCTCGCTCAGGATTGGCTCGCCGCCGGGCACTCATGCTCGATACGCTGACCCGTCGGGCCCGGCCCGCCCCTGCTGGAGGCATGAGCATGAAACACATCCTGGCAACGAGTGGCATCCTAGCCGCACTCCTGACGAGCGCATGCTCGGGCGATTCCGAGCACGTGGCCAAGCTCCGAGCCGCGCTCGCCGAGGCCGAGCTCTCCCTTTCCGATTCGGTGGCCGTGGCCGAGCTGGAGACGTCCCAGGGCATCGGCCTGAAAGCCGCCCTGCTCGTGGATGCCGTGCCCGTCTTCTCGGTGGGCGCGCTGGCCAGCGATGCCTTCCACCAGGTCGCTGTCGACCCGGTGAGCGGAAAGGTCCTCTCCGCACAGACTGCGGCGCAAGACGCGGAGCTCTGCTCGGATGCCGTCTCGCTGTCCGAAGCGATCGCCGCGGCCGAAGCCGAGGTGGGTGGCGAGGCGGTGGCCATCGAGCCCGACGACGACGGTTACTGCAATCGGGAGGTCAAGGTGCTCACCAGCGACGCCCTGTGGGAGGTCAAGGTCGGGCCGGCTGGCAACCTCGTCGAGCCGCCAGAAGAGGCGGACGACGAAGAGGGCGAAGACGACTGACCCGGAGCTCGCTGATCGCCGCCGAGGCGGCTCCTTGATCACCTGCAAGCGGGTGGCGTCTGGCGGCCAGGCCGGATTGGCTCCGGTCAGTAAAAGAGGAACGGCCACCAGTTGCGCATGGGGCTTCCATCGACAGCCTGCGCCTGGTTGCCGTAGCCGGGCATGCTCTGGCCCATGTAGACGATCCAGCCGCCTCCGCAGTCGGGGTGCTCGGCTTCGTAGGCGTTCGACTTGGCGTCCGTGTAGACCGAGACGCTGTCGGCGCCGCCGGGCCCGTCTCCGAGGCCATAGTTCTCGCAGCTCGAGCTGGCCGGCGTCGCGGAGTAGTAGTCGTATTGGGAGCGAGAGTTCGCTGCGAAGTGGACGTTGCCGCAGCCCGCTCCCCAGCCGGTGGTGTCGAAGGGGCTGCCGGGCCAGAGCTCCGCGGAGACGATGCGGTCGGCCTCGGGAAAGTCGACACACATCCCCGGGTCGTAGGCGCACGCGTACAGGCTCGGCTGCGAGAACCCGTAGCGCGCGTCGAGGTCGAAGCGGAAGAAGCGCGCCGCGTTCACGTCGAGGTAAGGGATGGTGGCGCGAAGGCTCTCCTGGGCGTGGCCGGCGGCGTGGGTTCCGCAGCCGGGGCCGCGCTGCTTGTTGATCTCCAGCATCCGGGTCGAGACCGTGCAGCTGACCCGATTGCCCGGGTCGTAGAAGCAGCCGTTGGTGCACGCGTTGAAGTCGCCCGCGATCGGCTGGAGGTCCTCGTCGTAGCCCTGGAGGCGGCTCTGGTTTTCGTAGATGTTGCGCGAGCCCGACTCGGCCGAGATCCAGAGCTCGTTGATGATTCCGCGCTCGAAGAGCTCGCACATGGTGAGGTATTGGCCAGGTGCGTCGGGGTCTTCGTAGCCGAGGCGAGGGGCGAACTCTTCGGTGAAGAGCTGGCCGACGTCCCAACCATTCGGCGTCTGGGGCGGCCAGAGCTCCGGATACTCCGCGCCGCCCGGATCTTTCAGGTCGACGACTTTGTCGATCGTGTAGCTCAAGAATGGCTGGGCGTTCGGGTCGGAGTAGCCGTGGTAGCGCGACCCATCGGCGAACGCGGAGACGAGGTCGTCGACAAGCGCGTCGAGCGTCGAGCTCTCCTGGGCCGGCTTGTGGACGACATCGAGGACGAGGACGCGCGGCTCGATTCGGACGAGCTCGGCGTGGTGCTCGCGGAGCCACGGGCTGCCGTTCTCCGGACCCTCCGGGCTCGGCCACACAAGCTCGCCGCCGCCCACGCCCCCATCCCCGCCTGATCCCGTGGTCGGTGCGGCGCCGCCGCTCCCGCCCTGCGAGCCGCCGAAACTGGACGAGCTCGACGAGGTGTCACCACCACCGGAGCTCGCGGTCGTCATCGATGCCGGCTCGTCGTCACCGCAGCCGGCGCCGAGTGCGGTCACGCTCAGCGCCGCAGCGAGAGCGGTCGCCCTCTCGCGCGTGCATCCAGACTGCAGTCGCCGCTGTCGAGGCATTGGCGAAACCTACCGCTGCGTCGGTGCCGGCGGAAGGCGGGAGAGCCCGTCCCGCTCCAGCTACCGCGTCGGGCAGGTGCGGTGCGTGGGCTGGGTGGCCCGGCGCGGCGCACGGCAACGCCAGCGCGCGCAGTGTTCCGTCCCGAGGTCGGGATCCCCGTCCCGGAAGCGGGCCACCCCCCGCCCCCTGCTGCCAGGCCGCAGATCCGCGCAATCGCGGATGATTGTCCCGCTGCCACGCGGCACGGTCCTCGCTCTGGGCGTAGCCGTGGACTTCGCGCGAAGTAGCCGTTCAAGAGCTTGCTCCTCTGACCCGCGACCGCCGCCGCCCGCCAGCATCGGCTCTTCGTCCTCGGCGTCACCGTCGACCGACCGCCGGTGCGGTCGCGTCCGTTGCTCGAGCAGCCGGTCGACGATCTCGCGCTTCAGCTCCGCGTGCACCTCGCCGCGGGCCGCCCCCGCGAAGCGGCTGCTGCGGTCCGCGCCCTCGCCCAGACGCTCGGGAGCGGCTGCCCGATCGCGCCGCCGAGCTCGTGCGCGCCCGAGGTCGCCGTCTATGCGGCGATCGCGGCGGCCCTCGACGCGCGCGCGGGCGAGGGCGCCGTGGCAACTCCGTCGAAGGAGGCGAGCACCCCGGACGAGGTCGCGCTCCTCGCCGCCGACCTCGCTTCCGGCGCCGCGCGGCTGGCCATCCTCGACGGCATCGGCTCCGACGCGTCGGCCGACCATCGCGAGCTCGTCGGGCTCCTCCGCGCGGAGGCGGTGCTCGAGGGGCCGGAGGGGACCGCCGACCCGTGTGACGCGCAGGTCCCGCGCGCGTCCGCACGCCAGCTCCTCGAGAGCCCCGCGGCTGCGCTCGCGGGGATGCGCTGGATCGCCATCCAGCGAGCCCTGCTCGAGCAACTCGCGGCGCGTCCAAAGCTCGCGGGTGGGTGCCTGCGCCTGCGCGGCCGGCTCGCCCTGGCCGCCGCGGCCTTCGAGTCCATCGCCGCCGAGCACGAGCAGGCCCGGAGGTGGGCGCTCGTCGCCAGCGAGGACCTCGGCGGCGACACCTCCGAGCGCGAGGAGGCGGCGCTCCTCCGGACCGCGGCCGAGTTGCGCGCCGGAGACCTCACCCGGGCGCGCGCGGCGCTGGCCACGCTCGGAGTCGCCGGCGAGCCCGCGCGCCCGTACCATGCGCTCCTCGATCTCCACGAGCATCGGGACTTCGGTTCCTTCCACGGCAAGCACGGGGCCGATCCGGGGAACCCACGCTGGATGAGCATTATGCCCGGAAAGCTGGAGGAGATGGCCGACGGCGACGGCGCCGCGCTCGCCCGCGAGTGGCCGCCCGAGGCCCTCGAGTTGCTCGCGCTCGGGACCACCGTCCGCACCGGGAAGAGGGCGCTGGCCGATCACCTGCGAAGCGGTGCGTACAGCCGCTACGGGCTCGCTGCCGCCGGCACGCTGGAGATCGCCGCCGAGAGGCAAGGGGAACCCCGGGTGCTCGGCGACGTGCGAGGCGCGGCCCGCGAGCACCGCCGCCTAGCCCTCGACCGCGCGTACGGGGTGCCGCTGGCGCTCGTCGGCGGGCCCTGACGCGCGCCGGAAATCTCGACGCGCCGGGAGCGTCGCCGCATCCCTGACCGTGGGAACATCGGGGTCTGCCCGTCCATCGGGGAAGCGTCCGCTCCGTCATGGCTGCGAGCAGATGTCGGCGGGCAGCGCGCCGATCTTCGGCGCCAGCGGCGCGGCGTCGAGGATGTCGGGCAGGGCGCCGCCGCGCATCGAGGCGTGCACGAACACGTCCTCGAGCGACACCGCCGTGTCCGTGTCGTTCACGACGGTGACCCGCAGCGCGCCGCTCTGCATGGCCGCCGCCGGCAGGTCGAAGCGCAGCATGCGCGGCCGATACGAGCCTCCGCTCTCGGCGCAGTACTTCACCGGGTCGACGAGCTGCAGTCGGGGAAGTAGGTCGCGCAGTCTCCGTCCGTCGCGCACTGCGCGCAGGAGTCATCGACACAGACCGGCGTGTCTTCGTCGCATGTCGCGCCTCCGCCGCAGGTCTGTGGCTTGGGGAGGTCGTCATCGAACGTCTGACCGCCGCAGTCGCCACAGCCCAGCTCCTCGATCTGGTTCGCGCAGGAGCCGTCCCACCCTTCCTCGCAGCAGGAGACATCGACGGCGCACACGCAGTCGAGAACGGCAATGTCGTCGCACCCCTCGTCGCTGCGAACACTGCCAGGAAGCCGAGCGTGTGCATGAGCTGCGCCGCGCCGAATGCCAGCCCCACCAGCCCCAGCGCCAGGAAGCTATCGAGCCCGACGGCCTCCTTGTGGGTGCGCCGCAGGTAGAGCACGGCGCGCCCGGTCGCCGTGCCCAGCGCGGCCCCCACGACGATGCCACCGCTCACCGCCCACAGGACATCTATGACCACCCATCGCCACCCTGCCGCGCCGAGCTCGTGCAAGCCGAGCAGCCCCATGCCCAGGAACACCACCGGGAAGGCCGTTCCATCGTTGAGGCCTGCCTCCCCCGTCGGCGCGAACCGCAGGCGATCCCGGTCGCCGGCATGCGCCACCTGCACCTCCGAGGCGAGCACCGGATCGGTGGGCGCGAGGATGCCGCCAAGCAGGATCGCCGCCCCCAGCGGCATGCCCAGGACGAGCCAGGCGACCGCCGCCACCAGCGCTACCGTGATGAGCATCGAGAGGGTGGCCAGGCGCAGCGGCGGCACCCATCGGCGATCGCGTAGCCCGGCGCTCATCTTCAGGCCGGAGCCGAAGAGCGAGAGCAGCACCAACGACCTCGACCAGCCACCCCAGCGGCCGGGCGTGCGTCGTCGGCTCCACGCGCGCCCACTCCAGGCACAGCGGGCTGAGCACGACGCCGACCGCCAGGTAGAGCATCGACGAGCTCAGCGGCAGCCGAGACAGCAGGGTGCCGCTGACCGCCATGACCACCAGAACCACCCCGGCGACCGCCGCCCACGATGCCAGGTCCATCCGTGAGCACCCTCGGGCCCACCTCGCGGATTGTCGAATCCATCCGCGCCCGCTCGCTACGTTCGCGCGCGGCCCCGGCGCCCGGCGCCCCCCGCCCGGCCCTCAGCCCATCACGGATCTTGCGGGTCGCGGCCAACCTCCAGCGCCCTGCCGCTCGGCACGAACGCCACGCGGCGGTCATCGAGGCTCTGCAGGTCGCCGACGAGGTAGCCGAGGTCGGCTAGGCAGCGCACATCGAACGTCGAGCTGCGTGGCCGACCGAAGTACATCGCCTGATCCCGGGAGGTCACCACCAGCGCCCGGCGCAATCCGCGAGTCAGTAGATAGCGGCCGGCATTGCGAAGGTTGGTATGCGAGTGCCGTGCGCACGGCTCGATGGCCACCTGCGCCGCAGGAATCCCCGCCTCGACGAGGAAGCGCTTCATCTCCAGCGCCTCGTTGTGAGGTGTTCCCTGCGGGTGCACGTTTCCGCCGCTGACCACGATGAGCGGCGCCAGCCCGGCGCGCAGGTCCGCTGCCGCCCAGAGGAGGCGGTCCTGCGCCACCGGGTGCACACCGGCGCGCGCCTCGACGACGCCGGCGGGCGAGTAGCCCGGCACCACGATGGCATCCCACGGTGCCGGGTGGCCGCGCGCCGCCCGGCGGGCAACGGCGTCGACCGCAGCGTTCTCGCGATCGACGTCGATGCCGTTTGCGAGGAGCTGCGTCCGGCACAGCGCGAAGTCTCTGCTTGAGCTGTCGGGCGGAGGCGGGATGGATGCCTCCGTCGGACGTCGTAGCGCGGTATCCACCGCCATCCGCGCGCTATCGAGCGGCGCCCTTCCGCAACCCAGCCCTGTGGTGAGAAGCAGGAAACCGACCGCGCATCGTGCCAGAGCCGCGGTGAGAAATGCGTCGTGTTGGTGCATGGGTGCGGGCGCAAGCTAACCCGGGCGGCGTGGCGCGCCCGCCCGAGCATCATTGCGGCGCGTCATCCTGTCGGTCGTTCGCGGACCTGTCTCCGATCGAAAGTCACGGCTGCGATGAACCGGACCCGGCTCCGCTGCGCCGGCAGCGCGGGGCCGCTATAAACGCCGCCATGCCCTTCGCGCCCGGCAGCCTGTCGAAGCTGAACGAGCGCGACCTCGCGCGCTTCCCCGGTGAATCGCTGTTCGACAGGGTGGGTCGGGCCGTGTGCCGCGCAGGCTGCTTGCCTCGCAAGGAGCTGTACGAGGCGTGGGAGGTGGCGCGCCGCGTACGTCGCCGGCTGCGGGGAGGACGTGTGGTCGAGCTCGCCTGCGGCCACGCGCTCGCCGCCCATCTGATGATCCTGCTCGACGACTCGTCTCCCTGCGCGCTCGCCGTCGACGTGCGGCCTTCGCCCAGCGCCGGACGCCTCGCCGAGGAGCTGGTGCGCACCTGGCCGCGGCTCGAAGGACGCGTCGTGCTCCAGACGCGACCGCTCGCTGGCGTGCAGATCGCGCCGACCGACGTCGTCCTCTCGGTGCACGCCTGCGGATCACTGACCGACGACGTGCTTGACAAGGCCATCGGCGCCCGTGCCTCGCTGGCGGTACTGCCGTGCTGCCACGACGCGCGCCAATGCGACAGCGGCGGCCTCGGGGGTTGGCTCGACCACCCACTGGCGATCGACGTCACGCGCGCGCAGCGACTGCGAGCGGCGGGTTACGCGGTCCACACGCAGCTGATCCCCGCCGCGATCACGCCCAAGAACCGGCTGCTCATCGGCGTGAGCTAGAACGCATCGACCTGCCCGCCGGCGTGAACGTCAGGGGCATGGAGTCCGACGGCGGAGATCGCTGCGGTCCGAGCTGGATAGACCTAGACCGTTACGAAGTGTGAGGGTGGGCCGTGCAACGCCAGCGCGCGGTCGGGGATCCTCTGAAGGCGCGGCGGTTCGGTGAAACCCGCGGCCAGGCGATCAAGCGCTCTCGCCCGTTCACCGGCGGAGATCTGGGCCACGGCCTGCGCGGTCTCGTAGAGGACCGGTCTGCCGAAAATAGTGAAGGCCCGGAGCAGCACCTCCGAGCCTTCTGGGCTCCGGGTGTATCGGAGGCGATGACGGTTGACCACGCCCGGAGATCCATGTCCAGAAAACGGCGGCATGGGCTCGGGTGTCGTCGGACGACTATCGGCTTTCCAGCTGCCACCGCTCAGGAAGACGCTTCGCATCTGCCGCCGCTGTGATCGCGGCCAGCTCCTCTGCGATGCCTGGCGGCCCGCCCAGCGCGCCGAGTCGTTGCGCCGGGCAGCCGTCGCCTACGCCCGGGGCCTGACCATCGCGGCCGTGCCCGAGCTCCGCGGCAGCCGGGCACGCGACTGCCATTGGATGATGGTGGTCGACGACCTCGATGCCGCCGGAACCCGGAGCGCCGCCGACACCTCGACCCCGCGGAGCTCGCAACATGCCTGCGCTGAATGAGTGTCGGAGATCGTGCCACCGGACCTCGCGTAGGCGGGCCTTGCGGCAGGTGTTGGTCTTGCCCGCGGCGGCGGGATGCTCTGCCAGTCCGGCGAGCACTCGGGTGAGTGATCCGCCGCAACCTCGGCGTTCGACGGCGACGGCCGTGAAGGCGCTCGCGGGCGCCGCATCGCCTCGGCCGTGAAGGCGGAGCACCGGGGAGCCCTGGACGGGGCTTGCTCGCGCTCCTCGGCCATGGTCGGAGGGAGGGGATGGACCACCCGCTCGTCGTCGCCGCCCGCGCCCTCGCGCCCGAGGTGCTCCGCCTGGCAGACGAGACGGAGCGCGGGCGTCGCCTCTCGCCCGCGCTGGTCGCGGCATTCACCGATGCCGGGCTGTTCCGGATGCTGGTACCGGCGGCCATCGGCGGCGGCGAGGTCGACGCGGCCACCATGGTGCGCGCCATCGAGGCGGTGGCCATCGCCGACGGGGCCGCCGGCTGGTGCGTGATGGTCGCGGCGACGACGGGTATGCTCACCGCCTACCTCGCCGAGGAGCACGCGCGGGAGATCGTCGGCCCCGGCGCACGCACGCCTCTGGCCGGCGTGGTCGCGCCGCGCGGCGTCGCCACCCCCGTCCCCGGCGGCCTCCGGGTCACCGGGCGCTGGCCGTTCGCGAGCGGCTGCCAGCACGCCGGCTGGATCGCCGGTGGCTTCATGGTGCTCGAGGACGGCGTGCCGCGGCGCCTGCCCGGCGGTGGGCCGGACGCGCGGCTGGCGCGCTTCCCTGCCTCGGAGTGCGAGGTGCTCGACACCTGGCACGTCGCCGGTCTGCGCGGCACGGGCAGCCACGACTTCGCCGTGGAGGGTGCGCTGGTGCCCGAGGGGCGCACGGTGTCGCTGCTCGTCGACCGTCCTCGGGCCGCCGGGCCGCTCTACCCTTTCCGCTCTTCGGACTGCTGGCGCTCGGCGTGGCGGCGGTCGCGCTCGGCATCGCGCGCGCCTCGATCGACGCTCTGCTGGAGCTCGCCGCCGTCAAGACGCCGCTCGGCGCGCGCGGCGCCCTGCGCGAGCGCTCCACGGTCCAGGCCGAGGTCGCGCGCGCCGAGGCCGCCCTCCGGGCCGCGCGCGCCTTCGTCTTCGAGTCCGTCGACGCCGCCTGGGCGGACGCCCTCTCCGGCAAGACGATCACCACCGGGCAGCTCGTCCTTGTCCGCCTCGCGTCCACGCACGCCACCGAGGGCGCGGCCCGCGTCGTCGACGCCATGTACCGCCTCGGAGGCGGCAGCTCGATCTACGCCTCGAGCCCGCTCCAGCGGCGCTTCCGCGACATCCACGTCGCCACCCAGCACGTGATGGTCGCAGAGTCGATGTACGGGACGCTGGGGCGGGCGCTGCTCGGCCTTCCCGTGGATCGAGCCGCGCTCTGAGTCGGACCACGTTGGTGCGCGCGTAGAGGTACTCGAGCTCGCGATGCCGAGTGCCCACCAGCCGGGTCCGCGTCGCCTCGGCGCCGGCCTTCTCGCCGCCGCCCTCCTGCGCGACGGCCAGCTTCCTCGGCCGCGGACAGGCCACGGCCGACCGCGTCGTGTCCGGGCTGGTGCTCGCCGACCCTCCTCTGATCGACCGTGACGAGAACCCGCCGGCGCGCACGGCGGCGCTGTGCGCGGCGGCGTCTCCGGCCCTGGCCCGCAAGTGCGTCGAGCGGCTTCGCGAGCTGCAGCACACGTCCTACCTGCGGAGCCCGACCTCCAATCCAGGCCCCATCCTCGAAGCCGCCGATCGCTTGGCACGCGGTGATTGCAAGGGGGCGGCAGCCTCGCTCCGGCCCCTGCTGGCCATCGGGACGGCCCCGGACGCGCACCTGGCGTAGATGATGTCTCGGCGTTCGACGCCGACGGCGATGTGGCGCTGGCCGATCGCCTCGACGGCCCCCGCCATCGAGGCCGGGGGAGACTATGGCGGCGTCAGCCTGGCGCACGTGCGCACCGCGCGAACGGCTACGGCTTGGAGACGGCTGGACGCAGCACCGCGTGAGCCTGCACCTCGTTGACGAGCGTCTCGCCCCTCTCGAACGCCCGGATGTTGGTGAGCGTGGTCGCCGCGATGTTCGAGAGCGCTTCGCGGGTGAGAAACGCCTGGTGCGACGTGACGAGCACGTTCGGAAAGGTGATCAGGCGGGCCAGCACATCGTCCTGCAGCACCTGGTCCGAGAGGTCCCTGAAGAAGATGCCTTCCTCCTCCTCATAGACGTCGAGCGCGGCGGCGCCCACGAGTCCCGTCTTGAGCGCGGCGATGAGGGCTCGGCTGTCGATCAGCGCACCGCGACCGGTGTTGACGATCATGACACCACGCTTCATGGTCGCCAGCGCCTTGCCGTCGATCATGTGGTGCGTCGCCGGGGTGAGCGGAACGTGCAGCGACAGGACGTCCGCCTCGCGGTAGATCGCGTCGAGGTCCACGTACTGCACGCCTTGCTTCGACATCAGGTCGGCGTCCTGGCGGACGTCGTAGGCGAGCACGCGGCAACCGAAGCCGTGAAAAATGCGCGCCGTCGCCCGCCCGATCTTCCCGGTCCCCAGGATGCCGACCGTCTTGCCGTGCAGGTCGAAGCCCACCAGGCCGTCCAGGGAGAAGTTCCACTCGCGAACCCGCGCGTACGCTCGGTGGATCTTGCGGTTGAGCGCGAGGACCAGGCCGACGGCGTGCTCGGCGACGGCGTACGGCGAATACTCCGGCACGCGCACCACCGGCAAACCGAGACGCTCGGCGGCCGCGAGATCCACGTGGTTGTATCCGGCCGAGCGGAGCGCCACCAGGCGGACACCATTCTGCTGCAGGAGGCTCAGCGCCTGCTCGTCGAGCTTGTCGTTCACGAACGCACACGCGACCTCGTGCCCGGCGGCCAGCGCCGCCGTCTCACCCGTCAGGCGCGGCTCGAGGAAGGCGATCTCATGGCCGAAGCCCTCGTTCGCGGACGTGAACGACTCACGCTCGTAGCCGTGCGCATCGAAGAGAACGACCCTCATCGGGCGACTCTGGCCATGCGGTTCCATACCACGGCCGAGGGTCACGCCGTTCCGCTGGCCGTTCCGCGGTCTCGGGGACGGCGCGCGCCGGAGTGCTCAGGCCCGACGGTTCCCCACAGTGGCCAACATTGGACCCATCCGGCCAGCCCACCTCCACTGACGGGTGTGCACCGCCGGCGGCGAGGTCGGATGGGGTCCACTGCGTATTGCGCGGTGCATCGAAACCACCGATGGCTAGAGCGCTGCACCGTGGAGCGCGCCGGCATCGGGTGGGGGGAGCAGTGCAGACCATGCGACGGTTGAATGGGGCATCGGGCGAGTACGAGATGCACGGGGAGCTGGCCCGGGGCGGGATGGCGGTGGTGCACATCGGCCGCGCCGTCCGCGGACCCGCCGCCGGCAAGCTGGTGGCCGTCAAGCAGCTCGACAGCAAGCTGGCCTCGAAGGCGGCCTTCATCGCCATGTTCCTGGACGAGGCGCGCCTGGCCATGCGCATCCGCCACCGGAACGTGGCGGCCACGCTGGATGTGCTCGAGAGCGGTGGCGAGCTGTTCCAGGTCCTGGAGTACATCCCCGGTGAGAGCCTGGCCCGCATCGCGTGCTGCGCGAAGCTGCAGTGCAAGCGCATCCCGCTGGGCGTCGTGTCGGCCATCATCTGTGACGCGCTGCGCGGCCTGGACTGCGCTCATCACACGCGGCGCGGCGACGAGGCGCTCGGCGTCGTGCACCGCGACATCTCTCCGCAGAACATCATCGTCGGCGCCGATGGCGTGGCGCGCATCCTCGACTTCGGCGTGGCCAAGTCGGCGCATCGCGTGCACTGGACGCCGTACGGCTCGGTGAGCGGCAAGGTCGCGTACATCGCGCCCGAGCAGCTGAGGTGCGTCGCCGTCACCGCCCGTGCCGACCTCTACTCGCTGGGCGTGGTGCTCTGGGAGCTGCTCACCGGGGACAAGCTGCGTAGCGGCCGGAGCGCCACCGCGGTCCTGCACGAGGCGCTGCGCGCGGTGCCGCCGCCGAGCTCCCGCGCCCCGACGCTCGACCCCGACGTCGACGCCGTGCTGGCGCGCGCCTGCGCCATCGACCCACTGGAACGCTACGCCAGCGCGGCGCGGATGGAGACAACGCTGGCGGCGGCGCTATCGCCGGCGACGCCGGAAGAGGTGGCGGAGTTCGTGAAGGACGTCTCCGGGCCAGCCCTCGCCGCGCGCCAGCGCCTGGTGCGCGACTCCGGGCTGGAGGAGCGCGAGAACGGCGTGGTCGCCACCCTGCCTCCGCCTCCGCCAGCGGCGGCCCAGGTCGTGCGCGAGTCCTCGCACCGCGCCGCGACGCGGCGCTTCAGCCCGCAGAGCGAGCTCGACGACGCGTACCTCACCCGAGCCGGCTTCGCGCCGGAGTCGCCGCGCCTGTCCGCGCTCCGCGCCGAGCCCTTCGATGTGCGCCGTTCGACGTGGGCCACGCCCCCGCCGCTGCGCAGCGGCGCGCCGCGGTCCCATCGATCCCGACGTCCGCTGGGAAGGGACCGCGTCCGCGCCGACGCTTCACAGCCGGCAGAGATGTCGCCTTCCACTCCCCGTCCCACTCGCGACGAGCTGGCCGCCGCCAGCTTCGGGTCCATGGCGGAGTCGCTCGACGGGCTGGCGGTGACGCGGCCCCTGCGTCTGCGCGGGCCGCCGACGCCGGTGCCTCCCAGCCAGGAGCCGCTGGAAGCTCCGGTGGTCTCGAGGCTCCGGCGATCGGTGAGCACGGTCGCGTGCGGTCTCGTGCTCACCGCCGCCGTGCTGGTCCTGGCCTTCGGGGGCCCGCGAGCCAGCGCCCACGCGCCGCGACCTGCCTATGCATGGATCAGCGCGTTCATGAGGGTCCGCGTGTGGCCGGCGGCCGCGGTCGCGGACGGCCAGCTCAACGAGGCCGCCGCGAAGCCCGGCACCGCAGCACCACACTGACAACGTCCGCGTCCGCGTTGGTGTAGAAGACGCCCATGCGCTCGGTGTCGGAGGTCGATTGGCCGCGCTGGACGCCGACCGACGTGGCGGTGCTCCTCTTCGTCATCCAGGGAGGCCGAGCGCTGCTCATCCACAAGAAGCGCGGCCTCGGCGCCGGAAAGATCAACGCGCCCGGCGGCCGCATCGAGCCGGGGGAGACGCCGGAGCAGGCCGCGGTCCGGGAGACGCGCGAGGAGGTCGGTGTCAACGCACTGTCGCCGCGGCGGCGAGGCAGGCTGCGTTTCCAGTTCGTCGACGGCTACGCCCTCGACTGCCACGTGCTCTCCTCCGACCGCTGCGAAGGCGAGCCGTACGAGACCGACGAGGCCGTGCCGATGTGGACCGCGCTCGACGCTCTGCCCTACGACCGGATGTGGGCCGACGACCGGATGTGGCTCCCGCTGATGCTCGCAGGGCGACCGTTCTCCGGGCACTTCGTCTTCGACGGCGATCGAATGGTCGACCACGTCCTCGAGGACGAAGACCCTGCGCGCCCGCTCTTCGAGAAATTGCGCGAGCTGGACATCGACGCGGAGGTCGCATCGCACCCGCCGGTCTTCACCGTCGAGCAGGCCAGGCGTCACCGCCCTCCGGGCGAGGCCGGGGCGTGCGTCAAGAACCTCTTCGTGCGCAACAAGCGCGGAGAAGCGTGGCTCGTCACCACACTCGAGGACCGCCCCATCGATCTGAAGACGCTCGGCCGGAGGATCGGTGCTGGTCACCTGTCGTTCGCGTCGTTCGATCGTCTTCGCCAGCAGCTCGGCGTGGAGCCCGGCAGCGTCACGCCGCTGGCCGTCCTCAACGATCCCGATCGGAGCGTCCGCGTCGTGCTCGACGCGGCCATCCTCCGGAGCGATACGGTCCACGTCCATCCGCTGACCAACGACCGAACGTTGACGCTCTCGACGAAGGACCTGCTGCGCTTCCTCGAGGCCGCCGGCCATCCGCCCACCGTGCTCGACCTCGAAGCCGAGCTCTGACCGCAAGGTGCCGCGGCTGTTCGAGGCCCCCGCCCCTGGCAGCGGCGCACCCCCGTCGTGCGCGGATCAGCTGCCGAGCCCGAATGCACGGCGCATCTCTCGACTCGCCTCCGTGCGCTCGCCCTGCTCATCACGCATCACGACCTCGAGATGCTCGAACGCACCACGACCGCTGCCGGCGCACGTCCACACGGAGAAGAGGGCCCGTTTCCCCGCCCGCGGCACGATGTCGAGACGGCGCACAGGGCACAGGCCCGCCACCGCCGCGCCCTTGACGACGCGCTCGGGCGTGCGTCCATCGGAACAGACGACGACCACACCCTCGGGCGCGAGCACACGTGCCGCCGCAGCGAGGTAATCCTCCACGCCGCCGCGGAGCTCGAGCCGCGCCGCTGCCCGCTGCGGATCGGGCGATGCGGGGGCGGTCCCCAGTGGCAAGTACGGGGGCGTACCGGTGACCAGGGCGCACGGTCCGTGCGGCCAGTCGCGTGTCAGCTCGCGGAGATCGCCGTGGAAGAGCTGCACGCGCTCGGCGAGCCCGTTCTCGCGCACGTTGCGCCGCGCGAGATCCATGCTGATGGCTTGCGCTTCGATTCCGAAGCATTGCGCGCCGGAAAATCGCCAGGCCATCATCAACAGAACCGAGCCGATGCCGCAGCCCAGATCGAGCACGCTCGCGGGTGCTGGCGCAGCACGCCCGGCCTCCCACGCCGTCGCCAGATCATCGATCGAGAAGCGATGCCCGCGCCGCCGCTGGAGGATCCGGAACGACGCGGTCACGGCGTCGCTGGTGAGCTCGTCACCGGCCAAGGTCTCGCTCATGAACGCCGACATCCTCCAGGAAGGCGCACGAGGCGGTCAAGACGAGCGGAGGTCCACGCCGCCGTGGACGCGCGACCTTCCGCCAGCTCGACGAGCTCACCACGACGCTCCTCCAGGCCGCCAGCATCCCGAGCGCGGCGCAGGCCCCCGGTCGATCCCCGACCTCACCCGGAGTAGGCTGCGCGCCGTGGTCGACGATTCTCCGCTCGTGGCGCGCGATGCCGATCATCCGCGCGATCCCGTGGCGGCCACCGCAGACCGCTTCCAGAGGCTGGTCGAGCAGGCGCCGGACGGCATCGTCATCTCCCGCCAGGGCCTCGTCCTCTACGCGAACGCAGCGGCGTTGCACCTCCTCGGCTACGAGCGCCCGGACGAGCTGGTCGGCCAACCGATGGCCGTGTTCCTCGATGGCGCGGCGCTGGCGACGATGCGCGAGCGCCTCCAGCACATGAGGGAGACGGGCCACCGCCTGCCTCCTCACGAGTACCCGGCGAAGCGCCGCGACGGCAGCCCGATGACCGCCGAGATCACGTCGATCTTCATCGACTACGACGGTGGCCCAGCCGTGCTGGCCTTCGCGCGGGATGTCACCGACCGCGCCCGCACCCGGGCCCAGCTCGAGCAGGCGGAACGGCTCGCGGCCCTCGGTCGGATGGCGGCCGGCGTCGCGCACGAGGTCAACAATCCGCTGGCGTACATGCTGCTCACGGTGGAGGCGCTGACGCGGCAGCTCGCGGCCGCACGCGTCGATGCCGGCCTGCTCGATCTCTGCGCCGATCTCCGACACGGCGTGGACCGCATCGCCACCATCGCGCGCGACCTGCGGGTCTACGCCCGCCACGAGGACGAGCTCTACGGCTCGGTCGACCTGGCGATCGTGCTCCAGCAGAGCGTGCGGCTCGCGGCGCACGAGCTGCGGCCGCGCATCGAGCTCACCGTGGAGCACGGCGCCCTCCCGGAGGTCTCCGGCGTCCCGACACGCCTCGAGCAGGTCTTCGTCAACCTGCTCCTCAACGCCGGGCACGCCATCGCCGACGAGCGCAGCGACGGCAAGGTGGCGGTCCGCGCTCGCGTCGGTGCGCGCGAGGTGATCGTCGAGGTGGAGGACAACGGGGCCGGCATCCCCGCGGAGAACATCGACCGCGCCTTCGACCCGTTCTTCACCACCAGGGCGGCGCACATGGGCATGGGGCTCGGCCTCGGCATCTGCCGCGACATCGTGGCGCGCCTCGGCGGTTCCATTTCCGTGGCCAGCGAGGTCGGCCACGCCACGACGATGACGGTCACACTGCCCATCGCCGCTCCCGTCGATTCCAGCCTCGTCGCACGCGGCGCGCCCGCCGCTCAGCGCGCGACGCCGGCTCCAGTGCGTCGCCGCATCCTGGTCATCGATGACGAGCCGCTCATTGCTTCCATCGTCAGCGCCACGCTGGGCGAGGTGCACGACGTGGTGGTGGTGACGCGCGCCGCCGATGGTCTGGCCCGGGTCCTCGACGATGGCGCGTTCGACCTCGTGCTCTGTGACCTGATGATGCCCGGCATGAGTGGGATGGATCTCTACGACGAGGTCGCGAGGCGCCGCCCGGGAATGGAGCGTCGCTTCGCGTTCTTGACCGGGGGCGCGTACACCGCGCGCTCGCAGGGGTTCCTCGAGCGGATAGCGAATGCGCGCCTGATGAAGCCATTCTCGTCGCAGGCGCTGGTGGAGCTCGTCGACGCCGCCGCGACCTTGCGCTGAGCGCGGGTCGCGATCATCGACGAGAACCTCCGCCCGAGCCGCCGGTGCGTCGGTGCTCTAGTCGCGTCCGGAGAGGCTGCCTTCCCAGGTGACATGCAGCGCCGCCAGCAGCGCGGGGTCGCCTGCATCGTCGACGCGGGCGCCGGCGGCAGCGCCGACCTCCACGCTGTCCGACAGGCGGCCGGTCAGCCCCGGTGCCAGCACGAACGAGAACTGTCCGTCATCGACCGCCACGCCCGCCTCGACCGAGGGCACCAGCGCGCCGCGCGGGAACAGGGCGGCCAGCACCAGCTCCACGCCCAGCTCGGTGTCTCTTCGCTGTGTCGAGACGGCGACCTCCATCGCCACCGAGGCATTGAGGGCCAGCGCGCCCGACGCCAGGTAGCCGATGACGAACGGCTCGAGGAGCACGGCGTCCTCGCCGACGTCGTCGGACACCGCCGGCGCCGCGCCCTCGATGCCGAAGGAGACGGCACGCCCGGTGGTGCCCTGGGAGAGCGCGTTGTAGAGCACGCTGCCGGCCACGTTGCCGAGGCCTGTCTGGCCGCGGTCCCCGTCGCGCTCGTGGAGCAGCGGCACCTCGACCGCGATCTGGAGCCGATCGGTGAGCCCGAGCTCCAGGGTCAAGGGTGCTTCGAGCGCGTCGCTGTGGGTGCGGTGCGTCCAGGCCCCGGCCGCGGTGCCCTGCAGCTCCCACTGCTCCTGGGCGTGGACCATCTCGCCGATGAACAGCTCCTGCATCACCTCGCTGACGCCCCCCTGGTCTGCATCCTCGGTGCCAGGCAGGTCGTCCTCGCTGCCATGCGCGCCGGCACCGCCGCTGAGGAACAAGGCCAGCACCACCGGCCCGATCAGCAGCGAGCGCACGAGGCCCCGCTCATCGCGTGGCTGCGGGCATGGCCAGCACCACCTTGGCACCCGGCGGCGGCACGGCCGAGGTCGGCTCCGCACCGCGCAACAGGACGGTGGGGGCGATCTCCACGCGGTCATGTTCCCTCCGCGTCGCCGTGCGCCACGCCGGGGGCGGGCGAGAGGCTCCACCGGAGACGCACCAGGCGTCGACGAACGGTTCATCGGTGTGGCGACGCTCGACTTGAGCCCGGGGTGCCACGGATGGCGCCACGTTGCATGCAACAGCGTGCCAGTGCGTCCGGCGCGCCAACTGGACGCGCCACGCCCGAGATCGCGCCGCTCGCTACCTGGGCCCGGTCTTGCAATGACGGTCGGCAGCCGCATGAATCCGCACAACCGACACGGCGCGCATCCTCAGCACTGGTCACCGCCGCACCAGCCGGCACCGTCGGCCTGGGTACCCCATGGCGGAGGGCACCCAGGGTCGGCACACGGGCCGGCCGCGCGCCCGGAGATGCATCCGCCGACCGTGGGCCATCCCTACGGGCACGCGGTCCAGCATCCGCACGCGCACGGCATGCCCGGCGCGCAGCAATGGGGGCCGCAGGCGCAGCGGCCGCAGGCGCCGCCGCCGCCGCGGAAGAGCCGCGTCGGGCTGGTGGTGGCCCTGCTGGTCGGCGCCTTCGTCGTCCTTGGCGGCGCGGTGGTGCTGGCGCTGGTGCTTCTGTCGACGGGCCTCTCGGACGACGAGGACCAGTCCAAGGTGCTCAAGGAGCACGTGCAGCGGCTGATGACCGCCACGCAGACGGGGGACCCGAAGCAGGTCGAGGGCCCGCTGATCAACCTCGGCATCCTCCCCGATCACGCGCGGCCCTGGTTCGTGGAGACCTACGGGCCGGTCCTCGGCAAGCGCCTCTACGAATCGTGGGAAACCGACGTGTTCGAGGACCTGCCCGACATGCTCCGCCCGGTGGTCGAGGCGAAGAGTCGCGGGCGGACGCAGACCAAGATCACTCGCCTGACCACGGCGGCGTCGGCTTCCGAGAGCGCGGACAAGGGCGTACTCCGCAACCAGAAGAAGCCCAGGGCCCTCTACATCGTGGAGTTCGTCACGCCCGGAGGCACCACCGCCACGAAGGACCTCTACTACTTCGCCATCGTCAACGGCCGCTTCGGCTACGTCGGGCAGATGGTGGCCGCCCGGTAGACCTGGCCAGTCGTGATGCGCAGCGCACGGACTCGAGCAGCAGCGCAGGGATGGGCGACGCGGCGCTATCGCGCTAACCCCGCTTGAGACAGGCGAGCAAGGCAGCGAACTGCGCCCCGCTCAGGCGCTCGTCGAATGCCTGCTCGATACACTCCAGCAGGCGCGCGTTGGCAGAGCCTCGCACCGCTTTCCTCGCGCGCGCTTTCGTCTCCGGCTCGACATGGCCGACTGCGACGGCTGCAGCGAGCCGTCGCTCGGGCGCGGTGCACGGATGCTCCAGGAGCTGGAGCATCAGGTCCCGCTCCGAACCGCCGTGACGGTAGTCGTGGCGCACCGCCCCCGATGCACGAAGATCGCGCACCCATTCGTCCCATTCGCGCTCACCGCGCTGCAGATCCACGATGGTGCTCAGCTTCGCGCTTGTTGCTCCGCTGATCCCATCTTGAATCGCTCTTGCCAGCATCCGCGTGCGGCTTGTTGCGCCCGCCAGCTCAGAGCAAGAGTACGGACGCAACGAGATCTCTGTCGACCTGCCACCCGCGGCTGTCAAACGCAATGCGGTTCGCCCGACTTCGACCGCGCACAAGGACTCGTATGCAAGAAACTCCGCGCGCCGGCCACGTCGGATGCAGACACCATCGCGACCAATGATGACGCGTGAGCTAGTCACGAAGCGAAAAAGGCTCGCGAAACATGTGACTACGATCAGGAATGGAATGAGCGCAAGCCATGCGTCTGGTTGCAGCACAATCAGCGCGTCCAATGGCAGGGCGAGCATCAGCAACATGAGGGTGACCAGCACCATGCACACCCATCTCGGGAGGCCGTGAAGGGGCACCACCGTGGCCCCGTCGTCCGACGAGAGGCCGGCTTCGTGAAGCAGCGTCTCTCCCTGCTCGAGGTCCCGGACTCGAACGGTCACGATCATGCCATCCAGAGTGGTCACCACGACATCGGTACCCGCTGGTCCTGTCTCCAGCCACCCGCCCGCGATGGACTGCCGGTCGGTCGACCGTTCTGTTGCCCCCGCCACGAAGCGCACGCGGTCGCCGGAGATGTCGAGGCCGCCCCTGTCCAGCCATCTCGGTCGGCGAAACCGGTCCACGTGCAGCCCGGCCACCAGGTACGGCAGGACGATCGACGGCAACAGGCCAAGCAGTCCGAGTCGAGAGTCCATCGCAATTCCGACCACGGTCGTGACGAGCGCCGCAACCCACGCGCAGCACGCGACCGTGACGGCGCGTCGCAGGTGGCAGAAACCGACCGCGCTGCTGCGGAAGGCCACCGGAGAGACCCACTCGCAATTCCATGCTGTGTGCACGGGCTCCGCTCGGGCGCGTGGCACGTCGGCAGTGATCACGATGTCCTCGTTTCATGGTGTCGAACCCGGGGGAGTTGGCCTGGCGGATGATACGTGCGAACGCGCAGCGAGCCGCGCGCCGCTCACATGTGCCGGGTCGCCACGCCGTTTCAGCGACGTCGGATTCTGACCGCGACAGCGGTCGATCGTGCCGTCCTGGGAAGACACCACGGCGCATGCTGCGATGTACGACAGAGGCACGCTCTTCATTCGCTCCGGCCCGTTGCGTCGGGCTGCTGCCGCAGCGTCTGCGCGTCCGACCAGCCCCCGGCTCGAACCGAGCTATGCTGGGCTTCGTTCCGGGCTCGGCGGTGAAGTTCGGTGATCCGTCCTCGAGCTCGGGTGCCGGAGCTACACCGCGTTGAAGAATCACTATCCGCTGGCGAGCTGGGATTCGCCCCACGACCACGAGCCCCCCGGCCGAGGGATCTCGCCGCGCGAGTACGCCGTCCGGTCACAGGTCGAGCGCGACTGGGAGCTCCGCATCCTGCTCGCCAAGCCAGACGATCTGTCCGCCGTCCATGACGCGGTGGCGTTCGCATACATGATGGCCGACATCGCGCCGCCCGGGTACGTCGAGATGAGCGACGGACCCCGCCACGGAGCGCACCTGGCTGCCGCTCGGAGCTGCAGCTGGGGCTGGCGCGGCCTCGTTCGCGAGGGCCGCCGGGAAATGCACGAGTTGGCAAGCGCCCTCCACTGCACCTGCGGCATCGACTACACCGCCGCTACCAACGACATCGGCAGCCACCGGCGCGTGTACGCGATTGCGGCGTTCGGACACTTCTTGACGAGCCAATCTTCTTGCGGATGCGGGATGGGACGGAATGGCGCGGCTGTTCGTCGCCTGCGGCCCGTGGTGGTGGGCGAGCGAAGAGGCGTTCATCCGTGCGCCGGCTGATGATCGATCTGTACGGCACCGCGCGCTACGCGCTGGAAGCGGGGCTCACGCTGTTCGGCGAGGATGAAGCGGGAAAGCTGTGGCGAGGCCCGGTGCTACCGACGGAGAACGAGCCCCTGACACTCTTCGAGGAGGCGCCTTCGGCGAGCACCGCCACAGGTGCCGCGACTCGCTTCCATGTCGTGCCTTCGTGCCTGCCAACGGCATCTCATGCGTCGACGTGGCGGTCACTCGGTGCGCCCGGGGATGATTAGCCAGGCTGGCCCGCTCAGTCGCCGCGGTCCCGGCCATCCCGCCCGCGTGCCTTCGGTCGATCGCCGGTGGCCGCCGGCGCAGCAGGGGCGCCCGGGGCCGCCGCGGGGGCCTCTGTCGGCGACGCCGGGCGCGTGTCGCGCAGATAGCCCAGCACGCTCATCGCACCGGCCAGGATGCCGAAGAAGAGCGTGAGGCCGATGCCGATCCGCCAGCGAAGGCGCCCCTCGGCGTCGCGCCGCTCGTGGACCAGCGCGTCCGTCGCCGGCTGCACTCCGCGCTCCTCGTCGGCCATGCCCTGCGGTGTGCGCTCGCCCAGCGCCGGCCGCAATCGGGATCGGCACCGCCGAAGCGGCACGATAGACTTGCTGTCCAGCGCGCCGCACCCGACCATCGGAGCCACATGATACGGGACGCCTCCAGCCAACCGCCAGCCCCGGACGGCACGACCAAAGCATCTCGAGCTTCCCGGCCGCTCGACGGTCTGCGCCGGCTCTTCGGGCGGCGCCCATCGCCACCTCTGCCGACCACCGAGCCCAACCCCGTCTCGGTCCTGCCGTCGGCGTGGACCGAGCCCCCCGAGGGGTCCTCGGTGACGGCGGTGGTCACGGACACCGCAGCGGACGCCCCGACGGAACCGACGGCGCCGTCCCCTCTCTGGGGCGGCCGCATCCGTCCTGGGGAAGAGGTGGGGAGCGGGGCCATGGGCTCCGTCTCGCGCGGCATGGACATGAAGCTGCGTCGGGAGCTGGCCATCAAGGTGACCACCCTCCCGCGTGATCAGCTCCCGACCACGCTGCTCGGGCGCTTCGTGGAGGAGGCGCAGATCACCGCGCAGCTCGAACATCCCAACGTGATCCCCGTCCACGATCTCGGCGTGGATCCAGAAGGCCGACCCTACTTCACCATGAAGCTGGTTCGCGGCCGATCGCTGGAGGCGATCCTGGAGCAGCGCCAGGCGCGAGACCCTGCGACGCTCACCGAGTTCGGCCTGCGACGCCTGCTCGACGTCTTCTTGCAAGTCTGCCAGGCGGTCGACTACGCCCATTCACGTGGAGTGATCCATCGGGACCTGAAGCCAGCGAACATCATGGTCGGCGACTTCGGCGAAGTCCTGGTCATGGACTGGGGTGTCGCGAAGCTGAAGGGTCGCCCCGAGCGGCGCAGCCTCGACGCCGACGAGAGAGTCCCCGATGTGACCTCGCTGCGTGCCGAGAACGACGTGCTCAGGACCCAGATCGGCGCCATCGTGGGAACGCCGGCATACATGTCGCCCGAGCAGGCCCAAGCGCTGAACGTGGACGAACGCACCGACGTCTATGCGCTCGGGGTGATTCTCTACGAGATCCTGTGCGGCGAGGTTCCTTTCGACGCCCCCAACCCCATGGCCATCCTGACACGGATCATCGAGGAGGTGCCTCGCCCGCCGTCACAGATCGCACCCCGGGTTCCGCTGGCGCTCGAGATGCTCACCCTCAAGATGCTCGAGAAGGATCCGCAGCATCGAAGCCTGACGCTGCGTCAGATCCGGTCGCACGTGCAGGATCACATCGAAGGCGTCGGTCTCGAGTATCGGCGCGAGACATTGTGGAGCAATTCGCTCTGGCTGCTGGTGTCCGTTGCGATCTTCGCGTTCATCGTCTGGTACCTGACCGGGCGATCCATCGTGACGGTCGTGGTGCTCACGCCCGAAGCGGTGTTCACCGCCGTCGGGTGGCTGCTCCTGGTGATTGCTGTGGTTTACCCGCTCTGGGCGGCACGCGTCAGCTTCCGCTTGAGCAGGGCCGAGCATGAGCGCTTTCGCGCGCCCGGATCCGAAGAGCTCTTCGTGGCGGGATATCTGGCGCACCGCACACGCGCGGTCACCATCGCGCCGCTGTTTCAGCTGGCCTTCATGATCGACCTGGTGGTCATCGCGGTGAGCCACGTGCCGCGGGCGAACGTGCCGTCCACGGAGCTGCTGCAAGGCCTCCTGACGCAGCTCAGGGCGGAGTCGGCGCATTCGCTGACCGCCGTCCTCCTGTTCTTGTTCGCGTACCTCGTCCTGCTTTCGACCGAGGTGCGCTTCTGTCGCAAGCTGGATCGATACGTCCAGCTGGTGAGCCGACCCAGGTGGGAATCCGCCTGGCCGACCCTCCTCGTCGTCGTGCTCGCCGTGACCATCATCACCACGGACGCCCTGGGCTGGACGGCGTCCAGCGAGCACCCGAGCGTGTGGGCATTCTTGCGAGAGCGGGTGGTGACCCAGCGGCTCGACCCCTTCGAGATCGTCAAGATCCTGGTCTTTCAGGGTACGTTTCTTCTCGGCCTGGTAGGGGCGATGCTCGTGCTCTCGTTCACGTTCGCAGAGATCCTCGCATCGCTCCGTATCCCTTACCAACCGGTCGACGATGCGTCGGTGGCCAGTCGACATCAGTATTTCTTGCGGTCTCTGGCAGTCTTCCGCGTCGCCACCGCGAACTGGCTCTACGGCGGCGCCCTGATCGGAAGCCTGATGGCCTTGCCGCTCCTGGCCGAGGCGGGCCGCCGCCCGCTGGTCGAACAGATCATCTACGTCCTCGGACCGCCGCTCATCGGCTTCATGGGGCACGCGTTCACCAGTCGTTATGTCCGCGCCCATCTGGTGGCGGCGCCGGCGGTCCAGAGCATGGTCGACCGCGAGATCGGTCGCGCCCGCCTGGAGCGCGCGTCGGCGACCCTCGAGCAACTTGGTTCGGTCTCGTGGCAGCGGCGCCTCGGACAGATCACGATCCCCGTCGCCTGCGTCGTCGTCTACCTGCTGTGGACCGTCAGAAGCGTTCCTCAGCACGGGATCCGACAGCCCGTATTGCCGGTGAGCATGAATGGATGGCTCATGATCTTGCCGTATGCGTTGCTGGTGCCGCTCCTGGTGATGCGGGATCCGGTTCAACGCTGGCTCCTGCGACGCAGCAGGGCGCGCCGACAAGCCGCGGCCGCGTAGAGCCGTTCCTCCGGGACATCGATGTCCCCGCCTGGGGGCATCGACGCCCCCGTCGGCGCCCGAACGCGCGCCCACGCGCGCCCACGCGCGCCCACGCGCAGAAGACGACCCGGCACGCCGCTTGCTGCACGGGCCTGCGCACCCACGCCCTCCGGAGACGCCCTGATGACCAAGCTCCTGCGCGGCTCGATCGCCCTCTCCATCCTCGCCGGCACGGGCGTGGCCCGCGCCGAGATCATCGAGGTCGGGCCGGGCGACGACGTCGAAGCGGCCATGAACGCCCTCATGCCCGGCGACGAGCTGGTGCTGGAGGGCGGGACCTACACCCTGACCGACGCCTGGCACATCACCATGGTCGGGACCGAGCAGGCGCCCATCGTGGTGCGCGCCAAGGACGGCGACAAACCCCACCTCCAGCGCCCCTCGGCCGATCAGAACGTGATCGACTTCGACATGGTCCGCCATGCCACCTTCCGCGGCATCGAGGTCTCGGGCGGGTCGCACGGGCTGCGGCTCATCGACGTCAGCTTCATGACCATCGAGGGCTGCGATATCCACGACACCGGCGACGTGGCCATCAGCGCCAACAGCGGCGGCGACTACGACGGCCTGCGCATCCTGCGCAACAACATCCACCACACCAACAACACCGGTGAAGGGATGTACCTCGGCTGCAACAACGACGACTGCCGGGTCCACGACAGCTTGATCGAGGGCAACTGGGTGCACCACACCAACGGCCCCACCATCGAGCAAGGCGACGGGATCGAGATCAAGGAGGGCAGCTACGGCAACGTCATCCGCGACAACATCATCCACGACACCAATTACCCGTGCATCCTGACCTACAGCACCGTCGGCAACGGCGCGCCCAACATCATCGAGCGCAACGCCATGTGGAACTGCGGCGACCACGGCATCCAGTCGGCGGCCGATGCCATCATCCGCAACAACATCATCCTCGGCTCCGGCGCCAACGGCATCGCCATGCAGCCCCATCAGTCCGGCGCTCCCTCCAACCTCGAGGTGCTCCACAACACCGTGCTGCACCCCTCGAACAGCGCCATCACCGTCAGCGGCGCCACGGGCACGATCCTCATCGCCAACACCGCCGTCTACGCGCAGAACGGCGCGGCAAGCGACGTCGGCGGCGACCTCGCGCTGGAAATCGCCGCCGGCAACCTGGGTGTGGGGAGCTTCTCGGGCCCGAGCTCGGGCTACGACGAGAGCGGCGACATTGACGCCGACTTCGTCTCCGCGAGCTACGCGGGCGCGCCGCCGATGGATGTGTTCCCGGCGAATGGCTCCGCGCTGGTCGGCGCCGGCGACCCGCGCTATGCGGCCACCGACGACTTCAACGGCACGCCCCGCGACGGCACCGCCGACGTCGGCGCCTATCGGTTCGACGCCGCCGGCAACCCAGGCTGGACGCTGGACGGAGGCTTCAAGGACGCCGACGCCTCGTCCAGCGCGGCGACCACGGGCAGCGGCGGGGGCAGCTCCGCGGGTCCGGCCGGCGCGGGCGGCTCGAGCGCCGTCGGACCGGGCGCCGGCAACGGCGGCGCGGATGCCGGGGCCGACCCGGAGGGCGCCGGAGACTCGGGCTGCTCCTGCCGCGCAACCGGCGGCCACGGAGCTCCACCCTGGCCGGACTCCCTCACTGTCATGCTCGGATGGCTCGCATGGTCTCGGCGCCGACGGTCGCGACACTCCCGCTAGCTGGTGGATGCGGTCAGGGTCGCCGGCGGCGGCCACCGGCGTGAACGAGCGCAGATCATTCCAGCGCCTCAATCACCATCGCGTCCGCCGAAACGCATCGGCGGCGCGCGCGGCCGAGCGTGGCGATGGGGGACACGCGAGTACCGGGTGACCTCGACGAGGGGACATGGGTGTCCCGTCTCGCCACGCCGTGCGGCCCACCGGGCCGAGGCCAACCTCACCAGGCCGCGGCGCTGGAGGATCTGCGGAGCGATGCCGCTCCAGGCCCCGCGTTTGCTTCCTGGGACGATACCGACCGCGCCTCCAAAGGAGCATCCATGATTCCTCGTGCTGCACGCGCCTCCCTCGGGGGAGGCACCCCGTTCGCGAGCCTGCTGACGCTGGCGCTCACCCTGGCCTGCGGCAGCAGCGAGTCGGGAGGAACATCGCCTTCCGAGAACGATCCCGGCGATGACACCAGCGGCTCCGGCGGATCGGCGGACCCGGGCAGCTCGGGCGCGGGCGGACCGGGCGGGGCCGACGGCGCTGGCGGGTCCGGTGCGAGCGGCTCGGTCTCGTACAAGGGCCCTCTCGCTGGGCTCCCGAGCGCGCCGGGCCCGCACATCGACAAGATCAACGCGCTCGGCGACGGCGAATGGATCGACCTCGGCGCGCCCCAGGCCGACCCCAGCTGGGGCGTGGCGCGCGGCCGGTCGTGGGGTGGGCGCGCGCTCATCTCATCTCCCGATCTACGCGGCGCGTTCTTCTACGGCGAAGGCGCGCACGCCTTCGTCAAGCCGGATGGTCACATCATGGACGATCTGTGGGTATACGACATCAACGCCCATCGATGGATCGCCGTGTACCCGGGGACGGACACGACGACGTTCACACAGCAGGTGAAAGACGGATCCCTGCTGATGAACGATCTCGGCCAGCTCGTGGACGCCAACGCCGAGCCGGTGCCCGTGCACACCCTGATCCACGCCTGGGACCTGCTCTCGTACGATCCATTCGAACACTCCTTTGCGTTCCTCGCCGGCAATGGCCTCGGCACGTATTACCTTGGAGGCATGGAGCTGATGGGCGAGGGCGTGGCGCTCCTCGAAGCGCAGGCTGCCGGGAAGACGGCGCCGCCGATGTCTCCCTGGTTCTACGACACCATGGAGGGCCGGTTCGAGCACCACCCGATCGCTGCCGGTCCGCCCGATGTCGGCGGCTATCCGAACTTCCAGTACGTGAAGAGCCGCAAGCAGTACTTCCTCGGCGGAGACGGTGGCGTCGCCTTCTTCGACCCGGCAACGAGCGAATGGACGACGGTGGCCGATCAGGGCCCGCGGCCCCCGGGATACGACCACGGCGGCTGCTACGACGAAAAGCGCGATCGCATCTACATGGGGCCAGGAACGGACGACCCCACCGGCAGCCTCTACATCTACGACCTCGATCTCGCCACCTGGACGAAGCCGACACCGCAGGGACCCTTTCCCCTCAGCTTCAGGACCAACGACGCATCCATCTTCTACGACGTGGCAAACGACGTCGTGACCATCTTCCGGTACAACGAAATGAAGATATTCACGTATGCCCCCGCCACGGACACCTGGTCCGAAGGCAGCCTGCCGGATGCGGTCAAGTCGAGTTATGCGAGCTTCAACGCGTTCTACGATGCCCAGCTGAACGCCTACTTCGTCCATGCAGCGGGTGACAGCGGCGACAACGGCACCATGTGGGCATACCGTTACAAGAACGTCCCCTGAGCGCCGCTGAGCACCCGCTACCGGCTCACTGCTCCTGCACCACCCACGGAGCTGGCGGCCCCGACTCACGCCCAGTGGTCGTCGGCGGGCAGCCCTGGCAGAGGGTCGCGACCGCGGCGTCAGGGCGCGACGCGCGACGGGTCCGCCCTGTCCATCAGCGCGTCGCGATCGTCGTCGAGAATGAAGCCCGCCTCGACCGTCGCGTCTGCGGCGGCCGCGTACGCATCGAGGTACGCCTCGGGCGAGGCATACAGCTCGGCGACGCGATCGGGCGCGAGAGGCGTCGTCGAGCCGAAGAGCATGCAGGCGTGGGTTCACAATCATTGCTCCAAGGCGCTGGGGCGCGCACTCGAAGGAGCTGGGTACATCTGGTATCCGGGCTACCACGCAGGCGTAGCTCTCGAATGGCCGGCAGGAGGGCTTGCCGTCGGCCCGGAAGCGCGCCATGCCGACACGGTGGAGCCCGTCGAGGAGAGCGCCGGGGTTCTTCCGGCCGAGATCGCCTCCGGGATCGCTCTCGCGCCGGCGGGGGCCTACATGGCCGTGCGCGTCTTCCTCCCGCGCCATTTCCTGCGCGTGCGGGCGCGCCAGGGCGAAAGGAAGCTCGTCTTCCGGGGCAAGGTCGATCGAGCCGAGCTCGGTCAGGTCCTGAAGAAGGCGCAGGTGGTGCACGGCTACACGGTGCGCTCGGCCATCCCCGGGTTCGACGCCCCCGGCGCGCCCTACCGCTGAGCGCCCTGCTCCTGCATCAGCGAGAGCATCGAGGCCTCGGGCGATGAACCGATCGAGCCCTCACCACGACCGACGGCGCCAGCCTCCTGATCGTGGGGATCGGTGCTTGGCGCTCGAGCTCGATTCTTGCAGATGTGCTGCGTAGGAGCGCGCCACGGCCTACCAGTGGCTACTGGCATTCGCTCGCGCAGGAGCTGCCCGCGCAGGACAGCAGGTTGGAGGCCGCAAAGCCGTTCTCGCAGCCGGCCGGCCCGTTGCCGGTCACGCAGTCGATGCAGCCCGCTGCCGCAGCGCAAGCGGTCACCGCCGGGCAGCACTCCGCCTCCAGGCAATCGCCGCAGAGCGACGGCGCGAACGCGTTGACGCAAGGCACGCACTGGTTCGACTGGCAGCTCTCGCCGCCGAAGCAGCTGCCGCAGGTCCCGCCGCACCCGTTGGAGCCGCACTCCTTGCCAGCGCAGCTCGGCACGCAGCACTGGCCGCTCTGGCAGGAGGAGCCGCCCGGGCAGCTGTCGCAGGTCCCGCCACAGCCAGTCGACCCGCACTGCTTGCCGGCGCAGCTCGGGACGCAGCACTGGCCACCGATGCAGCTGTTGCCGCCGCAGTCGCCGCAGCTGCCGCCGCAGCCGTCGGGGCCGCACTGCTTGCCGGCGCAGCTCGGGACGCACACGTCCTGGCAGGTGCCTGCCACGCAGGCTGAGCTGCAGCAGTCGGCGGTCGACTCGCAGAGCGCGCCCAGGCCGCCACAGCTCGCGCTGCAGGCCAGCGACGAGCTGCCGGTGCAATGCGGCTCGGTGTCGCAGCAGCCGCTGGCGCACGACTGACCTGCGCAGCTGGCGCCGCAGGCCACGTCGCAGGTGGGCACGATGCAATCCACGAAGGCCAGGTACAGCGCGCTCGAACCGCAGCCGCTGGCGTTCGGGTCGACCAGGCACTCGGTGCAGTCGGCGTCCTGGACGCAGGCCTGCAGCTCCGCGCAGCAGGTCTGCTCGAAGCAGTCCCCGCACGGCTCGCTCGCGAAGACGTCGCAGGTCGGGTAGCAGGCGTCGTCGCACGTGTCCGTGTACGTGCAAGCGGTGGTGGCGGCGTAGTACGGATTGCCGTCGCAGCTCGGCTCGTACGCGATGGTCACGCAGGCGTTGCACTCCGGGTTGGCGATGCAGTCGGTCAGCACGTCGCAGCACGCCTCTTCGAGGCAGTTGCCGCACGGGTCGCTGAACGTGTCGGCGCATTCGCGCGCGCCGCCGGTGCCGCTGGAGCTCGCCATCGAGGATGAGGACGCCGACGCCGACGCCGACGTCGACGAGGACGTCGACGAGGATGTGGCCATCGATGAGGACGAGGACGTGACGCCACCGGCGCCAGCACCCCCGTCGCCACCGCCCCCGCGGGTCGGGTCCCCGTCGCCCTCGTTCGATCCGCACGCCGCGGCAAGAGCCAGCGCGGCGAGCACCACCGTGCCGCAGGCGCGGCGCATCCAGGTCGTCTCCACGCCAGGGCCCGGAGCACGTCGCGTGCCGCCGCGAATCGCGCCGAGATTCTGGCGCGGGGCGCGCAGGTGGCGATCGTGGGCCGCAACGGTTGGCGGGAAGGCGCAACCTCTGACCTGGGGTGTCGCAGCCATGCTCGGAAGCGGATGCTCACCGGAGTGGGCGTAAGCTCCGAAACGTGGTCACCCGCCGCGCGCGACCCGGAGCCACCCACCCGTGAACCTGAAGACCTGTGGCGTCCTCGCATTGGCCGGCATCGTTTCGAGCGTGGTCGTCACGTGGCACCTGGTGCCGCTTCTTCGACAGGAGCGGCAAGCGGACCTGGCTCGGACAACCGGCAACCTCCGCGTGACGGCGCTCGTCGCGTCGAGCCTGCGTGACGCCCCTCGAGGCGACGGCACGCTCGCCGCGCCGCAAGAGCAGCCCCACGCCGACCCGGCACGGCCCAGGAACGTGGCCGCCACGCCGGCGGCGCCGGGCGGAGTGGCCGGCCCGCTCGTCTTGAAGATGTTCTGACGCGTAGCGAAAATGGCCGATGGTCACGGCATCGTCGACACCACCGCACGACTCTTCGCACCAGCCGGCAGGGGCTCGCTGCACTGCCTCGAGTTCGGCTCCGGGTGCGGCGTGCGCTGGCGCGCGCTGACGCGCGCTGACGAGCTGGCGAAGCTGTGTTCGGCGTCCGGCGACCGGTTCGCGGAGGGCCCTTGCACACGCGACAACGCGAGGTCGTTCTCCGGGTCGGGCCCCGCCTGCGGCGGCCTCTTGCTGTGGCTCTACGGGGACCCGCCAGCGCAGCGATGACCTTCGCCGCGTCCGGGGTGCCTCCCCAGACCGAGACGCGACGGAGCGTGGCCAGCGGCGCTCATCCGAGCAGCACAGGCCGTCCTGGCGGGCGACCGGTGAGCGAGGCAGGCCCGGTCGCTAGACCATCTGGGTCGCCGCCGCAGCGAGGTGCTTGGCGAATCGCTTGGCGTCGCCGACGCGCGGCATGTTGTTGAACATCACGTGAGCAACGGGCGGCGTCATCTCGACCAGGCGCCGTAGCTCGTCGTCGCTGTAGACGTGGCGCGCGCCGGTGATGCCGTGGAGGCGGAAGTAGGCGCCGCCCGGCGAGGCTCGAGGCTCGTCGACGAAAGGGTCGACGACGTGGACCAGGTCGAGCTCGTGGCAGAGGTCGCCTGCCAGCGACGCGCTCTTCGTCCAGGCCGGGCCACGAGGCTCCCACAGGTAGCGGACGCCCGCGGGCCGCTCCGGGTTGGCGATGCGGGCGAAGAAGGTCCGCAGTCGGGCGACGCTCGCCGGCTCGGGACGGAAGCTGGCAGGGCACTGGAAGAGGATGGCGGTGGCGCCGAGCACCCCCGCGCACGCCAGCGTGCGCGACAAGGCGCTGCGCACCACAGGGCTGTCACGGAAGCCGCCGCACGTCGCTCGGTCTGCCGCATCGAGCGGTCGGCGCAGCCTGCGGTAGGTGGGGCTGTTGCCCTCGTGGGTGATGAGCTGCCAGGCCTTGATGGTGAACTCGAAACCGCGTGGAGTCGCGGCCAGCCAGCCCTGCAACGTCCGATCGCCCGGAGGGTCGTAGAACGTCTGCTGGACCTCGACGACCGGGAAATACAGGGGGTAGTGCTCCATCGAGATGGTGAAGCCACAGAGCCCGATCTTGACCATCGAGAATTGGATGTCCGAGAGCCGAACCGGCTCGCACGGAATCAGCCCACCTCGTGCTGGAGCCGGTGGGGCCGAGCTCCTGGTCAGCCAGCTGCTGCCGGCACCGTCGAACCCCGGCACGACAGGCCGCGAACGCGGCGACGCGCCGCGGCGTCCGCTTCACATCGGAACGGTTTCTCATCTGAGCCTCGCGCGTCCAGTCGCAACCCGGGCGCCGCGCTCGTGTCTGGAATTGGACGGAGGCAGCTACAGCGCGGTGCCGCAGCGCGGGAAGGGCGTGGAGGATGAGCATCGCATGCTTGTCACCGGCGCGCCGAGGCCGCAGCCGCCCAGCGGATGGCGGGACGTTCCACGAGGCGCCACGAGGCGAGCCCGACCCCGAGCGAGAGCAGGAACGCCACCGGACCGACGAACGCCAGCCGGGCCCAGCTCGTGTCCCCGGCCGCGAAGGGAGCGACCCACTCGGTGAGGCCGAGCACGAGCTGATGATTCAGGAACACGCCGTAACTGACCACGCCGATCCAGGACAGCGGCGGCGCCGAGAAGAGCCGCGCCGCCCGACCATCGAGCAGGGCGGCGGCGAGCACGACGACCGTCGTCGTCAGCGAGAGAGCGGCATACGGCCAGGAGCCGCCAGGCTCGAGGAAGAGCTCACCCTCGAGACGGAAGGCGACGACGAGCAGCGGGGCGGCGGCGAGCAGCGCCACCGGTGCCCAGCGGGCGGCGCGCTCCTGCTGACCGCTGCGTTCGATGGAGACGTACGTCAGCGACGCGAGCGAGCCGAGGACGAACTGGTCGAGGCGGCTGACGATGAGGCGGCGCTGGGTGAGCTCGAAGAGCCAGGTGCGCTCCCCGGGCTCGAGCACCGCAGCGTGCAGCGCGCCGCGCACGAGCCACACGGCCATGCACAGCGCGATGCCGAGCGCCCACCACCGCCGGCGCAGGAGCGGAACGGCGAGCAGCGGGAACAGGAGGTAGTAGTGCGCCTCGGTGGTCAGCGTCCACGAGGCGCCGATGAAGACGACGCCGCCGGGCGCGACGTAACCCTGGAGCAACGCGAGGTTCGCACCGAGCGCGCTCACGAAGCCCGGCTGCGCCATCAGCGCATGTCGGGCGATGAGCACCGCGGCGAGCGCCACCCAGAACCCCGGCAGGATGCGCGCCGCGCGCCGCCGGAAGAAGGCACGCGCCGAGGGCTCCCCGCCGCCACCCTTGTCCAGCGCGCGCTGGTAGGCGAGCCCCAGCGAGAAGCCCGAGAGCACGAAGAAGAGGTCGACGCCCCACCAGGCGTGGTGGAGCACGGTCATGATCCAGGGCCGCACCGAGGCGGGCAGCGAAGCCTCCACGCCGCGCTCGACGAGCACCATGTAGCGATCGCCGAGGTGCTGCACGAACACCGCCACCATGCCGATCCCGCGCAGCGTATCGAGCTGCGCGATGGCCTTGCCGGCGCTCGGCCCGTGCCGACCCAGCACTCCGCTCACCGCCGTCGGACCCATGGAATGCGGACGCGTCGCCCCATGACGCGACCGCAGTCACCGCGCCCGGGCACGCTTCGCCTCGCTGCGCGGCGCCGCTCGCGCCCCCACCCTATCCGCCTCGCCCCCGGCGTCTCCGGCAACGGCCCGCAACGCCTCCGTCGCCTCCCGGATATGCACCGGCAACCCCCGCGCCTTCTTCTCCCCCACCCAGCGCTCGAACCCGACCTTGAACACCGCGACCCCCGCCTCCGCCGCCAGGCTCGCCGCTGGCTCCCCCACCTTGCGCGCGCGCAGCGCGGTGGCCACGGCCGTCGCCAGCGAGGCGAGCTTGATGAGCTCGCGCTCGCGCAGCTCGGCGTGCTCGGAGACGAGCGCATGGCGCGCGCGCACGTAGGCCATCTCGCGATGGGCCTCGAGCGCTGCGCCGGCCGCCTCGAAGGCGGTGGCGACGATGGCCAGCGGCGCGGCGTCGGCCGGCGCGCCGGCGACCGCAGCCACCAGCGCGCCCTGGAGATCGGCCGATCCGCTGAAGAGCACCTCGCGCTTGTCGCTGAAATAGCGAAAGAACGTCCGCTCGGTGAGCCCCGCGCGCGCGGCGATCTCCTCGACGGTGGTGCGCGCGTAGCCGCGCTCCCGGAACAGCTCCATCGCCGCCTTCTCGAGCCGCCCGCGGGCGTCGGGTTCCCAGCGCGCCATCGAGCCACCATCCTACCTGATTGCAGGCACTGACATCACGTGCTAGCCAGGATGTCAGCAACTGACATCCTGGCTCCGACGGGAGTCGTCGTCCAATGGAGTCCCCCATATGCACGTTCTCGTCACCGGCGCGTCCGGTCACATCGGTTCCGCCGTCGTTCCCGAGCTGCTGCGCGCCGGGCACACGGTGCTCGGTCTCGCGCGCTCCGATGCCTCGGCGTCCGCGCTCCAGGCGGCGGGCGCGAAGGTCGTGCGCGGCGACCTCGACGATCTCGACGGCCTGCGCAAGGCAGCCGCCGGCGCCGATGGCGTCATCCACCTCGCCTACAAGCACGAGCTGGCCCTGTCCGGCTCGCCCGATGGATTCGTGAAGGCGGCCGAGTACGACCTGCGCGTGACCGGGGCGCTCGGCGACGCGCTGGCGGGGTCGAACAGGCCACTGGTGACCACCTCGGGCACGGCCCTGCTCGCCCACGCGAACCTGGGCCGCACGGGCACCGAGGGCGACACCCTGCCCGGCGGCCCGCGCATCGACGCCGAGAACGCCACCATCGCCCTCGCCGATCGCGGCGTGCGCGCCTCGGTGATTCGCCTGGCGCCGACGGTGCACAGCTCGCTCGATAGACACGGCTTCGTGCCCTCGCTCGTCGGCATGGCACGCAAGAACGGCTTCTCGGCCTGGGTCGGTGAAGGCGACAACCGCTGGCCCGCGCTGCACACGCTCGACGCGGCGGAGCTGTATCGCCTGGCGCTCGACAAGGCGCCGGCCGGCACGCGCCTGCACGGCGCGGCCGAGGAGGGCGTCGCCTTCCGCGAGATCGCCGAGGCCATCGGCCGTGGGCTCGGGCTGCCGGCCAGGAGCATCTCCAAGGACGACGCGCCGAAGTACCTCGGCTTCCTCGGTGGGTTTGCGCAGCTCGACAACCCGACATCGAACGCGCGCACGCGCGAGCTCCTCGGCTGGGAGCCGACCCACCCGGGCCTGCTCGCCGACATGGCCGAGGCACACTACTTCGCGAGACCGTGAACCAGCGCGACCTGCGCGGGGCCGCAGATCAACGCCGCGCGTGAGGAACGGGCTACGACGCGAAGGGCAAGCAGGTCGAGCACAGGGACCTCGGCTTCAGCCTCCCGATCAAGGGCGGCGCGTCGGACGACTTCACGGCGGGTCCCACGAAGGGCGTCGAGACGTGGGAGGCCGTCTATCACGGCATCCGCTTCGAGGGAGACAAGGACGACACCATGGACTACAAGCGCGCGCCCGCGCAGCGGCCGAAGGGCGCGTCCTAGCGCTCCGATACGCGTGCTGCGAAGCGGACCTGGCCCACGGACATCGAACGCCCGGCAGCGCGGGCGCCGTCCGAGCGGCTACCCGGCGAAGGGCCACCACAGCTCCGGAGGGCAGCCCCCTCGAGCGCGACACGGAGGTCCTCGTCGGCGCTCGTTGGCCCACGAACTGGGCGCGATCAGCGACGACCGAGCTGGATCTGCGGAGGCGTAACCCTACGTTGATCCTGCCGATCGGGGCGCGATACGCTGGCGCCGGCGTGCACGTCCAGCTGCGACACATCGATCCGTGCGCGTCCGTGTGCCGAGTGGCGCTCGCGCTGGCGCTGGCAGTCGCGGCGACGGGATGCACCGCCGGCCAGCTCGCGCCCACTGGCGAGGTGGTCGTCATCGTCGACACCGACCTCCCGGTGCCGGCTGCAGTCGGGCGCCTGCGCGTCGACCTCTACTCGGAGAGCGGCGAGTGGTACGAGTCCCGCGACGTAGCCTTGCGGGACCCGAGCGACTGGCCGGCATCGTTCGGCCTGACCGCTGCCGACGGTGACGAGCAGGGCGTGCTGGTGCGGCTACGCGCGTACCCCGAGGGCAAGGTCCGGGACTACCGGGGGGAGCGGTTCGCCGCTCGCGCTCCGTACCAGCCGCTGACCGCGGCGGCATCCGTGAACGAGCTCTGCGCCGCGCCGCCAGTGCTCCCGATGGGCGGCACGGTGACGCTCCGGCGCGGCCGCGAACCGTCCGCCGGCAAGCTCTCCGAAGGCGATTGCGCGAAGTACGACACCATCGTCGGCTCCACCGCGGCCGCGATCGACATTGCGCGGCCGGGCTCGTACCGGCTCGGCGTGCTGGCGGTGGACCCACCCGGCTACCAGGTCACGCTCCAGCTGCGGCGCAGCTGCGACGATGGAACGACGGCCCTCGCCTGCAACACCGGGATCGCGTCGATCGCGACTTACGAGTACACGCTGCCCGAGCTGGAGCTCGAGCTCGAGCCCGGGCGCTACCATCTCGTCACCGCCGGTTCGCTGGTCTTCGAGGCCCCCGCCGACATCGTTGTCGGCGCCGCCGAGAGCACGGCCTGGCCTCCCACCGCGCC
Organism: Polyangiaceae bacterium; assembly: GCA_037720395.1. Lineage (GTDB taxonomy): Bacteria > Myxococcota_A > Polyangia > Polyangiales > Polyangiaceae > JBBJMR01. The sequence goes on from JBBJMR010000018.1 coordinate 45,269, forward strand.
GGCGCAGCCGGACCTCCCTGCCGAGCCTCGGCTGGCTGCCGGCAACGTCACGCCGGCCAGCGAGCCACAGCCGTTCGTCACGGTGGACCGCCTGCTTCTGGTGCGCATCGTGCCGGACACCGTGCAGTCGACGCGCGTGACGCTCCACGGCGCCTGCCTCGGCACGATGGCCCAGCTCGAATCCGACTGGCCCTTCCAGCACGCGGCGGCGGACGAAGCATCCAGCTGCGTACAGACCGAAGGCACCCGCGAAACGCTGCACGAGGCGCCGCTCGAGGCCGAAACGGACCCCGGCGCCTCTGTCCAGCGCTCGTTTCCGGCACCGGAGCCGTGCGGCGTGATCCCGGGGTCGGACACGGTCTGCGTGCCCGGCGGGTTCTTCCTGTTCGGCAGCACCGACGCGGCCGCCGGCGAGGACAGCGACCCGCTCCCCGAGCACGCCGCGATCATGCGTCGGTTCTCGATCGATCGCCACGAGGTCACCGTGGGGCGGTGGCGCACGGCGCTGAGCCAGGGCTTCAATCCCGGGCTCGATAGGCCGTACTGGAACGAAGGCACCATGCCGAAGACCGTGGGCATCGACGGCCAGTACGACGCCTCGTTCTGTACGTGGAGCAAGGAGGACCGCGGCCGCGAGGACCTGCCTCTGAACTGCGTCCCCTGGTACGGGGCCCGCGCGATGTGCCGCTTCCTCGGCGGCGACCTGCCCACCGAGGCGCAGTGGGAGTACGTGGCGACCGCCGCTGCGCGCACCTACGAGACATCGTGGCCCTGGGGAGCCGACGCGCCGGGGTGCCTCGGCGACCCGACGGCGGTTCACCAGGCTGTGATTGGCCGGTCCGACTTCCTCATCGCCGGCAACATGGGTGCGTGTTTCAACGGTTCCCCGTCGACGGTCGGTCCGCTGCCGGTCACCGCCAGCGAGGGCCCGAATGGAGACGAGACGCCGCTGCTCGACGGCGTGAACGGTGTGGTCGGTCTCGCCGGTAGCGTACGGGAGTGGACCCGGGACGCGTTTCGACCGCTCGACCACCCGTGCTGGGAAGCGGCCTCCGTGATCGATCCCGAATGTGTGGAGGAGGATGCTCCCAGGCGGGTGATGCGCGGCGGCAACTGGTTCCTGAACGCCTCGGACGCCTGGGTCACGCGGCGGCAACCGATCGAGCCACAGGGCATCTTGCCGCTGACAGGATTTCGATGCGTCTATCCGAGCCCAGGCGCGCCCTGATGCGGATCGCGCCGCTGCTCGGCGTCGTCGCGGCCAGCGGCGGCTGCGCCGCCGAGGACCTCCCCCCCCTCGGGCAGGTGGTGCTCTTCGTCGATACGGACGCACCGCTCCCGCCGCCGCCGGGCGAGGCCGAGGGCCCCGACGACCTGCCGGCGCTCTTCGACACGGCGCGCGTCGACGTCTTCTCGGCGGACGGCCAATGCGCGCCGTGTTCGCACGAATTCTCTGTCGATCGTGATCGCATCGGCGCCAATGCCTCGCTCGGTATCCTGCCGCGCCCTGGCGCTGCCGGTGACATCGCGCGGGTTCGCCTCTTCCGCGCCGCCCTGCTGACGCAGAACGAGCCGCGCTGGGACTCCACCATCGACGTCGCGTTCGCGCTGCCCGCGGTGGCCGAGGGCGACATCGAGGAGGTGACCGTGTTCCTCCCCACGGACCTGGCGGGCCACCCGCTCAGCGACCTCGCCAGCCCGCTCCAGCCCGAGAAGGGCCGGCCGAAGAAGCCGCGCGTCGGCACCTGGCCGGGCGCGCAGCGTGTTTCTTGCGCGGAGGCAGCGGCGCCGGACGAGGTGTGCGTTCCCGGCGGCGCCTACTGGATGGGCAACCCATCGCTGACCACGGCCCAGCTGACCGAGCCCGCGGACCAGCAGCGGCTGGTGGTCGTCCAGCCGTTCTTCGTCGACAGGACGGAGGTCACCGTCGGGCGCTTCCGAGCCTCGGGGCTGGCCAGCGCGCAGGACCCACGCAGGGCTTCGGAGCTGGGTGGGAAGGCCCTCACCGACTGGTGCACGTACACCGAGACCCCCACCGGGCTCGAGGAGATGCCAATCAATTGCATCAGCTGGCTCAAGGCACGTGAATTTTGTCTCTCCGCGGGGAAGGACCTGGTCTCCGAGGCCCGCTACGAGTTCGTCGCCGGCGCCCTGCGCAGCTGGGATTTCGTCTGGGGTCGTGACGACGCGTCCTGCGCCGACGCGGTCTTCGGTCGCGGGGGGCATGGCATCCTGAGCGCCATCGCCTATGCGCCGTGCAAGCCATCCGAAGGCATCGGAGGCCCGTTGTTCGTGGGCAGCGGAGCCCGGGACGCCTTCACCTTGCCGACGGGGACCATCGTCGATCTCGCCGGCAACCTCAGCGAGCACGCGCTCGACGTCTGGAATGCGCAGGGCGAGCCGTGCTGGACCGCCGGCGTTCACCACGACCCGCTCTGCACGCAGCAAGGCGCGGTCCCTGCGGCGCACGGCGTACGCGGTGGGAACTGGGTCGGGACGCGCCGGCACCTCCTGGCGGCGCGTCGGCGCGTCATGGAAGAGAGCGATTGGGAACCGTATGTCGGGTTCCGGTGCGCGCGTCCCGGAGGCTGAGCCAACCTCAGTTGCCTCGCGCTCCGCCGCCTCCGGCAGCTCCGCCGGCCTGGGGTGCCGCCGATCCGAGCGGGTACTTCGGCTCGAGGCACCGCGGCCCGTAGATCGTCTCCGTGCACGTGCCTGCTTGGCACGTGCCCGCAGGGCAGGAATCCGCCCCCCGCAAGCAATAGCCCCGATATCCCTGCCCCCGCACGGTCTGGCACCAGAAGAAGGGGTGCGCGCAGTCGTCGTGCTCGTCGCAGGCGGGGACGCACTGCCCCTCGTCGCCGGCGCCATAGCTCTGGTATCGGACGGCGCACAACCCCGTCTCGAGGCCGCCGCAATCGGCGGTGCCCTCTACCTTTCCGCCGTAGACGCAGAGACTGGTGCATACAGCCGCTTCATCGCCGAACGAGTCGCTGCAGTGGCCGGCGCACATCCGCTCCGCGTCGCACTTGGCACCCATCGGCAGCCCCGAGCTCGGCGTGGTGACGCAGAGGCGAGACCTCGGGTCGCACGTGCGGCCAGCGGGGCACTGTGCGTCCATGCCGCAGGTCGGCTGGCAGAAGGCGGAGGGGGGAAACGTCGACGGGGGGGTGGTGTACGGCGGGGCGCAGCGAACGTCTTCGCGCCCGCGGCACTTGAAGCGCTCCAGCGGCTCATCGAGGTAGTCCGCGTCGGGGCCCCACTCGCAGCCGAGAAAGCACATTCCGGCGCCGGTCAGGTCATCCTTCTTGCAGACACTGTAGAGGCCGGGGCACTCGGCATCCGCGTCGCACCCGCGACTGCAGTAGCCGCCCGCCGGCCCGCCCCCGAGCGGAGAATCGTCGGTCGGACGGAGGCAGCGGCCTCCGGGCCCGCACGCCGCGTCCTCTTCGCACGCGAGCCCGAGCCACTCGCCTCCGGGCGGAGGCCCCGAGCCGACGCTGCTGCCGCCCCCGGGCCCGCTGCTCGCCGTCGCGCTGGAGGAGGTGGTCGCGTCTTCCCGGACCGTCGACTCCTCGGACGAGCACGCCATCAGCGCCGCCACCGCCAGCAGGATCACGACGTCGCGGCGCCTACACATCCGCCCGAAACTACCACCGGCGCCCCGTCCCGTGTGGTGTAGGCTCGACGCGTGCCGACGGTGCTGGAGGCGGGTGTCGTGCTCGCAGGACGCCACCGTCTCGACCGGCCGCTCGGGGAGGGGGGCATGGGCGTCGTCTGGGCGGCGACGAACATGCGGACCGGGATGCCCGTCGCCGTCAAGCTGCTGAAGCCGGGCGGGTCGAGTGCCGAGAGGAGCCTGGACACCTTCAGCCCTCGGAGCAGCGCTCCGGAGAGGCCGCCGGACGCGCGGGGAAAAGAACGCTTCCTTCGAGAGGCGCGAGCGGCCGCCGCCGTCCGCCATCCGAACGTCGTCCAGATCTACGACCTCGGCGGCCACGACCACGGCAATACCCATATCGGGATGGATCACCAGGCAGGCGAGAGCCAGCGAACACCCCACAAGCGGTCAGGCGCCCTCGGTGTCCGCGAGGCGGCGCAGATCCTCGTCCCTGTCCTGTCCGCAGTCGGCGCCGCGCATTCGCTGGGTATCGTTCACCGCGACCTCAAGCCGGACAACATCTTCCTGTGCGACGACGACAACCACGGCAAGCGCGTGAAGGTCCTCGACTTCGGGATAGCGAAGCAGACGGCGATGGGTTCCGAGACGCAGGACGCGGCGCTCACGGCGACAGGCATGGTGGTCGGCACGCCGTACTACATGTCCCCCGAGCAGGTATTCGGCGACAGCGATATCGATCACCGCGCCGACGTCTGGGCGCTCGGTGTCCTCATGTACGAGTGCTTCACCGGGGTGCGTCCCACGCAAGCCGATGGCGTGGGCCAGGTCCTGAAGGTGATCATGAAGGGATCGATCCCACCCCTTTCGAGCGCGGCGCCCACCGTCCCGGCAGAGCTGGCAGGCACGATCGATCGGATGCTCTCGCGCGATCGAGCCGACCGGCCGGCC
>JBBJMR010000462.1:0-5067 GCA_037720395.1 Polyangiaceae bacterium
CGGCCGCGGCCTGCGCGCGCACGCCGGCAAGACGAGCGTGACCCTCATCGACTTCGTCGGCAACCACCGCATGTTCCTCGACCGCATCCGCGCCTTGCTCTCCCTCGGGGGCGTCACCAGCACGGGCGCGCTGCGGAGCTTCCTCGACTCGAGCGCCGTGCCGGACCTGCCGGAGGGCTGCTCGGTCGAGCTGGAGCTCGAGGCAAAGGAACTCCTGTCGCGCCTCTTCAAGGTCAGCGGCGTGGACGAGGTCGAGCGCGCCTACCGCGAGCTGCGCCTCGAGCGCGGCCGGCGCCCCACCGCCGGTGAGCTGCAGCGCATGAGCTACCAGCCCGGCCGCCTGCGCGAACGCCACGGCAGCTGGTTCGACTTCGTGCGCGGCGAGGGCGACCTCGATGCGCTCGACGCCCGCGCAGCGCAGATGGCCCAGGGCTTCCTCCGCGAGGTCGAGACCACGGACATGACGCGTTCCTTCCAGATGGTCGCGCTCGAGGCGCTCCTCGAAGGCGACGCCCTGACAGCCGGAATGCCGGTCGACGAGCTGGCCACGCGAAGCCACGCCTTGCTCCGCCGCTCCCCGGAGCTCTTCGCGGATGTCGCCGAGGACGAACGCAGCGACACGCTCGAAGGTCCCGCAGCAGCGCGCTGGCTCGCGTACTGGACCCGGAACCCCCTGGATGCATGGACGCGCGCCCGACGCGACCGGCGCACCTGGTTCCGCATCGAGGGCGGGCGCTTCCTGCTCGACCTCACGCTCGACGAGGACCTGGCGGCACCCCTCGCCGCCCTCACCCGCGAGATCGTCGACTACCGGCTCGCCCAGTACCGCGCCCGCAAACGCCAGGGCGACGTCTCGCTCGAGGGCTTCGCCTGCAAGCTTCGAACGACAGCCGCCGGGTCTGGCATGTTCGATTGATACCGCGACTTGCTCGGCGGAGGGCTGGGGATGCTCCGCTCTAGCCGTAGGCCCTACACCCAGCTACGCCTCGGCCCGAGGCGGTGATGCCACGGCACGTCACCGCGCCGGATCGGCTCGATAAGCGCTCACCGCGCACCCTCACGCGCCGCTAGCCTTACGGCATGGCGGCTCCGCGCACACGCCTCAAGCCAGGCCTCCACGAGCAACCTCTCACCGTGCGGCTCGCGGCCGAGCTCGCGCCGCTGGATGAGCAGCTCCGCCTCATCGGCGAGGTGGATCCGAATCGAGCGCCAAGCACCCTCTCCCGTCTGGTCCACGGCCGCCTCCTCCAGGCGCTGCGGTCCATCACTGGCGACGACCCGACTCCGAGTCAACTCGCGCTTGCCAACGCCGTCCTTGCACTGCTCGAGCGCGAGGCGCCCGACTCCGGCATCGACCACTCCGATCAAGTCGAGGCGCCGCTCCGCGAGCTGCTGGCGGTGCTGGAACGAACCAGCGGGCCCGCGCAGCCCATGGCGCCGCCTCGACCCCGGATTCCGCTCTCGACCAGCGACCTGCTGGTCAACGGACCGCACGATCTGCGACTGGGCACCGAGCTGCAGCTGGAGCTGGCCTCAGCCGACCGCGTCGACGTCCTCTGCTCGTTCCTGAAGTGGAGCGGGCTGCGCATCGTGGAGGAGCAACTGCACGCCTTCTGCGCTCGTCGCGGCGGCAGCGCGCTCCGCGTCATCACCACGGCGTACATGCGAGCCACCGAGCGGCGGGCTCTCGATGCGTTGCGCGAGATGGGTGCGGACCTTCGGGTGTCCTACGACACGGACAAGACGCGGCTGCACGCCAAGGCCTGGCTTCTTCACCGCGACAGCGGCTACTCGACGGCCTTCGTCGGCTCATCGAACATGTCCGCGGCCGCGATGGTCGACGGGGCGGAGTGGAACGTGCGCCTCTCCGCCGTCGACAACCGCGCCATCCTCGCCAAGTTCGAGTCCACCTTCGAGCAATACTGGCTGGACACCACCTACCTGCCATATGTCGCGGAGGAGTTCGACAAGGCGGTGATGACGGCGCAGCGGGCGCAGCTCGCGCCGTACCTGGCCTTCGACGTAGAGCCGCGCACGCACCAGCGGGAGATCCTCGAGGACCTCGCCGCCGAGCGGCTCAACGGGCACATGCGCAACCTGGTCGTCGCGGCGACGGGCACCGGCAAGACCATCGTTGCCGCGCTGGACTACAAGCGGCTCCGGAAGGAGCTGCCGCGCGACCGGTTGCTGTTCGTCGCGCATCGCAAGGAGATCCTCGACCAGAGCCTGACCACGTTCCAGGTCGTCCTCCGGGACGGCGCCTTCGGGGAAACGCTGGTGGGCGGCCAGAAGCCAGTGCGCTGGGAGCACGTGTTCGCCAGCATCCAGTCGCTCCACGAGGAGCAGCTCGAGCAGATCCCGCCGGACCACTACGACGTGGTCATCGTCGACGAGTTCCACCACGCGGCCGCCGAGACCTACCGCAAGTTGCTGGACCGGCTTCGGCCACGCGTGCTCCTCGGGCTCACCGCAACGCCCGAGCGCTCCGATGGCAAGAGTGTGCTCGGGTGGTTCGATGGGCGCGTCGCATCCGAGCTGCGACTCGGCCGCGCCCTCGACCAGGGCCTACTCAGCCCGTTCCAGTACTTCGGCCTGGGCGGCGCGCCGAATGTCTCCGGCATCAAGTGGAGCGGCGGGCGCTACGACAGCAAGGCGCTCAGCAACGTCTACACGGCAGACCATGCGTTCGCGCTGCGCGTCCTGCAGGAGACCGCGCACAAGGTCACCGACATCCAGACCATGCAAGCGCTCGGCTTCTGCGTGGATGTCGCGCACGCCGAGTTCATGGCTGGCCGCTTCACCAAGGCGGGCATCGCGTCCGTGGCCGTGTCCGCGACGACACCCTCGGCCGAGCGAGCGGCTCACCTGCGCGCGCTGGCTGCCGGCGAGCTCCGCTGCGTGTTCAGCGTCGACCTCTTCAACGAGGGCGTCGACCTGCCGGACGTGGACACCGTCCTCTTCCTGCGCCCCACGGAGAGCGCGACCGTCTTCTTGCAGCAGCTGGGGCGCGGTCTGAGGCGAAGCGAGCGCAAGGAGTGCCTCACCGTGCTCGACTTCATCGGCGACGCGCACCGTCGCTTCCGGTTCGACCTGCGCTACCGCGCCATCGTCGGCGGCACCCGCCGCAGCATCGCCAGGGAGATCGAGGCGGGCTTCCCGACCTTGCCCAGCGGCTGCTCCATCCAGCTCGACCGCCAGGCGCAGCGCGCCGTGCTCGAGAACATCGAGCGACAGGTCGGCGTCGGGGCGCAGCACCTCATCGAGGACCTGCGGTCGATGCTCGGCGAGTCGTCGCGAGGCGTCCGCCTGGCCGACTTCCTGCGCGAGGCCGACGTGGACCTCGAAGACGTCTACGCCAGCAAGCGCTGCTGGACCACGCTCCGCCGAGCTGCCGGCGCGCCCGTGCCGCCGCCCGGTCCCGACGATGAGCAGATCGAACGCGCACTGTCGCGCATGCTGCACGTGGACGACCGCCTGCGACTGACCGGCTTCCGCGAGCTCCTCGCGCAGCCCGCGGCCCCCGCCGCAGACGACAGCGACCCCATCCAGCGCCTGCTCTTCGCCCTGCTCGGCTACGCCCGTGAGCCCCTCGGCAAGCTGCCGCAAGCCTGGGGCGCGCTCTGGGCCAGCCCCGCGCTGCGCGACGAGCTGCTTCAGCTCCTCGACGAGCTCGGGGATCGCAGTCGCGCTCTCACCCTGCCTCTGGCGGGGCACCTCGCGGTGCTGCCCCTCCAGGTGCACGCCCGCTACAGCCTCGACGAGGTCCTCACCGGGGTCGACGAGCGCAACAAGCACGGTGGCATCAAGCGCATCCAGACCGGCGTCTACTACATCGAGCGTCTCGGGACGGACCTGCTGTTCGTCACCCTGGAGAAGAGCGCGAAGGAGTACTCACCCACGACGCTCTACAACGACTACGCCATCTCCCCGAAGCGCTTCCACTGGGAGACGCAGAGCAGCTGCCACCCGGACACCGGGACCGGCCAGCGCTACATCCGGACGCGCCTCGGATCCGGCAACCAGGCGCTGCTGTTCGTGCGGACGCGGCGGAACGACGAGCGCGGGGAGACAATGCCGTACACGCTGCTCGGGGAGGCGTACTGCGCGAGCCATCGGGGGGCGAGGCCGATGCAGATCGAGTGGGACCTGCGGGTGCCGATGCCGGCGGGGTTCTTTCAGGAAGCGAAGCTGGCGGCGGGGTAGTTCGGCACCATCCCGTCCCTCTAGTTCCTGGGCGAGCAAGCGTCGCTCCGGGCGCATCACCGCCGAGGAACGAGCCCGCCTGCGTGAGGTCATCGCCAGGGCGAAGACCGGCGCGGTGGCGCTCGAGGTGCCCGCCGACGCGACCACCAGGGCCGGCATGGACCTCGCGGCCTGGCTGGCCGACTGGACCGAGACGGCGCGCACCATCATCAGCCGGCGCGACCACCTCCGCCTGCTCGGCCTGTCGAAGCGCAAGCGCAGCAGCAAGGCGGCCGCCGAGCCCGAGCAGCCGACGGTCGTGGCCCCCACGCCCGCGCCTGCACCGGTCCCGGTGATCCCGCCCGCTCCCATTGCGATGCCGAGCGAGGCTGCGCCGGCCTCGAATGGCTACCCGGTGTGAGCACGCGGTGACCTTCCCTCGAAGCGCCGGTGAGCGGCCACTCCTCCGCTCACCGGCGCTTCCTTTTCCACGACACGGCGCCGCGCGATCCCGGGCGCCGTCCTTTGCAACGAGAGGTTCCCATGGCCACCGGCCTGCTCGAGGTACGCGGCACGATCGAGCTCGACCCGTTCTGGCCGCGCGGCGACTCGGACGCCGACACGACCAAGATCGTCGTCCGCGTCGGTCCCGACTCCTTCCGCTTCCGCCCGCACGAGGGCGCACGCTTCCAGGTCACGCACGGGGCGCGATCGTCGCCGGCCGCGTGCGCGTCCCGGCCATCCGGCCCGGCGGCAAGGTGGTGGTGCGCCTCCAGGGCATCGACGCCCCGGAGCTCCACTATCGCCCCGGCGCGTGCGTGCCGGGCGTGTGCGCGACGTCAACTACATCCACCCTTCAACGACAATTACATTTCCCCATCGTCC
>JBBJMR010000463.1:0-5061 GCA_037720395.1 Polyangiaceae bacterium
GCCGCGGCAGGCGGCGCGGCGGGAGCGTTCGCGCCGGGCCCGGGCGCTCGTGGCGCCGGCGTCAAGGCCGGTCCGGGGCCGGGTGCACGCACGCCCGTGCCGCGCGGGGCGCGCGGGGCTGCCGGCTCGACGGGCATCGCCCCTGGAACGCCGGCGGCGCCGGTCGCGTCGTACCACTCGAACAGCGCGCGCGCCGAGGCGGTGAGCGACGCCAGCTCGGCGCGCGGATCGAGCGCCGACTCGTCGGCGGCGCCGGGCGCGTCGTGGTCGCTGTCGCTCACCTCGGCACCGCCGCGGTCAGTGGGCTTCCTGCTGCAGCCAGCGCTCGGACTCGAGCGCCGCCATGCAGCCGGTCCCGGCGGCAGTGACCGCCTGACGCCACACCCAGTCCTGCACGTCGCCGGCGGCGAAGACGCCGGGCACGCTGGTGCGCGTCGTCCCCGGGGTGGTCTTCAGGTAGCCGTTGGGGTGCACATCGAGCTGACCCTTGAAGAGATCGCTGAGCGGCGTGTGCCCGATGGCCACGAACATCGCCGAGGCCGGGATGTCGGTCTGCTTGCCAGACTTCACGTCCTTGACGCGCACGCCAGTCACATGGTCCTCGGCCACCCCGAGGACGTCCTCGACCACGTGGCTGTACAGGATCTTGATCTTCGGGTTGTTGACGGTGCGCTCCACCATGGTCTTCGACGCGCGGAACTCGTCGCGCCGGTGCACGAGCACCACCGAGGTGCAAAGGCCGGCCAGGTAGGTGGCCTCCTCCATGGCCGTGTCGCCGCCGCCGACCACCACCACCGGCTCGTTGCGGAAGAGGGCGCCGTCGCAGACGGCGCAGGCGCTGACGCCCTTGTTCTTGAGGAGCTCCTCGTTGGGCAGGCCCAGGTAGTTGGCGCGCGCGCCGGTGGCGACGATGACCGTCTTGGCCAGGTAGAGGTCGTTCTCCACCCAGACCTTGAAGGGCCGCGCGCCGAGCTCGACCTTGCTCACGTCGGCGGTGATGATCTCGGTGCCCTGCTTCTCGGCCTGATCGCGGAAGCGCTGCATCAGCTCCTGCCCCGTCACCTTGTCCGGGAAGCCGGGGTAGTTCTCGACCTCGGTGGTGAACATCAGCTGGCCGCCGGGGATGAGCCCGCCCGCGCTGAAACCCTCGATGCACAGCGGCTTGAGGTTGGCGCGGGCGGCGTAGATGGCGGCGGTGAGGCCGGCCGGCCCGGAGCCGATGATGATGACGTTGCGTACCGTCTGCTCACTCATGGATGTCGCTCCGAAAGGGGTCCGGACAACATGCGTCCGGTGTGGGCGGGCGGCCAGTGGTTCCGGCATACGTCGCCGCCTGGCCGCGCGGCGGGCCCCTCAGGCAAGTCAGAGGCAAGTCAGAGGCAAGTCAGAGGCAGGTCGGAGGCAGGTCAGAACCTGAGCGTGCCGCCGAGCGCGACCTCGTTGAGGCTGCTGGTCAGGACGCCGCCATTCACCGTCTGGCGCGTGCGGTTGCCGCTGGTGGTTGCATCACCGGACAGGCCGTAGATGGCGCCCACCCCGTTGTTGTCGATGTCGCCGTAGAACGTGTGCTGGAAGGCGGCGCTGATGTCGACCGGCCCGACGCGCACGGTGGCTCCGCCGCCGAGGCCGACCTTCTCGCCGACGTGGAAGTCGAGGTTCAGGTACTTGTCGTCTTGCCCCTTGGTCTCCACGAAGCCGCCGGCGCGCAGCGCGAGCAGGTTCGGCAGGACCACGAAGTCGCCGCCGAGGCGGACGCCGAAGACGTCCTTCCACTCGTGCGGCACGTCGGCGTTGCCGGGGATGACGCCGCCGGGGGTGCCGTTCACCGGGATCTCCGCGCCCTCGAGCCCGCCCCTGCCGGGGAAGCGCAGCTCCAGCGTGTCGACGGCGCTGTTGTTGGCCCAGGTGAAGTCGACCTCGATGTCGAAGAGGTCCTCGCTCATCGGATCGCGCACGCGACCGCCGTCGGCACGCTTCGCCCAGCGCGGGCGGATGCCGGGCCGCGGGTGGTGGTAGCGGACGCCGAGCCTGGCCTCCATCGGCGTCGGAAAGTGGAGGTGGCCTTCCTTGTCCTCGGGATCGGTGATGTTGCAGTCCGGCGCCTCGGACGGCAGGCAAGGCTGGTCGTTCTTCTTGCCGTTGCCCTGCCAGTAGCGCGACTCGGTGTTGATGTCGGCGTCGCTGTCGACGGAATCCATCCACTTGAACCAGAAGCCGACGTCGAGCCGTGAGGTGACCTCCGCCAACCCACCGATGACGAAGCCGGGGATGAAGGCGTCGGTGGCCTTGAGCGTCGCCTTCACGTCGCCGTGATCGAAGAAGCTGTCGCTGGGCTGCTTCCCCGCCCCGGGAGCCGGCGAGAGCGCCTCGGAGAAATTCGAGTACTCGAGGGTGGCAATGCCCCAGATGAAGCCCGCGCCGACCGAGAGCCAGTCGGTGACCGCGTAGCCGGCGGAGATCGTCGGCAGCACCAGCACCGAGTTGCCCTGGGTCACCAGGTAGCGCCCGGCGAACGGCTGCTCGGCGGCGTTGCCGAAGCTGTCGGTGTACGGCACCGTCTCGGGGTACTCCGTGCCGCCGACGGCGTGCGGACCGAGCACGGCCGACCCCGAGGCCCTGGTCGGGGGTGACGCGCCCACCGACGGCGACCTGCGGGTTCGGGAACGCGCCGCCCTCGTCGCAGTGCGCCGCGTCCGGACCGCCCGGCGTGCCCGGCGCCGGCACGCCCGGGGCCACGGGCACCGGATCGCCCTTGCCGTCGCCGTCCTGGTCCGGCCCGAGCCGGGTGTAGCAGCGGTCGAGGAACATCAGGTGGGCGCCGAGGTGCACGCCGGTCGCCTGCCGCGCCAGCGCCGCCGGGTTGAAGAAGACGGCCAGCGGGTCGTCGGCGCGCGCCACCCAGGCGCCGCCGCGACCGACCTGCACCACGCCGTTGTCGGGCGACTCGATCCCCGTCGAGGCCTCCGCGCGCCCGGCGACCAGGCCGCCGCCGATGCCCAGCGCCAGCAGCGCGCTGCGCAGCGCGCGCCGGCGGCGACGCGCGCACGAGGACAGCGGCTCAATCTCGATGGCCATGGGCACGCTCACTTCACCGGCGAGGCCTTGAGCGCCGCCTTGCCATCCTTGACGTACACGGTGAACTTCACGCGCTCGCAGCCATGGTGCTGGACGAGCGCGTCCTTGTTGCGCTGCAGGGTGCGCTGGAACTTCTCGAAGGTCAGCGCCCCGACCGGCTCGTTGCACTGCTTCTTCACCGCCAGGAACTCCTCGTAGACGCGGCGCCAGTCGGTGAGCTCGTCGACCATCGGCTCCGGCGCGGGGCCGGGCATGGAGGCAGCGTGCACCGCGGAGGAGAGCGTCGCGGGCGGGGCGGGCACGGGCGCCGGCGTGGCCTGCGCGGGCAGCGGCGGCTTGGGACGGAGCGGCGGCGGTGGGCCGGCGCGGCTCGGTGCCGGCGGCGGCGCCTGCTGCTGCTGCTGCTGCTGCGCGACCACTGGCGCGGGCGCCGGTGTGTTCTGCGGCGGGCCGAAGGCGACATCCATCGGCGTGCCGGTGCCAGATCCGGGGCCGTGGGCGCGCCCGCGCCAGTTCATCGGCGGCGCCGGGTTCGACGCGGGCCGGAGCGCAGGCGCGGAGCGCCGCCTGCTGCGCGCGCGCGGCACCGCGCGGGGGAACGACTGCGACTCGTGGCTCGGCTCGCTGGCCGGCACCGCGCCGCCCGGCACGCTGAAGGCGCTCATGGCCGGCTGCGCGGGGAGCGGGCCGAGCACGGACTCCAGGTCGGCGGCGCGCCGCGGGGCGCCGCCCTTGACCGCCACCTTCTCCACGCCGTCGTTCACGTCGGCGGCGACCTTCTTGTAGATGCCGCGGAAGCGGCTCGGCTGCAGGGAGTCGATCTCGCCCTTGCCGAGGCGAGCCACCTCGTGGCGGAAGGTTCCGAGCGGTCGCGAGTGCTCGAGCCACGAGAAGAAGAGCCCGAGCCCGGCGATGAGCACCACGATACCGGCCAGGATGGGCAGCTTGACGTTGCTCTTGTCGGTGTTGTCGGCGCGGCGGAAGAAGTCGAACGGCGTCTCCACGAACACGGCCAGGCGACCGACGGCGTACCCGGCGCCGAGCTCCCAGGCCTCGCCGGGCATGCGCGCGTAGACCACGCCGAGGTGCTCGCCGATGACCCGCGCCTCGCTGCGGCCCTTCTCGTGGTAGTCCTCGTTGCCCTCCAGCTCCTTGATGTCCTTGGTGATGACATCGAGGTTGGACTTGTCGAAGCCCTCCGGCGCGCCGGAGGCGACGCGCTGCCCCTCGGCGTAGAAGGCGACCGCCGCCTCGGTCCGCTTGGAGACGGCGCGGGCAAAGGCGTCGTCGACGATCTTGGCGCCGACGATGGCCCCCACCGGCTCGGAGCCGGCCTCCTTCTCCACCGGGCGCGCCACGACGCGGTAGATGCGGCCCTTCCACACCCAGGCGTCGTCGCGGATCCAGCCGTGCAGCGCGTCGGCGACCACCGGATAGCCGCCCAGCTCCCACTCCTCGGAGTGCTCGAAGCCGAAGGCACCGATGACCCGGCCGTTGCCGTCGACGGCCCACAGGGCGTCGAACTTGAGGTCGGCCGGGACGTCGCCCTCCAGCTTGCGCAGGGCGGACTTCATCTTGTCGCGGACCTCGCGGCTCGGCTTGGACTCGCCGGTGGCCTTGGCCAGCCCGGCCTGCACGTCGCCGTTGAGCGCGATCTGGATGAGGGCGGCGGCGCGGTTGCGCGAGTCGTCCTTCAGGTACCAGTGGACGGCGCTCGAGTCGGCGGCGAGGGCCTCGCGCATGGCGCGATCGCCGGAGCGATTGTAGAGGGTGGCGGCGATGAACAGCAGCGCCGAGAGGGCGCCGATGGTCAGGGCGCAGACGATGTACCAGAAGCGAGAGAGAAGCATCGGCGCTCAGCCTCCGTCGCCCGCATCGGCGGCCGGCGCGCCGGCGTCGGCGCCAGCGGCAGGGGCACCGCTGCCGTCCCCGAGCATCAGCGCGTTTCCGATGACCTGCTCGACCGGGGGGGGGTTGACGGTGACC
>JBBJMR010000464.1:0-5060 GCA_037720395.1 Polyangiaceae bacterium
CGGTCTCCGTGCCGGTTCCTCCGGTCGCGCCGCCCTCGGCCGCGCCGCCCCGCCTCCCCAGCTCGCCGCCCTCGTCGGTGGAGCTGACGCGCCCCAAGGGCGCGCGCGACGAGCCGACCTCGGTGCGCGCGCGGCCGGCACCGCCGCAGGCCAGCGGTGGCAAGGCCGGCGTCGTCCTCGGCGGCCTGGCGCTCGCCGCCGTCATCGGCCTCGGCGCCTTCCTGCTCATCCCGCGCACCGGCGTCCTCAAGATCGATGTCAAGGGCAAGGGCGGCACGGGCGTGGCACGCGCCGAGGTCTTCGTCGACGGACAGAAGCGCTGCGACACGGCGCCGTGCGTCGTCTCCGATCTCTCCACCGGTCCCAAGGTCATCAAGGTCCTGGCGCCCGACGCCGCGCCGGTCGACGTCACCGAGACGGTCGAGGCCGGCCGCGAGAAGTTCGTCTCCGTGACCGTCGACACGGGCGCGGGCGCGGGCATGGTCGGAGCCGCGTCCGGCGCGGCATCCGGGTCGCCCACGGCCGCCACGGCCACGGGCGGGACCGGCTTCAAGGCCACCGGCAACCAGCCCGGCGTCAAGGTGCTCGTCGACGGCACCGACAAGGGCGCGCTGCCCCTCGAGCTCGCCGCGCTCACGCCCGGATCGCACAAGGTGCGCTTCGAGGGGGATCGCTACGAGGCCAAGGACGAGACGGTCGAGGTGGTGGCGAACCAGGTGAAGGAGGTGCCGGTCAAGCTCAAGGTGCTCAAGGGCAGCTTGACGCTCGAGCTGGCGACCGCCGGCGCCTCGGTGACGCTGGCCAGCCTCACCGGCAAGAAGGAGAAGAAGCAGCTCGACTCGGTCCTCAAGGTCAACAAGCCGGTCAAGCTGTCGGACATCGACGCCACCCAGACGTGGCAGCTCATCGCCTCCAAGAAGGGGATGCCCCAGTTCACGCAGGACGTCTCCTTCGAGGACGGCATGCCGGAGAGGTCGATCCGCATCGAGCTCGGCGGCGAGGTCGACAAGCCGGCGCCCGTCGCGGCTACTCCCGGTCCCGGTCCTGGCCCCGGTCCCGGGCCCAAGCCTGGCCCTGGCCCTGGCCCGGCCACCCCGCCGGTCACGCCGCCCAAGGAGACGCCGGCCGCGTCGGGCAGCGGCACGCTGAACATCAACTCCATCCCCGTCTCCAAGGTGGTGCTCGACGGCAAGCCGCTCGGCTCCACGCCCAAGGTCGGCGTCAGCGTCCCCGCCGGCAACCATACGGTGACCTTCATCCACCCCGAGCTCGGCAAGAAGTCGGTGACCGTGGCGGTGAAGGCCGGCGAGACGAAGACCGCCGTGGTGAAGTTCGACAAGCCGGCCGAGTAAGTCGGCGCGTCGGTCGGCAGCGACGCGTCGGTCGCCATCGACCCACAGCGACGACAGCAGCCGTCGACCGCCTCGCGCGGCGGCCCGAATGCTCGACCGTGCTGACGGGACCCTGATACGAAGGGTCCCGTGGACAGGTCCGTTTTAAAGGTCGCGGCCTTGCTGTTCGGGTCCGGGGCGTGCGCGCTCGTCTATCAGGTCGCGTGGCTGCGCGAGCTGCGTCTGATCTTCGGCGCCTCGACCGCGGCCAACGCCGCCGTGCTCGCCATCTTCATGGGCGGGCTGGGCGTGGGCAGCGCCTGGCTCGGCCGCCGCGTCGACCGCGCCGAACGGCCGCTGGGCATGTACGCGAACCTCGAGCTCGGCCTGGCGCTCGGCGCGGCCATCACCCCGGCGCTGGTGTGGCTGGTGCGGGCCGTCTACGTCGCCGTCGGAGGCTCGCCGGTGCTCGGCACCCTCGGCAGCACGGTGGCGCGCCTGCTCCTTGCCGCGCTGGTCCTCGCCGGTCCCACCATCCTGATGGGCGGCACCCTGCCGGCGGCCGCGCGCGCCGTGGAGAAGCCCGGCGACGGGCGGCGGCGCGCGGTGGCGCTCCTCTACGGCGCCAACGCGCTCGGCGCGGTGCTCGGAGCGTTCGCCTCGACGTTCCTGCTCCTCGAGGTCTTCGGCGTCCGCTTCACCCTGTGGATGGCCTGCCTGGTCAACGCCCTGGTGGCGGTCATCGCCCGCGCCTACGCGCGCTCGCTGCCGCCCGTGCCCGCCGCCGGCAGCGCGGCCGCGGCCGCCGAGGAGGAGCCCGCCGTCGCGGGAGCGCCTGCACCCGCGCCGCGCCTCTTCGTCCTCGCCGCCTCGGGCATCGTCGGCTTCGCCTTCTTCCTCCTCGAGCTGGTCTGGTACCGCATGCTGGGGCCGCTGCTCGGCGGCTCGAGCTACACCTTCGGCCTCATCCTGGTCATCGCCCTGCTCGGCATCGCCATCGGCGGCGCGCTCTACTCCACCGTGGGCGCGCAGCGCCCGGCCACGCTGCAGGGCTTCGCCATGACCTGCGCGCTGGAGGCGCTGCTGGTCATCGTCCCCTACGCGCTCGGCGATCGCCTCGCCCTGCTCGCGCTCCTCTTGCGACCGCTCGGCGCCGTGGGCTTCATCGGTCACGTGGGCGGCTGGTCCCTGGTGGCTGGCCTGGTCACGCTGCCCACGGCCATCGTCGCCGGCTACCAGTTCCCGATGCTCATCTCCCTCCTGGGCCGGGGCAGGGCAGGGGTGGGGCGCGACGTCGGGCTGGCGTACACATGCAACACGGTCGGCGCCATCACCGGCTCGCTCGCCGGAGGGTTCGGGTTGCTGACGCTCCTCTCCGCGCCCGGAACCTGGCGCGCCGTCTCGGCGGTGCTGCTCGGCGTCGGCGCCGCCGCGGCGGCCATCGAGCTGCGCCGCCTCGGCCCGGCCGCGCTGCCGCGCCAGGGGCGCATCCTGGTGGCCGGCGGCCTGATGGTCATGGCCCTCGGCCTCTTCGCCGCGCGGGGACCGACGGCCGCCTGGCGCCACACGCCCATCGGCGCCGGTCGCGCCGACAGTGTGGCCGTGGGCGCCACCCGCAACGGCCTCATCGACTGGATGCGCACCGCGCGCCGCTACACCAAGTGGGAGCGCGACGGCGCCGAGAGCGGGGTGGCCAGGTCCAACCGCAACGGCACCGCCTTCATCGTCAACGGCAAGAGCGACGGCGACGCGCGCTCCGACGCCGGCACCCAGGTGCCGAGCGGCCTCATCGGGGCGCTCTTCCACCCCGACATGCGGCGCGCCTTCGTCATCGGCCTGGGCACCGGCAGCACCGCCGGCTGGCTCGGCAAGGTGCCGCGGATGGAGCGCGTGGACGTCGTCGAGCTGGAGCCGGCCATCCTCGAGGTGGCGCGGGCCTGCGTGCCGGTGAACCAGGCGGTGCTCGACAACCCGAGGGTCGTGGTGACCCTCGGCGACGCGCGCGGTGCTGCTCACCACGCCGGAGCGCTACGACCTCATCTTCTCCGAGCCCTCCAACCCGTACCGCGCCGGCATCTCCAGCCTCTTCACGCGCGAGTTCTACGAGGCGGCCACGTCGCGCCTGGCGCCGGGCGGCTACTTCATGCAGTGGCTGCAGGCCTACGAGGTCGACGCCGCCGCCATCCGCTCCGCGTACGCCACCCTGGCCGGCGTCTTCGCCTCGGTGCAGACCTGGCAGACGCAGAGCGGCGATCTCGTCCTGGTGGCCACCGCCCAGCCGCCGATCATCGACGGCGACGCGGTGCGAGCGCGCTTGCAGCAGGAGCCGTACAAGAGCGCGTTCGGCTCGGTGTGGCGTGTCTCCGACCTGGAGGGTGTCCTCGGCCACTTCCTCGGCGGCGACGCCATGGCGCGCGCGCTGGCCAGGGAGTCGGGCGGCATCGTCAACAGCGACGACCAGAACTGGCTGGAGTTCGCGCTGGCGCGTTCGGTTGGCGCGGGGGTCCTCGTCGACAGCCGCGACCTGCTGGCGCTGTCCCGCGGCCTGCGCGCGGATCGCCCGGCGGTGAGGGGCGAGGTCGACTGGGGTTCGGTGGAGGAGCAGCGCCGCGTGGCGCGCGCTCTCTTCGGGCCGGGGCCGGAGCCCGGCGCACCCAGGGACGTGGACGCGCGGCGCCGCGCCGAGGCCATGCTGCGCTTCGCCGCCGGCGATCCGGCCGGCGCGCTGGCCGCGTGGCGCACGCAGCCGCGGCCGCCGCGCACCATGCTGGAGATGGAGATGGCCGCCGAGGGCGCGGCGGTCACCGGAGCGGACGACGCCCTGGCGCTCATCCAGGAGGTCCGCGCCTTCCAGCCGACGCAGGCCGACGTCTACCTCGCGAACTTCCATCTGGTGCGCGGCGATACCCAGGGCGCCGCCGCCGCGCTCGAGTCGGCCTTCCGCCGCTACCGAACCGATCCCTGGCCGCGTCCCGAGGTGATGGGCCGAGCGCTCACCCTGGCCGCGGAGGTGGCACGGCGCGACGCCCAGGCGGGCCCCGTCCTCCTCGAGGCGCTGCGCACGCCGTTCTCCGTCGACCTGCTGCAGCACGACCGCCTCAAGAGCATCACCAGCCTGGCGTTCGCCATCGACTTCGCCGGCATGTGCAAGGAGGCGCTGCGCGCCTTCGAGCCGGAGACGCCCTGGCAGCAGAACTTCCTCGAGCGCCGCGTGGCCTGCTACCAGGAGGTGAAGGACCCGCTGCTGCCGGTGGCCGAAGCGGAGCTCGAACAGTTCCTGGGCTGGGCGCCGACGCCGCTGGTCGCCGACATGCCGCCGCGCAGCGATGGCAGCAACGAGCTGGTGGCGCCCGCCGGAGGTGATCAGGGTCGCGGTGTCGGCGCGCGCTCCCCCGGCATGGCGATGCCGGTGCCGGATGGCGGCGCCGCGCCCGCATCCGCTGCCACGGCAGGGGCGCCGGACGTTCCTGCGCCGCTCGATCCGGCTCCCGACGCCGCTCCGTGAGCGCGGTCGCGGTCTCGGTCACGGTCCCGGAGGCGCTTGCTCGGCGTCGACGCGCTCCGACCACTCGCGCCAGGTGAGCGCGCAGCGCGGGTCCCTGGCGTTCGCGCGGCC
Source organism: Polyangiaceae bacterium (assembly GCA_037720395.1). Classification (GTDB taxonomy): domain Bacteria; phylum Myxococcota_A; class Polyangia; order Polyangiales; family Polyangiaceae; genus JBBJMR01. Next base: position 4,948 of record JBBJMR010000464.1, read on the forward strand.
GACGCAGGCCGGGTCGGCCGGCGGCCCCAGGAGCAGCACCATGTTCTTGTTCACGAACGGCAGGTCGTGCTGCCAGAGCTCGCGGAAGCGCTGGTCCTTGCGCTGGAGGCGCT
>JBBJMR010000465.1:0-5055 GCA_037720395.1 Polyangiaceae bacterium
CGTTGCCCTGGATCTTCACCAGCGCCACCTTGGGGCGCTTGTTGACGCTCAGGGTGGGGCGCGCCTCCTCGTTGGCGCGCACCTCGGTCTCGTTGGCGTGGGTCATGTACCCCTGCGCGTCGACGCGGAACTTCACCACGCCGGGCTGCAGGTCCTTGAAGGAGAAGACGCCGTTGCCGTCGGCGGTGGCGCTGTTCGCCTTGCCGGAGGCGTCGGTCATCTTCACCACCGCGCCGGCCACGGCCGCGCCGCTCTCGGCGTCCTTCACCGTGCCGGTGATCAGGCCGAGCTTGGGCAGCGCCTCCAGCGGGCAGTCGACATCGACGAACATCGGACCGGACGGCGGTGCGGCGGGCGGCGCGCCCGGGCCACCCATCGGCGGGCCAGGCTGCGGCTGCTGACCCGGACCGAAGGGCTGGCCAGGCTGCGCGCCGAACGGCTGCCCGGGCTGCGCGCCGAACGGCTGTCCGGGCTGCCCCGGCTGGCCGCCCGGACCCATGGCGCCGGGACCGGCACCCGGACCCGCGGCACCCGGCGCGCCGCGAGGCGCGATGTTGGCGACGCACTGCCCGGGCTTGAAGCCCGCGGCCTTGATCGCGAAGGTGTACGACCCCGGCTCGAGGTGCCGCGTCAGGAAGCGGCCGTCGGGGCCGGTGGCCACCGGCGCCTGGGCGCTCGGACCCTCGATGGTCACGATGGCCTCGACGACCGGCGTGTCCTTGCCCTGCTCGTGCACGAAGCCGCGCGCGTAGCTCTGCGGGGCGGCGATGGTCGTCGGCAGCGGGGCCGGCGGGGCCGGCGGGGCCGGCGGGGGCGCCTTCTCCTTGGTGTCGTACGCGTAGCCGAGGCCCAGATAGAGCGTCCACGGAGCCTGGGGCGCGACCTCCTCGATGAACGTCGAGGTCGCCGAGAGGCCGATGTCGAAGGCCGCGGTGGCCGAGAGGCCGCGGAAGGCCTTGGTGAACGGGGTGGCGCGCACGCCGAGCGACAGGCGCGACGGGACCGCGGAGTACCCGGTGCCGCCGTCACCGTCCGGGTTGTCGAGCGTCGAGGAGCTGAAGTTGTCCAGGCCGAGGCAGACGTCGCCCTGCGCGACGCGGCCGGTGTGGCACGTCCAGCCCTGGCGGTTGACCGGCAGGTCGAGCGTGTACTCCAGGAACGGCTGGATCTTGGACCACATGATCCCGGCGCCGAGGTGGATCTGGAAGAAGTCGACGCGGTTGATGCCCAGGCCGAAGCGCTCGATGCGGCTGATGGGCAAGCGCGGCTCGGTGCCCTCTGCGCGCTCGGTGGCGTCCTGCTGGACCCCGGCGCGCTTGGCGCGCTCGATCTCGATGTCCTCGACCACGTTCGCCGAGTTGTCGATCTTGTACCCGAGGTTGGCGTTGATGCGCATCGGGAAGCCCTTGCCGCCGGGCTTGCGGAAGTCGAGGGAGGACAGGGCGCGGAGGGCGGCGCTGGTGCCGCCGCCGGCCAGGCCGACGCCGCCGGTGCCGTTCAGGAGCATGAGCTGCAGCTCGCCGCCGAAGTGGAAGAGCTTGCCCGGGTTGGGGCTGAAGAGCTTCACGCCGAAGGTGGTGTCGCCGAGCACCTGGAGCAGCGGCGGGGTGCCCTTGTCGTTCTGGTTGGCGAAGGTGCGGATGGACGCGTACGCCTCGAGGAACTTCGCCGGGGTGGCGTTGAGGGTGAAGAAGGCGCCCACGTGGCTGGCCGAGTCCTCCAGCTGCGCGTCGGTCAACGTGCCGGCGGGGCCGCAGATGACCCGCTCGCCGGGCCGCCCCTGCACCGCCGCGGTGCGCACGGTCGGGTCGCAGAGGAAGCCGCTGGTCGAGAACCAGTCCATGAGGAACGAGACGCGGAAGGTGCCGGAGGCGCCCGAGCCGGCGTACGACGTGCGCAGGAACCCGGTGGAGCCGTAGAGGTTGGTCTGCTCGATGAGGGAGTAGGCGCGCTCCTCCTCTTCGAGCTTCTCGTCGGTGGGCGCGTCGGCCGCGACGCCGCCTGCCGCATCGGCTCCGGTAGCGCCGGCTCCGAAGCTGGCCTGCCCGTTGAAGCCGGCGTTGCCGTCGAAGCCGGGCTGAGGCTGGGGCTGGGGCTGCATCCCGGGCTGTGGCTGCCCACCCGGGCCCTGACCAGGACCGGGCTGGCCGCCGGGCCCGAAGCCGGGCTGGGGCTGGGGCTGGCCAAAGGGCTGGCCGGGCTGGGCGGGGGGCGCGGGCTGGGCGCCGGGGGCGGGCTGCTGGCCGAAGGGATTTCCTGTCTCCTGCGCCATCGCAGTGCCGGCCGCGCAGAGCGCGATCAGCGGCAGACCCCACGTCGACATGTCAAGAAGGGCTTTTCCAAGCGTTCGCATCGACCCTCGTCCCTCGTCGCGAAAGGCCGAGACGCCTGCGTCCCACTGGCGGGACGGCTCCCCTTCGCGCGCTGCGGGTTGTACCACTCTCGGGAAGTTACAGAAACAATCGTGTCGGCCTGCGCGGGCCGATATCCCGCAATGGTACCGGGGACTTCTCCGGATCACGGTTTGGCGGGGCGCGCGGCGAGGGCCCCGGGCCCGAGCACCCTTCCGACGGCCATGGGTCCTCGCCGCCGGCCCGCCAAGCCCGCGCTGCGCGGCGTCCGTGCTCCGTGTTAGACACCACTTCGTGGCTTCCCGGGGACGCATCCTCATCGTCGACGACGAGGCCAACGCGCGCGCCGCCCTGTCCGAGATCCTCCGCGAGGAGGGCTACACGACGGAGACCGCGGCCGACGGCTTCAAGGCCCTGGGCAAGCTCGAGGAGATGGTCCCCGACGTCGTGCTCACCGACCTGAAGATGCCTGGGCTCGACGGCATCGGCTTCATGGAGAAGGCGCGCAGCGCCTGCCCCGGCGCGACCTTCGTGGTCATGACCGCCTTCGGCACCATCGACAGCGCCGTCGAGGCGGTGAAGAAGGGCGCCTACAACTACCTCACCAAGCCGCTCGACTTCTCGGTGCTGGCGGTGGTGGTGGAGCGCGCCGTGGAGCGGGCGCGCCTGCTCCAGGAGAACACGCGCCTGCGCGAGAAGCTCCGCGAGCGCAACCCGTTCGGCCACGTGGTGGCCACCCACCCGAGCATGGTGGCGCTGCTCCGTCTGGTGGAGCAGGTCGGCCCCAGCCGCGCCAGCGTGCTCATCCTCGGCGAGACCGGCACCGGCAAGGAGCTGGTGGCGGAGATGATCCACCGCGCCTCCACCCGCGCCAAGGCGCCGCTGGTGCGCCTGAACTGCGCCGCGCTCAGCGAGTCGCTCCTGGAGAGCGAGCTCTTCGGCCACGAGAAGGGCTCCTTCACCGGAGCCGTCGGTCGCCGCGAGGGGCGCTTCGAGCAGGCCAACGGCGGGACCATCTTCCTCGACGAGGTGAGCGAGATTCCGCTCTCCACGCAGGTCAAGCTGCTGCGCTTCCTCCAGGAGCGGACCTTCGAGCGCGTCGGCGGCAACGAGACGCTCAAGGTCGACGTGCGCATCCTGGCGGCCTCCAACAAGGAGCTCAAGCAGCGCATCGCCGAGGGAGTGTTCCGCGAGGACCTCTACTACCGACTCAACGTGGTGACGCTGGAGATCCCGCCGCTGCGCGAGCGCGGCAGCGACATCCCCGAGCTGGCCTCGTTCTTCCTGGCCCGCTACGCCGAGGAGAACGGCAAGCGCATCGAGGGCCTCTCCGACGACGCGCTTGCCGCGCTGGCCGCCTACGGCTGGCCGGGCAACGTGCGCGAGCTGGAGAACGCCATGGAGCGCGCGGTGGTGCTCTGCGACGGCTCCCGCATCGAGGCGCGCCACCTGCCGGCTTCGATCAGCGCGCAGCCGCAGCAGGATCAGCTGCCGCGCATCCCGGGCAGCACCATCTACGACCTGGAGCGCTACGCCATCCTGAAGACGCTGGAGGCCTGCAAGGGATCGACCTCCAAGGCCGCCACCTTGCTGGGCATCAGCCCGCGCAAGATCCAGTACAAGCTGCACGAGTACCAGACGACGCCGCTGCCCTCGTCGATGGGCGCCGCGGCCGCAGCGCCGCGCGGTGACGGCGAAGGTCGAGGCGGGGGCGGCGGGTGAGCGAGGAGTCGGGGGCAGAGCGCGAGGCCCTCGCCGCGCGGCCTGCGGACGAGCACCCGGCCGCCACCGGCGTGGAGTCGAAGGCGCCGGAGAGTGACACGGCCGACGATCGCCCGCGCCTCATCGAGGTCCGCGATCTGAAGAAGACCTTCACCGTCGGCCTCTTCGTGCGCAAGCGCGTGGAGGCGGTGAAGGGGGTGAGCTTCGACGTGCGCCGCGGCGAGATCTTCGGCTTCCTGGGCCCCAACGGCGCCGGCAAGACGACGACCATCAAGATGCTCACCGGCCTCATCGCCCCCAGCGGCGGCGAGGCCTTCCTCTTCGGTGAGAGGGTCCCCTCGGCGCGCGCCCGCCAGAAGATCGGCTTCCTCCCCGAGAACCCGTACGTCTACCCGTACCTCACGCCGCGCGAGTTCGTGGAGCTGTGCGGGCGTCTCTCCGGCCTCGGCGGCAAGGCGCTGCGCGCGCGCAGCACCGAGGTCATGGGCAAGGTGGGCATCCTCTACGCCGCCGACCGTCAGGCGCGGCGTCTGTCCAAGGGCATGCTGCAGCGCACCGGCCTGGCCGCTGCGCTGGTCAGCGATCCGGAGATGCTGGTCCTCGACGAGCCGATGAGCGGGCTGGATCCGGTGGGGCGCAAGGAGGTTCGCGACCTGATCTTCGAGGAGCGCGCCGGGGGCCGCACGATCTTCTTTTCCACGCACATCCTCGGCGACGTCGAGGCCATGTGCGATCGGGTGGCCATCCTGCGCGAGGGCAAGGTGGTGGTCCGCGGCGCCATCCGGGACCTGCTGCGCGGCGACGTGCTGCGCACCGACATCGTGCTGGCCGGCGTCGACGAAGCGCTGCGCCTGGCGATCGAGGCGCTCGGCGCCACCTTCCGCGAGCGGCCCGGGGTGCTGGTCGCCGAGGTCGAGGGCGAGGGCACCGTGGGCGCGGTGCTCCGCGCCGCCCTCGAGGGCGGCGCCACGGTGGTCGAGGT
>JBBJMR010000466.1:0-5030 GCA_037720395.1 Polyangiaceae bacterium
TGCGCGGGGATGCCCGTCCACTTGCCGCGGAAGCCGAAGCGGCGCGCGTGCTCGGCGTCGCGGCGGCACTCGGCCAGCGCCGCGGCCCGCTCGACCTCGCTCTTGTCCCTGGTGGGGTAGGCCAGCGTCATCTCGGCAATGGCCGGCACCCCGACCAGCGCTGCCGCCTTGACGATGGTCGCGCGCGCATGGTCGACGAGCGGGTGGTCGAAGGCGTAGGGCACGACCATCCCCAGCGAGCTCCAGTGGTCGAAGGCGCCGAAGATCAGCCCCACCAGGCGGCGCGAGGCGCGGGCGATGGCGGCGATCTCGGCCTCGGCGGCGGCGCTCTCCACCAGCAGCTCGACGCGGATGCTGCCCTCGGCCAGGTGGTGGGCGCGCTCCAGCTCGGCGAGCGTGGCGTCGAGGAGGCGGACCTCGTCGGCGTCCTCGACCTTGGGGTAGACGATGCCCTCCAGGCGCGCCCCGGCTCCGGCCACCACCGTGCGCAGGTCCTCGAAGCCAGGGTCGAGCTCCAGGCCGCGTGGGCGGAAGAAGCGCAGGCGCGCGCCCCAGTCGAGCTCGAGCAGCGCACGCACCACGTTGGCGCGCCCCTCGGCGAGCGCGCGCTCGTCGCCGCGCGGGATGGAGTCCTCGAGGTCGAGCATCACCAGGTCGGCGGCGCTCGCGGTGCAGGCCTTCTCCACGTACCGCCAGACGGTGGCCGGGCAGGTGAGGTGGGCGCGCTGCTTGCGGAAGCGCGGCTCGAGCTCCAGCTGGCGCTGGCGAATGCGAGCGAGCAGCGCAGCGGCCTCGGCGGGTGCGCTCACGAGCCGATGCTACCATCGGCCGCCCGCCGTGCCCCGCGCCGTACCGCCCCGTCCCGAAAGCAGCGCGCGCGCGCGGCGAGGCCGCCCACCAGGCGCGCATCTTCGCGGCGCTGGAGCGCGTCCGCGCCGACTGCGACGCCGTGGCGCGCCGTGCCGCCGATCCGGTGGAGTTCGTGCACCGCTACCGCGCGCGCGCGACCAGGAGCTCGTTGCCTTGCTCGCCTCGTCGCTGGCCTTCGGCAACGTCAAGGCGCTGCGGGCCAAGATCGAGGACGCCCTCTCGCGCATCGGGCCCAGCGTGGCGCGCGCCGCCGACGATCCGGCGGCGTTGCGCAAGCGCCTCGCCGGGTGGCGGCATCGCGTCTACGTGGCCGACGACGCGGCGCGCCTCCTCGTCGGCGGGCGGCGCGTGCAGCGCGCGGCCGGCTCCCTGGGGGCGGCGCTGGCCGTGGAGCTGGCGCGCGCGGTGATCTGCGCGCCGCCCTCTCGGCGTGGACGCGGGCCATCAAGGTCGCCGGTGGCCTCGACCGCAGCGCCCGGAGCGGCCGCCGCGGCCCGGGGCACATCCTCGCCGACCCCGGGGCGGGCAGCGCCGCCAAGCGCGTGCTGCTCATGGTGCGCTGGATGGCGCGCCCCGCCGACGGCGTGGACCTCGGCCTCTGGGACGTGCCGATCTCGCGCCTGCTGGTGCCGGTCGACGTGCACATCCATCGCCTCGGCTTCAACCTCGGCTTCACCGCCCGCAAGAGCGCCGACTGGAAGGCGGCCGAGGAGATCACCGCGGCCCTGGCGCGCTTCGACGCCGCCGACCCGGTCAAATACGACTTTGCGCTCTGCCATCTGGGCATGCTGCAGCGCTGCCCCTCGCGGCGCGATGCGGAGCGCTGCCAGGGCTGCGGCATCCAGACGGTCTGTCGCCACTGGCGCTGAGGGCGCTGGGTCTCGTCGTCGGCGCGGCGAACGGCGGCCACCGCCACCGGGCGATCCGTGCGGTGCCTGGCCGGGATCCGCTCAGAAACGGCCGCGCAGCGCGGCGCCGCCCGGTCGCGCCTCGAGCGCAAGCCGCGAGCGCTGCGTGCCGCTTGGCGCGGCGCTCGCGCCGTCCTTCTTGGCGCCGGGGTCGAGCACCCAGAGCGTCACCGCCGCCCCCGCCGCGACGCCGGCCCCGATCCACAGGCCCAGCGCCACCCGGTCGAGCGTCTGCACCGTGTCCATGTCGCTGTTCGCCTCTTCGGCCAGGCAGGTGGCGGAGAGCACGTCGGGTTCACCCGGTGGGCCGGGGGTTCGAGGGCAGCGATCGCGCGCGTCGCCGTTGATGCCGCTGGAGACCAGGAAGGTCACCAGCCCGCCGGCACCCAGCGCCACCGCGGCCCCACCGGCGACCCAGGTGCCGAGCGGTGGCCCGGAGCGCGGCGACGAGCGCTCCGGGTGCTCGTACTCCGTGGTGTTGGCGGTCACCTGCTGCGTGGCGGGCGCGTCCAGCAGCGCCAGCTGCACGCGCACCGGCTCGCGCGCGCCCTCGGCCAGGAAGAGCTGCCGCAGGAAGGGCTTCCGGCCTGGCGCGCGGACCTCGATCTTGTACGGGCGGCTCGCGTTCAGGCGCAGATCACGCGTCCCCTCCGGGAGGACCTGGCCATCGAGGAGCACCTCGGTGTGGTCGACCTTCGGAGTGATGGTGATGGTCACCTGCGGCACGCGCGGGGCGGTCTTCTCCACCTTCTCCGCGGCCAAGGCCTGGAGCTGGGCGTTGTTCTGCGCGCGGGCCAGCGCCTCGCTCTGCTCGAAGTGCCGGAGCGCGTCGCCGAGTCGGCCGAGACGCTCCTCGCAGATGCCCATGTGGTAGTAGACGACCGGCGTCGCCTTGATGCGCTCGACCTCCTGGAGCTTGTCGAGCGCGTCGGCCCAGGCCTCCGCGGCCTCCGCCTTCTCGGCTTGTTCGAAGAGCTCCCGGGCGCGAGCCACGTCGGTGGTCGAAGGCTGCGAGGACGCGGGCTGCGCAAAGGCCGGCGCCACGCCGAGCAGGGCGCACGAGATCAGGACCGCCCCCGCCAGACGCACGCCGCGAAGGTAGCGCACTGCACCGGGCTCGTGCAGCGGTACCGCGCAGAATGGAGCTCGGGGCGTGCGCGGCACCTTCGGACCGGCGGGGAATGGCGCAGCCCGGAGGGTCAGCGTCGAGCGTGCCGGCGCGGGGGCGAGGAGGTGGGTGCGCATGATGCCGTCCATCGCCGCCCGGGCAGCAGGGCGCTCGGAAAAGTCGCGCGCGAGCGGCCGGGGGACCCCGTTCGCGGCCGTTCCGCGCGCGCGGCGCGCGCTTCGCCGCTCCGGGCACGGCGCGGCGCTGGTAGCGTCTCGGGATGCGCCTCACCCTCGGACTTCTTTGCATGCTTGCCCTCGCCGCCTGCGGGGAGGGGACGGTCGGAAGCAACACGTCCTCCTCGAGCGGCGCCGGGGCCAGCGGCGCCGGCGGACCGGGCGCCGGCGGCAGCGGCAGCGGCGGCTCGCCGGGACCGGAGAACGAGGCCCCGACCGCGGCCTTCACCGCCACCCCGGCCAGCGGCGTGGGTCCGCTCGAGGTGACGTTCGACGCCAGCGAGAGCAGCGACCCGGACGGCGAGATCACCGGGTACGCCTGGGACCTGGCGGGGGAGAGCGTTGATGGCGTGGAGACGACGCGCACCTTCGACACGGTGGGCTGTCACCTTATCGAGCTCACCGTCACCGACGACGACGGCGCCACCGGGTCGGTCACCAGCACGGTGGTGGTGGCCAGCGGTGAGCCGACGCTGCCGCCGGTGGTGAACATCGACGCTTCGCCCCGCGCCAGCGCGGTGCTGCCGCGCGACCTGGCGACCAACGAGGGCATCGCCCACTTCGAGGGGACGGTCGAGACCGACGGCTTCGTCGAGGTCCGCGCCGAGGTGCTCGCCGGTGACGTGGTTCGCTCCACCGCGTCGGTGCCGCTCGCGGCGCGGCCCCGGTGACCTTCGATCTCGACGTGCCGGTGCCCGCCGAGCTCACCGCCTTCGAGGTCCGCCTCTACGTGGTCGGCCCGGGTGCCGCCGCCGAGCCGCAGCAGGTGCACGCCGTGGCCGACCTGGTGGCCGGCGACATCCTCGTCATCCAGGGCCAGTCCAACGCCGTGTCCTCGCAATTCTCGGGCGACGCCAACGAGAACCAGAGCGCCTTCGTGCGCAGCTTCGGCTCCAACGTGGCCAACGGAGAGCAGACGGCCGCCGATCTGGTGTGGCGCATCGCCAACGGCAACGCCGGCGGCGGTCAGGCGGCGGTGGGCCAGTGGCCGCTGCGGATGGCCTCCAGGATCTCCGCGGCGCACGAGGTGCCCATCGGCATCCTCAACGGCGCGCACGGCGGCCAGCCCATCGGCTTCTTCCAGCGCAACGACGACAACGTGACCGACGGCGACACCAACTACGGGCGCCTGCTCACCCGGCTCGGCCAAGCCGAGCTCGACCAGTCGATCCGCACCATCCTCTGGTACCAGGGCGAGGCCGACGGCGCGGCCTTCCAGGTGCACCACGACGGCTTCCTGGCGCTCAAGGAGGACTGGGCCGCCGACTTCCCCGGCGTGGAGCGGATCTACGTGACCCAGGTGCGCGCCGGGTGCGGAGGGGACCTCATCCGCCTGCAGGAGGTGCAGCGGAAGCTGGCCGACGACTTCGCCGAGATCACGGTGATGTCCACCACCGGGCTCGATGCCCACGATGGCTGCCACTACGGCTACGAGGGCGGCTACCGCGAGCTCGGCGACCGCTACGCGGCGCTGCTCGGCCGCGACCTCTACGGCGAGTCGCCGGACAGCGGCGTGCAGCCGCCGAACCCGAAGAGCGCGCAGTTCGCCGGCGGCGGCACGCAGGTGGTGCTCGAGATGCGCAATGCCACCTCGACCTTGACCTTCGACGCGGGTGCGGGGGCCGACTTCGTCTTCGAGGGCGCGGGGGCGACCATCAGCGGGGCGACCGTCATGGGCAACAAAATCGTGCTCGACGTCTCGGGCAACGCCTCGGCCGCGACCGGGCTGAGCTATCTCGGCCACACCGGGGCCGGGCCGTGGGTGCTCAACGAGAATGGCATCGGACTGCTGGAGTTCTTCGAGCTGCCCATCGCCCCTGAGTGATCTCCGCGACCTCGGGGACTAGATCGGCCGCGGGGGGGGGGGGGGGGGGGGGGGGGGGGGGGGGGGGGGGGGGGGGGGGGGGG
>JBBJMR010000188.1:0-17176 GCA_037720395.1 Polyangiaceae bacterium
CACCCGCGAGTTGCCGTGTACAAAGAATCTTCCGCTCAGGATGAGATCCCGACCCATCTGTCTTGTTCGCGGGTGGGCGTACGGGAATCGAACCCGCCTTCACAGGGTCACGGCCTGCCCTCTTCACCAGATGAGAAACGCCCACGTGAGACGCACGCCGTGGCGTGCGGGAGGTGGTCGGGACGGCCGGATTTGCACCGACGTCGACCTCGGCCCAAACGAGGTGCCTCGCTGCTAGGCTACGTCCCGGTGGGTCGTGCACGAATCGAACGTGCCTTGCTCGGGTTTCGACCGAGTGCTTTCACCAGACCAGCTAACGACCCAACTACTGCTGCGGCAGCCCGTGCGGGAATCGAACCCGCGTCCCCGGTTTGAAAGACCAGGCATCCTCACCGCTAGACGAACGGGCCTCGAGGCAGGCAGCGCGGAGCCCCCATCCGGAGTCGAACCGGATCCCCCTGCTTACGAGACAGGTGCTCTACCGCGGTGAGCTTTGAGGGCGCGTGGCTCCGATGGGAGGAATCGAACCTCCTGATAGGTCGGTTAACAGCCGACTGCCTTACCATTTGGCGTCATCGGAATGAGGGGCAGCGTGAGCTGCCCCGTCTTCGAGATCGATTGTCAAACAACGGGGCCGCGGGGCGTGGTGGCGCCCGCGCGGCTTGGTTCCGGGAGCAGGAATCGAACCTGCGTTTACGGGGTCAGAGTCCGTGGTCTTACCGGCTGGACGATCCCGGAATGTGATGGTGGGAGGCATGGGAATCGAACCCACCTCTATCGGCTTAAGAGACCGCTGCGTCGCCTTGACGCCAACCTCCCGCTCTCTACGTTTCTCGCTTCGCTTGCCTGACCTGCGTTCTTGCGTATCGGTTCGAGGAGCGGTGTGGGCGGGAGGAATCGTTACCGAGGTCTCGCCGCAAAGCGGCGAGCCCGAGCTGTAGTCCTGGCGCTCAACACGGAGCTCGCGCGGTGAGCTGAGTGTGGGCGGGAGGAATCGTTACCGAGGTCTCGCCGCGAAGCGGCGAGCCCGAGCTGTAGTCCTGGTGCTCACACGAAGCTCGCGCGGCGAGCTGAGTGTGGGCGGGAGGAATCGAACCTCCACAGCGCGACGGCGGGCGGGTTACAGCCGCTTGAGCTCCCCAATGCTCGGCGCCCACGTGCGGTTCCACATTGCATGGCCTTCTTGCCATCGCTGCAGCGACCAGGGAACTGCGTCGGTGAATCTTCCGCGGCGCGGCGCCATCACCAACGCCATTGATTGACGCCGACCCATCCCTGTCCTGACGGCGATCGATCTCGTCTGCGATCTTTCGAACCGTTCGAGCCCTCCGCGTGCGACGGCGCGAGCGCCACGAAGGAGCTCGGCATCCGCGCACACCGGGGCGCCTCTCAGGAGACCGCTTGCCGGAGTGAGCCTCCTCAGCCCATGCGGGCGACGCCGGAGCGCGAGACCATCCAGTCGTGCGTTCCGCGGCCGGCCACGAAGTCCTCGATGGCCCGCGCCAGCGTGGCGGCGACCAGCGCGATCATCGGCAGGTGCTCGCCGCCCTCGCAGGTGGCCTGGCCGGGCCCGTCTTCGCTGTCGGCGACGAAGCCGGCGTCCCAGCGGACCATCCCGAACGAGCCGTCGCCAGCGATGGCCGCGTGCACCAGCGCCTTGCCGGCGCGACGCGCGAACCCACTCAGCAGCTCGCGGCTCGACGCGTTGTCGAACGCGTCCACCAGGAGGTCGGCAGAGCCGCAGAGGGCATCGACGTTGCCGGTCTCCAGGCGAACGCCGTGCGCCTCGGTCTTGATGCCGTGGAAGTTCGCGAGCTGCAGCTTGAGGGCGTCGGCCTTGTTCTTGCCGACGGACTGCTTCACGTAGGCCTGCGAGAGCAGGTTCTTCGACTCCACGCGGTCGAAGTCCACCAGCGCCAGCTCGGCGCCGAGGTTGCGACAAAACAAAATGGCGTTGGAGCCGAGCGCTCCAACGCCACAGATGACGATACGCATGGCGCCGTTGGCACTACTGCGGACGTCCCGGCGTGACCAGGGGCCCCGCAGGGCGGTCAGCCGAAGGGAACCCTCGGGCGCAGGTAGATGCGGTCGCCGTCGCCCTTGCCCGGGAAGCGGTCGACGACGTGGGCGTCGAAGGCCGTCTCCGGCAGGTTCGCGATCCAGAGGCCCGGCACGCCGCCGCTGCGCACGACCTCGGTCGCGATGCGGCGGATGTCGCGGTCGCCGACCTTGCGGTCGAGGGCGCGCGGGTAGTCGGCCGACAGGCCATTGTACGTGATGTTCAGCGTGGCCATGGGTTACCTCCCCTCGTGTCGCGGCTTGTCGGTGCCGCGACGACGACCGGGCTGCCCGGTTTCGGGGAGCCGGCGTCGCCGGGGCTCCCTGATGGACGGCTGCGGCGGCTGGACCTGACTCCCGACCCGCTTCGCGCGCTGCCGCCCGCCCTTCCAGCCCGCCTCGGCGGGCGGTCAGCGGCGCGTGATGACCAGGCGGCTGGTATCCACGGCCTCGCGGATCACGCCGGGCAGGCTCTCCAGGGTGACCTCGCGGTCGGAGCCGGAGAGGCAGATCCCGGCGTCGATCACGCCGAGCGTGCTGCCGTCGACGACGGTGATGAAGCGCTGTCCCAGGAACTCGAACGTCACCTCGAAGCGCTCGGCCTCGAGACGCCGCAGGTTGCGGTACCGCGCGCCCGCCGCGCGCAGCGCGTCCTCGACGCGAGCGCCGATCCGCCGCCGTGCGGCGTGGTCGTCGAGACCGCCGAGCTCGCGTCGCGCCCGGCGTCGCGCCTCGTCGACCTGGCTCGCGGCCATCTGCGCATCGCGCTGGGCGCGCTCGGCGGCCGCGCGCCGATCGTGCTCTGCGCGCTGGCGCTCTGCGCGCCGCTCGTTCTCCGCGCGCTCGCGGGTCAGCGCGGCCACCACCTCGGCGGCGGCCGCGGCACCCTCGTCGGCGACCCGCAGCATGTGCTGCCGCACCTCCAGGGCTGCCATGGGGACGCCAGCGCGCCGCGCGGTCTCTCCCATCACCGCCATCCCGAAGGCTGCCGCAGCGAAGCGGCCACGCCCTTCACGCCGCGCAGCGGCGGCCTCCTCCAGCGCGCGGCGTGCCTGCTCCTCGGCCTCGCCGTCGAAATCGAGCATCTCGAAGCAGAGCTCCGTCGACCAGGAGCGGCGCGCGCGACAGACCGACAGCGCCGGCGCCTCCTCCTCGGGCAGGAAGTGCACGGGCTCGGCCAGCGCGCCGCCCTGGACGAGGAGCGCCCCACCAGATGCCCGCGCACGGGCGGCCACGCGTCGCGCACGGCCGCTGCCTCTTCGTCGGTCGCGGGCGCCACCGGCCGCGCGTCGCGACCGCGCACCTCGAGCGCCACCAGCCGGGCGCCGGCTCGGTGTCCTGCTGCTGCAGGCGCAAGCGCCGGCCCTCGGCCTCGACGCTCGCGCCGCCGAAGTACGGCAGCACCAGCGTCTCCACCTTGCCGAGCAGCTTGCGGTAGTCCACCGACTTGCAGGATACGGCCCGTTCAACGCCGCAGGATCGGGGTGCGCATCACCTTCTCCACCCACGCCGGCTGCACCGCGCCGGCCAGCGTCGGCGCCTCGAGCAGCGCCGAGAGCACGCGCGGGACCTGGTACGGATCGGCGAAGGCGTCGATCTTCACCTCGCTGAACGGGACCCGCAGCTCGCGCGCGCACGTCTGCACCGTGGCGCCGCGCACGGCGGCGACGTTGAGCATGAGCGCCATGGCCGCCACCGGGTAGCCGTGGTCGCGGAAGGAGCGCGCCAGGTCGCTGCCCGCCTCGCCGGCCTCGTCTCCGACCACGATGACCACCAGCTTGGCGCCCTGCGGCACCCGGACCCCGGAGAGGTACAGCGCGCGCACCGCCGCGCCGTGCAGCGTGCCGCCCGAGGCGGTGACGCCCGAAAGCATGTGCTGCACGGCGGCGCGCGACGCGGCCTTGGGCCGGTGCACGGTGCCCATGGTGTCGAAGCTGGCGACGTGCAGCTTCTCCGCCGGGAAGCCGGCGAGGATGCGGCTCAGCGCCTCCTTCGACTGCTCGATGGCGCCCTGCATGGATCCGGAGCGATCGATGAGGAACATCACGTGCACGTCGGCGCCGCGGGTGGCCTCGGTCACCGCCCGCTGCGCGGCCACGTCCGCCGCCTGCTCCAGCTTCTCGCGCACCTCCTTGCCCTGCACGTTCTTGGCGATGTTCAGGGCGCGCTGATCGGTGGAGGTGGCGATGGCCTTCTCCCAGCGCTGGCGCACCTCGGGCTCGGCCATCAGGCCCAGCTCCTCGAGCGTCGGCGTGAGGATGCGCAGATCCCTGTCGGAGAGCGAGGGCAGCAACGCCACCATGATCGCCGGCGTCAGGCCGATCTCCTTGGGCAGCCGTCCGACGGCGTCCTTGTAACCGAGCTTGCCGTCGGCGACCGCCTCGCAGATCTCGGCCTCGCTCAGGCCGTCGAAGCGCTCGCGCTTCTGGAGCTTGAGTCCGGAGAGACCGACGCTGCGGTGGCCACCGCTGGCCTGCTTCTGCTTCCAGCCGAGGACCTCGAAGAAGAGCGGCGAGGCCGGCTTGTAGCCTGCCTTGCGCGCCAGCTTCTTGATGGTCTCCTTGTATCCGGCCTTCACCAGGCCCTGGAGCATGGGGAGGTTGGCCTCGCGCGCCGCCAGGTACCGGCTGGCCGCGCTCTTCCAGCGTCCCAGAGGCGCCTTGGTGCTGGCCGCGTCGCCAAAACCGGCGCCGCGGTTGAGGGCGACGACGGGGTCGCACTCCAGCAGCTCGGCGATGCGCAGCACGCCCTTCGGGGTGAGCATGCGCGGCGAGCGCTGCTGGTAGTGCAGGACCATGGCCTCGCCGATGGCCCGCAGATCGTCGTCGTGGAAGGCGACGCTGCCGTCGTCGTCGCGCACCGGCTGGCCGGAGCGCCCCTGCACCAGCATCAGCGCGGCGCAGGCGACCTTGAGGTCGCGCCAGTCCGTCTCCAGCAGCGCGTAGCTGGCGAAGTGCGCCATGAGGTCGGCGTTGAGCCGGTAGATCTCCAGCAGGCGCCCGTAGAGCGCGGCCGCGGCGGGCACGAAGAGACCCGGCGCCACCGGGCGCGGGCCGCGCGGCATGGCGCGCGGCGCGTTCCTCGCGGCTGTGGCTTCCACTCACCGCCGACGTCGAGGCCGGGGCGGTTGTGCCAGAGGTGCGCCGACGAATCGAGCACCAGGGAGAGCAGCCTCTCCGCCGGCCCCATCTGCGCCTCCGGGAGCGGGCGCTGCTGCGTGGTCATGATGTCGTCTCCTCTGCGGCGGTGCGCCCGCTGCCGGCGGCGCGGGCCGGCGCCGCGCATGGTACGGCCGGCGCCGGCTCCCGCGGCCGGGGGCGCACGGAAAGAAGTGGGGCGGCGAGCTCGGGGGCCGGGTCACCCTCGAGCTGCCGCCCCGGAATCGGGGCAAGAGCCCCGGGAACGTCGACGGGCACATTGGCCGGCACGTGTGCACCGGCTGATCGTGAACCCGCTGAGGGTCATCGACGCACGGCGCGGACCAGCCTGACCGGCGCGCCGCTCCTGCTCCGGCGTCCAGGTGTCGGCTTCCTCGTCAGGACAGGAGGGCCCGGTGCGTCTGGGGGCAACGAGGTCAAGTGGCTACCCGACCGAATCTCCTGCGAGGACGGAGTGAATGTCCTCCCTGGCTGGTCCGCTCGGCAACGCTGGACCGCGGCGCGCGCGGCACGGGCCCGTCCCCGTCCTCGACTGGCTTCCGCCCCGGTTTGTGCCGGTGCTACCGTGACCCGCTCGTATGGCGCCTGCCTTCCCCCAGCTCTCCGATGAGGAGCTCTTCGAGAGGATCCTGCGTGGCCGTGCCGAGCGCACGGAGGACCGCGCTGCCCTCGGCGAGCTCTGCGAGCGCTGGCGCAAGCCGGCGTGCTTCGTCATCCGCCGCATCCAGGCGAGCTACAAGCAAGGCTCTCCCGACGACGAGCCCGAGCTCTTCCAGGACGCGGTGCGCAAGTTCATCCACCGCGGTCTTTCGCAGTACCGCGGCGTCTCCGAGCAGGTGCCCGGCAAGTCGGCCTCGCCGAAGACCTTCTTCCTGCGCATCGTCAAGCACGTCGCCATCGATCATTACCGGCGGCGTCGCGAGGAGCTCTCTTCTCCGCCGGAGAGCGGGGAGGGGCCGGAGGCCAGCGCTCACGAGGTGGCCGTCTCCATGGCCGAGGCCCGGCGCACCGGCGAGCGCTCCGATGCCACCGAGCTCTACTGGGCGGCCTTCGACCGTCTCAAGGTGGAGCATCCGAACGAGGCGCAGGCCTGGGACCTCTACCACCACCGCGCCGTCGAGGACCACGAGCAGTGCGCGCGTGCGCTCTCGATCACCGTCGCCAATTCGTACAAGCGCGTCAGTCGCGCGCAGGCATACATGAAGGTTTATCTGTTGGAGCTGATGGATGAGGGAGGCAAATGATGACCCTCGTTTGCGTGGTTGGGTCTTCCGGTCCGGTCGACGGTCCGCGATGGCAACAGCCCATCGAGAACAAGCGATGGGAACAGCCCATCGAGCGTGGAGGCTGGCTGTGAGCCGCGAGCATCCGTCGGGTGCTGCCGGTGGGGGCAGCGCCGCCGGCGGCGACGGTGGGCCTGGTCGCGAAGGCGTGGTGGCGGTGCTCGCCGGTGCCGCGAACGCCGAGGACGCCGCTGCAGCCGGAGCGGTCCTCGTCGCCGCCGGCACGCTGCTGCGCCGCTCGCAGTCGTTCGGTGTCTCGCGCGCCGGGATCGATGGTGGCCTGCGCGACCTGCCGCGCGAGGCGGTGGTGTCGTGGCTGGCCTCCGAGCCTGCCGAGGCCGCCACGGCGGCGCTGGCGCTGGCCGTGGATGAGGCCATCGAGGCGGCGCTGGCCGACGACGAGGGCGAACGTCGCACGCGCAGCGCCGGCGCCTTCGCCGCCCTGGCGGGCCGCGATCGATTGGAGTCTGCTCTGGCCGGGCTGGCTCGCTACGAGGCGGTTGCCGGCGCGCTCGTCGGCGATGGCTCCTGGCGCCGCGATCAGCTCGCGCACCAGGTGGCCCGCCTGGACGGCGCCACGCGCAGGCGGGCCCGCGCCCTGGCGGCGCTGAACGCCGAGCGCCGTCGCGAGCGCGACACGCTGGACCAGGGCGTGCGTGAGGCCGCCTGGTGGTACGCCGATCGCGCCGACTGTGACGCGCTGGCGCAGCTCCTGGCCGGCAAGACGGCCGAGGCCGGGCACCTCGCCTCCTGCGCGCAATGCCGCGCCGACGTCGAGGCCACCGCCATGGTCGACACGCCGCCGAGCATGCATGTCAGCGAGGACGACCTCTGGCGCTTGGAGGCCGGCGAGCTCGATGCGCTCGACGCCCGTCGCGTCTCCCGCCACGCCGAACGGTGCGCGGAGTGCGCGCTGGCCCTGAGCGCCATGCGCGACGGCGAAGCCGCGGTGGAAGAAGCGAGTTGATCCGCGCGGCGCTGGTCCTGTGTGCGGCGCTCTGCCTGAGCGCCGCCTGCAATCGCGACCCGCCACCGCCTCCGCCCGCGGTTCCCGCGCCGGCCACGAGCGGCAGCTCCAGCGCCCTCGCCGACGACACTGCCGAGCTGCGCTTTCCGGCGCCCAGGCGGCTGGTGGCCATCGGCGACATTCACGGCGACCTGGCGGCGGCGCGCCGCGCCCTGCGCATCGCCGGCGCCATCGACGACGCCGACAAATGGATCGGTGGCGACCTGGTGCTGGTCCAGACGGGCGACCGCATCGATCGCGGCAATGAGGATCGCGCCGTGCTCGACCTCTTCGAGCGGCTCGCCGACGAGGCCAAGGCAGCCGGCGGGACGGTGCACGCGCTGAACGGCAACCACGAGCTCATGAACGTGGCCGGGGACTTCCGCTACGTGTCCAGGCCGGCCTTCGAGGAGTTCGCCGGGCTCGGACCGGGTATCGCCGGCAGCGACCCGAACATCCTCCGCTTCCCGGAGCCGTACCGTCCGCGCGCCGCGGCGTTCGCGCCCGGGGGCACCTACGCGCGCAAGCTCGCGGCGCGCGGGGTGGTGGCCATCGTCGGGGACAGCGTGTTCGTGCACGGCGGGGTCTCGCCGGCGCACGTTCGCCACGGGCTGGGCAGGGCGAACCGCGAGGTGCGGGCCTGGCTCGAGGGCGCCTCCGGCCCGCCGCCCTCCGTGGTCACCTCGGACGACGGCCTGGTGTGGACGCGGCGCTACTCCGAGCGGCCGACCCCCAAGGATTGCGCCGACCTCGGCGAGGTGCTCGACCTGCTCGGGGCCAAGCGCCTCGTCGTCGGGCATACGGTGCAGAAGGACGGGATCACCGAGGGCTGCGGCGGCAAGGTGTGGCGCGTCGACGTCGGAATGTCCGCGTTCTACGGGGGCAAGACCGAAGTCCTGGAGATCGTCGGAAGCAACCTTCGCCGTCTGGGCGAGACGCCGAAGTGAAGCCGTGAGCGCCGCGGCCCGGCGCCACGGGCCCTGGCTCGGCCAGCCCTCGTCCCTGCTGGCCGGCTGCCGGGGCAGGGCCGGGCCCTGGGTCGGGTACGGCCATGTGGGCGCTGGCCATTCGTACGCACACCGCGCGCTCTGCTAACGTCGCCATCCATGGAAGGACCGACGCGGGCCCGGCGTGTGCCGACCGTGGTGCGCTACACCAAGACCCGCATCGCCGTCACCAAGGGCCCGGACACCGGGCTGGTCTTCGAGGTGGCGCACGCGCCGCTGCGCATCGGCACGTCGCCGGAGAACGACCTGGTCCTCGCGGACGACACGGTCTCCAGGCGCCACGCCGAGATCGAGCCCACCCCGGCGGGCGTGCGCATCCGCGACATGGGGTCCACGAACGGCGTGCTCCTCGGCGGTGCGCGCATCTACGACGCCGTGCTCCCGGGCGAGCTGCGGCTGCAGGTCGGTGAGACGGAGCTCACCGTCACCCCGCTCCGCGACACGGTGGCGCGGGAGCAAGCGCACTCCGACATCTTCGGTGACGCCATCGGCCGCTCGGCGCGCATGCGTGAGCTGTTCGCCGACCTGGAGCGCATCGCGCCCAGCGACGCCACCCTGCTCATCGAGGGCGAGACGGGCACCGGCAAGGACATCGTGGCCGAGTCCGTGCACCGCGCCAGCCCTCGCGCCGACGGACCCTTCGTGGTCTTCGACTGTGGCGCCGTGGCCAGCTCGCTGGCCGAGAGCGAGCTCTTCGGGCACGAGCGCGGCGCGTTCACCGGCGCGGTGGCCACCCACAACGGCGTCTTCCAGCAGGCGCACGGGGGCACGCTCTTCCTCGACGAGATCGGCGAGCTGCCCAGGGACCTGCAGCCGAAGCTGCTGCGCGTGCTCGAGAAACGCGTGATCAAGCGCGTGGGCGGCACGGTGAGCACCCCCGTGGATGTGCGCGTCCTCGCCGCCACGAACCGCAACCTGCGCGCCGAGGTGGCCCGCGGCGCGTTCCGCGAGGACCTCTACTTCCGCCTCGCCGGCACGCACGTCGTCGTCCCGCCGCTGCGCGACCGCATGGACGACCTGGAGCCCCTCATCGCCCACTTCCTCGGCCTGGAGCAGCCGCCGCGCTCGCTCGACGACGTGCCCGACGCGGTGTGGGACCTCTTCCGCGCCCACCGCTGGCCGGGCAACGTCCGCGAGCTGCGCAATGCGGTGAAGCGCCTCATGCTCACGCCCGACCGGCCCCTGCGCGACGTCGGCGGCGCCAGCGAGACGGCAAGCCCCGCGGCCGAGCCGGTGGCCCCGCCGGCCGCCCCCCAGCCGCTCCGCGTGGCGCGACGCGAGGCCAGCGACTCGTTCGAGCGCGCCTACCTGGAGAGCGTGCTGGGCCGCACCAGCGGCAACGTGACGCGCGCTGCGGCCATCGCCGAGGTGTCGCGGCAGATGATGCAGAAGCTGATGCGCAAGCACAGCGTCGGGGCGCGCGGGGCCACCGAGTCCACCGACGACTGAGCGCGTTCGCGGCGCTGGCCCGCGTCCGTTCGCCTCCAGAGTATGATGGCGGGCGCTCATGCCGCTCCCGCTCCCGCAAGAGTCCTCCGTCCGCCTGGCGGTGCTCGGTGAGCTCGCCGCCGGTGGCATGGGGCGCATCGACCTGGCCCGGGTCGTGGGCGCCGAGGACTGGGTGGTGGCCGTCAAGCGCCTGCACCCGCACCTGGCGCGGGACGCCCACTTCGCATCCATGTTCCTGGACGAGGTGCGCGTGGCCGGGTCGCTCCGCCACCCGAACATCGTCGAGATCGTCGGCTGGGGGCGCGACGAGGACGGGATCTTCCTGGCCATGGAGTTCGTCAGCGGCGCGCCGCTCAGCCACGTGGCCTTCACCGGGCGCATGGCGGGCTTCCCGTTGCCGGAGCCGCTGGTGGCCTTCGTCGGCGCGCGCATCGCCGAGGCCCTGGCGGCGGCGCACGACCTGTGCGGCGTCGACGGCCAGCCGCTGGGTATCATTCACCGCGACGTCACTCCCTCCAACGTGCTCCTCGGCTTCGACGGCGCGGTCAAGCTCACCGACTTCGGCGTGGCCAAGGCCGCCGGACGCGCCACCCAGACCGCGACCGGCGTGCTCAAGGGCAAGGTCGGGTACATGTCGCCGGAGTACGCCAAGGGCCGCGCCTTCGACCGCCGCAGCGACGTCTACTCCGAGGGGGTGGTCCTCTACGAGCTGTGCTGCGGGGCGCGCCCGTTCCACGCCGAGCACGACTGGGAGCTGCTCCGTCTCATCGCCGAGCAGCGCCCGCTGCCGCTGCTGCAGGTGGCGCCCGGGGTGTCGCCCGAGCTGGCGCAGCTCGTTCACGGCATGCTGGAGAAGGACCCTGGCCGGCGCCCGCCGCACGCCGAGGCGGTACGCCGCGTGCTCGACGGCTGGCTCGCGGCGCGGGGTGCGTCGCGCGTGCGCCTCGAGGCCGAGCTGGGCGCGTACGTGCTGCGCTTCGGAGGCGACCGTCCGCGCGAGATCGCGGCGCTGCTGGCGCTCCCCGGCGAGGAGGTGCGGCGGCGCGACGCGGGGCGAACACACACCCTGACCGAGCTGTACGCAGTGGGCGAACGCGCAGCGACGTGGCGCTTGGGAACGCCGGCCCGACGCCGCGAGACCGGCCCGCAGACGCGCGAGGTGGCGGCGCGTCCCTCGGGGCAGGTGCTCGAGGGATGGCCACAGGCCCCCGTGTCGTACCCAGTGCCTCCGGAGGGCGCGTACACGGATGGAGGGCCGTCGCCGCCGTCCACGGCCTCGCCAGAGGGCGAGGAGGTCGAGGACGCGACGCAGGTCTACGACCCGACGGCGCAGCCCCACGTGGCCCACGGCGGCGACCACGAGGAGACGGTGACCGTCGCCATGCCGCCCGGGCACCCGGCGCCGCTGGAGCCGCCGACGGCGGGGCCGAGGAGCGGCCGGACGCGTCCGTTCAGCGAGCCGCACGGCCGCTCGTTGCAGTCGGTGGACGGGCGAGGACGCGCCGGCGTGTCGCGCGCCAAGCTGACGCCGCGGCGCTCGCGTCGTTCGTGATCGTGGCGCTGCTCATGTCCGCGGCGCTGGTGGCAGCCACCAGCGGTCGCGATGGTCGTGGCAACGGCGCCGGCGGGTCACCGCCCGGCGGTCGTTGAAGGGTCGTTCCGGCGCGAGCGCGTCGATCAGGCGCCGCCGGTGCCGCCGGTGCCACCGGCACCGCCGAGGCTGCCACCGGTGCCGCCTGCGCCGCCAATGCTGCCGCCCGTGCCGCCAGCACCGCCGATGCTGCCGCCCGTGCCGCCGGCACCGCCGATGCTGCCGCCTGCGCCGCCGACGCCGCCAACGCCCGCGGCTCCGGCACCGCCGACTCCCGCACCGCCGCCGCCGCCGCCGACACCGCCGATCGTCGGAGGCTCCGGGTCATCGAACGAGCAGGGGCTGTCGCAGGCGCCCATGCAGAGGGTAAAAGCAAGCACGCCGAGCACGGGCCAGGTCCTCATGGCCCGCGTTCGTAGAATGTCGGGGGTCATAATGTCAATTCATTCCGCTTCCGATTGCGAACGGAGACGCCTCTGGCCGGTTGGAGCCCGAATGGGGGCCCCGGACCCCTCCGTCGCGCCCGGGGGGCCCGTGCGGGACTTCCCGACGGCCCGGGCCCGAAGCGCACCGTGTTACGTCACCCTACATGGACTGGCGGTGGCTGGGTCACGCCATGTGGCTCGTCGACGCGGGCGGCCTGCGGATCGCCTTCGATCCGCTGCTGGAGGCGTCGCACCACGGCGGCGTCTTCGAGACGTTTCCAGGCAGGCGGGTCGACGCCGCGGGGCTCCGCCCGGACTTCGTCGTCGTCTCGCACCGCCATCCCGACCACTTCGACGTCGCCAGCCTTCGGGCGCTCGCGGCAGCCGATGCGGACACGGTGTTGCTCAGCCCGGACACGCTGGTGGTGGAGGCCGGGCGACGGCTGGGGTTCCGGACGGCGCACGTGGTCCCGCCGGGGACGCTGGTCGAGCTGCCCGGCGTCCGCATGTGCACCACGCCGTCGGTCGACGCCGAGGAGTGCGGGGCGCTCCTGGGCCACGCCGGCGTGACCGTCTGGAACCAGGTCGACAGCGCGCCAGGCGACGCCGCGCGCATCGCGGAGGTGGTGGCCGCGGCGCTCGGGGCTGTCGGTCGGCCCGCGGCTGCGTCGGTGGACCTGGCGATGCTCCGCTGGCAGCCGTTGCGCGAGGTGGCCGCCGCCCTCGGGGAGACAACCGCGTTTCCGTTCGACGTCTACGGCGCGTTGCTCGACGAGGCGGCGGCCGCAGGCGCGCGCGCGGTCGTCCCTGCGGCCGCCGGAGTCCGTCACGCTTCGTGGTGCGGTGATCTGAACGGCAGCGTCTACCCGATCTCCGAGGCGCGCTTCCGTGCCGACCTCTCGCGACGCGCTCCCGGTACGCGCGTCATGGCGGCCACGCTCGGCGGCCGATACTGCGTCGGCCCGGACGGGGTGGAGCTTCACGAAGCGCCGTTGCCCTCGTGGCTGGACGTGGCGGCGCCGGCGCCGGACCCGCGCGCCTACCTGCCGCTGGAGTGGCCGCCGCTCCGGGACGCGCACGGTGACGGCGCAAGCGAGGTGCGGGCGCGGCGAGTCGTCGACGATTGGGTTCTCTCGCGGCTGACGCCCGCGCTGCGCGCAGCCTGGTCCGGCGCCGCAGCGGGCGTGGGGCTGTCCTTCGTGCTCGACGTGGTCTTCGCCGGCGGGCGCGACGCCTGGACGGTGCGCGTGGACGCCTCGGGCGCGCGTGTCACGCGTGAGCTGGATCCCGAGTGGGACGTGCTCGATCGCGCGAGCGGCGCGCTGCTCTGCGACGTCATCGAAGGTCGGCGCCACTGGGGCGACCTGCTCCTCTCCGGCTCGCTGCGCGGGCTGTCGCGCGCCTACCGCGTCGATGCGCACGGCCTGATCCCGCTGCCGGTCGCGCCGCTCTTCGTCTACCACGCCATCTCCTACGAGGAGAGCGTGCGGCGCGCGATCGAGCATCAGGTCGGTGGGCGCTGGTCATCGCCGCCGGGCTGACCCATGCTGCGGCGATGAGCCACGCCAGGATGAACCCCGACGGCACCATGGATGTGGGCGGAGATGCGTACCGGGTCGTCGACATCGGCGCCGATCGGTTTCGCCTCGATCGCGTCCGGGACGGCGCCGCCATGGGAGAGATCTCGCTGCCGGCCGGCAAGGACGCGCAGACGCACGTCGCCGAGCCTGGCGCTCAGGCCGTGCTCGACGCGGCGGCCGCCCTGCTGGCCGGGCCGCGGGGCATCCTCCCCCTGCAGTGACTGACCTCGGGATAGACTCCGCGTCCTCGATGGGATCCGCCTTCGCTTGCCGGTCGCGCCGAGCTGTCGGTCGCACGGCGCGTGCGCTGGGCGCCGCCGTTGCCGCGCTGGCGCTCTGCGCGACCGGGTGCCCGCTCGAGCCTTCGGCCCCTGCGGGCCGTCCGCCGCCCCCGCCCGCGGCGCTGCCCACGGTGCCGCCGCCCCCGCCGCCGGTGGCGCTGGCCCCGCTCGGGCCGCTGCGCGTGCTCTATCGCGACGACTGGCACGGCTCGGTGCAGCTCATCGGCATCGACGCCGCCACCCACCGCGCCTTCCTGCGCCTGGAGTCCGACGAGCCCAAGCGCCTGGCCATCGACACCATCGACTTCCAGGCCGGCACGCGGCTGGAGCGCTGGGAGGCGACGCCGGACAACGCCGGGGCCAGCGTGCGTCGTTACCCCGTGTTCCGCCCGCTCACTGGCACCTTCGAGCAGGACCTGGTGCGCTTCGCCGGCATCCTTGCCGCCCCAGGTCCCTGGCACACCCGCCGCAGAACCAATCGGCCCACCGTGGCCATCGGCGCGCCCGGCGGTCCCATCCTCTACGGCGCACAGCCGACCGATCAGAGCGACGGCGACTGGCTCTTCCTCGCCGACAAGGAGGGTCGCGCGCCGCAGCGAATCGATCGCGGCCTCAAGGCCAGCTACGCGCCGGTCTTCTCCCCCGACGGCCAACGCGTGGCCTGGAAGGGATGCGTGGCCTCGCCGTGCGGCTACGCGGTCTTCATCACCAAGGTCGGCGGCGCGCCGGAGCGCGTGAACCAGCTCGTCGATCCGGGCATGCCCGTCTGGTCCGGGGACGGAGCCTCCGTCTTCGTGGTGGCGCGCGCCGGACCCGGCGCCACGCGGCGCGGCCAGGGCCCGTGCCTCTTCCGCATCCCGGTGGCGGCCACCTGGGAGACCAAGCCCGTGCGCTGCGTGCCGGGGCTGAGCGAGGTGGAGTTCGTGCAGGACCCGGTCGGCCGCACCGGCGTGCTCACCGCTGCCACCGGGCTGCCTGGCCAGCAGGTGGTCGAGTACGCGTTCATGCTCATGGCCGACGGCGCGCTGCTGGCGACGCAGTCGGTCGACCGCGCCAGCGGCATCGGCGTGCTCAGCGAGTCCGGGCTGCTGCTGCTGCCCCTTCAGAAAGGGGGCGTCGGCTTCATCGACATGGTGTCCGGCAAGAGCGCCGGCGTCCGCGACAGCGAGGGCTGGTTCCTCGGGCTGGAGTCGACGAAGTGGGTCGGCGATTCGGTGATCCTGCTGCGCCGGGGCTCGGCGCCGCCGGCCTTCGACCTGGTGCTCATCGACGCGCGCGCCGTGGCGCGATGAGCGAAGGTCAGCGGAAGACGATCAGGGTCAGCGTCACCAGCACCACCACGAACGCGACGGCAAAGGTCACCGCGTGGAAGGCGAAGCTCCTCTGCGCGGCCTTCGTGCCCCCGCGCGCAGCGGCGGCGAACGGGTTGGCGGCGAGGGCGCCGCTGGTCACGCCGCCCGGCAGCGGGGCGTCGGCGCCAGGCGCCGCCGGCCCGCGCTCCCGGGGAGGGCCGGCTGGCATCTCGGGCACCGATGCGCTGGGCATGACATGCGTCGACCCATGCCCCCCCATGGCCGCGAAGGGGGCGGGGAGGGGCGTGCTCGGTGCGTGGGCGCGGGGACATGCGCCGGCGCCGACGGGCCGGGCATCGCGGGCGCGCCCGGCGCGTGCCCCCCGGCCTCGGGCATCGCCGGCGGCGCGGAAAGCGCCAGCGCCGCGTCCTGTGCGTGCAGCGGCACGGTGTGGCGCGCCGGCCGGGGCGGCGCCGGCGGCGTGGGAAGCGGCGCCGTGCTGGCGCCGGCGCGCGGCCGCGGCTCGTCGTGCACCGTCTCGTCGTAGGCGCTCGGAGCCTGCGCCCCCGCGCGTGGGGGCAGCGCCACCCCGAGGCTGCGCAGGTGGGGGATTCCGGTCGGCGTCGGCGTGGCCGCGAACGCGGACTCGGGCGGGCCGATGTCCGTCGGCACCCAGGGCACCTTCCAGCCGAGGGCCTGCGCCAGCGCGGACCCGAGCTGCTGCGCGTCGGGATAGCGATCGTCGGGGCGCTTGGCGAGCGCGCGCAGGATGACCTCCTCGATGGCAGCGTCGAGCCCCGGTGCCAAGGTGCGCGGCGGCTGCGGCGGCTCGCGCACGTGCAGGAGCATGGTGTGCACCGGCGTCTCGCCGCTGAACGGCACCTGCCCGGTGACCAGCTGATAGAGCAGCACGCCGCACGCGTAGATGTCGCTGCGGAAGTCGAGTGGCTCGCCCTGGCACTGCTCCGGGGACATGTACTCCGGCGTGCCGAGCACGGCGCCCACGCTGGTCAGCCCGGTGCCGGTGATGTTCGTCGGCGCGTCCTCGATGCGGTGCTCACTGGCGACGATCTTCGCCACCCCGAAGTCGAGCACCTTCACCATGTCCTGGCCGGGGGCCGTGCCGCGGACCAGCATCACGTTCTCGGGCTTGAGATCGCGGTGGAGGATGCCGCGCGAGTGCGCGGCGGTGAGCGCATCGCAGACCTGGACCATGATCTCCGCCGCACGCCGCCCGGCCAGCGCACCGTCGTGCTTGATGAGCTGGAAGAGGTCCTGGCCGATCAGGAGCTCCATGGCGATGTAGGCCACGGTGCCGTCGATCCCGTAGTCGACGATGCGCACGGAGTGCGGGTGGCGCAGCGCGGCGGCGGCCTTGGCCTCGCGGCGGAAGCGACGCACGAAGGTGTCGTCGCCCGCCAGGTGCTCGTGCATCACCTTCAACGCCACCTGCGCGGCGCTCGGGTCCTCCTGGGTCAGGTCGACGGCGCGATGGACCGTGGCCATCGCACCCTCGCCGACCAGCCCCGTCACGCGGAACCGGCCGGCGACCACTCGCCCCATCAAGTGGGCCTCGGCGCCCATGCCGCGACAGACTACCGAATCGCCAGGCGCGACCGTGTTTTTCGCGCGCGGTGCATCCGGAGTCCGCCCGCTGGCGAAGTTGGTGGGGCAGGGGCAGCTCACGTAGGCTGCCCCCGCTCCGGAGCGCTCCTCATTTGGTCACGTCCCCACTGCAGCGCGTCGGCGCATCGGATCCGATGGCGATCCGGGACTGCATCGACCGGTTCGGGGGCCTGGTCTGGTCGCTGGCGCGCCGGCTCTCGCCCACCCAGGCCGAGGCGGAGGACGCGGTCCAGGAGATCTTCCTCGACCTCTGGCGGAGCGCGTCGCGCTTCGACCCGAGCGTGGGCTCGGAGACGGCGTTCGTGGCCACCATCGCCCGCCGGCGCCTCATCGACCGCCGGCGCGCGCGCGGTCGGCGCCCGGAGACGGAGCCGTTCGGTGACCGCCCCATGGCCGCCGACGGCCAGGAGGACGCCGACG
>JBBJMR010000189.1:0-17162 GCA_037720395.1 Polyangiaceae bacterium
CCGCCGCGATCGCTGGCGAGGCGACGGCCTCGACGTCCCCCGCCACCCGGGAAAGCGTCATCGCGCGCACATAGGCGGTCCGGCCCACCACCTCGGGCAAGGTCGCTTCGTACACCGGCGTGAAGACGGCGGTGGCGGCGTTGACCAGGAAGACCAGCGCGTAGATGGCGCCCATCCCGCGCGCCAGCGGCAGCAGCGCGACCAGCGCGCATCGGCAGATGTCGGCGCCGAGCAGGAGGGGCTTGCGTGGCCATCGGTCGGCGAGCACGCCGGCTGGTTGGGAGACGAGCAGGAACGCCAGGATGCGCAGCATCAGCGCCACGCCCAGCACCGCGGGCGCTCGTGCGGGGCCGGCGAGCTCCGCCGCCAGCAGCGCCAGGGCCACGGTGGTCACGCCGCTCCCGAAGAGGCTGACGATCTGTGCCCCGAAGAGCAGCACGAAGCGCCGATTGCGGAGGAGGCCTGGTTCCCCGGAGGCGTCCGGTTGCATGGCCGCTACGTCCCCGCAGCGACCACGTCGACGTGCCCGGTGGGAGCGGCGGCCGCCGGCGCGGGCGACGGCACCGCGAAGCGCGCGAACAAGGGCGGCACCACCAGCAGGTTGAGCAGCGTCGAGCTCAGCAGCCCACCGAGGATGACCGCCGCCATCGGCGCCTGGATCTCGTTGCCCGGCTCGCCGGCGGCGAGGACGATGGGCACCAGCGCCAGCGCCGCGGTGAGCGCGGTCATCAGGATGGGCACCAGGCGATCGACGCTGCCCTGGAGCACCGCCTCCGCCAAGGCGAGCCCCTCGACCACCATCAGGTGGCGGAAGTGGGTGACCATCATGATGCCGTTGCGGGTGGCGATGCCGAAGAGGGTGATGAAGCCGACCAGGGAGGCGACGTTCAGGTCCCCGCCGCTCAGCCACACCGCCGCGGTGCCGCCCACCAGCGCCAGCGGCAGGTTGAACATGACCAGCAGCGCGTCGCGCGCCGAGCCGAACGCCAGGAAGAGCAGCGCGGCCATGCCCAGCAGGGCGACGAGGGACAGGCCGAGGATGGTCCGGCTCGCCGCGGCCTCGCTCTCGAACTCGCCGCCCAGCTCGAGGTGGTAGCCGGCCGGCATGGGCACCGTCTCGACCAGCGTGGCCCGCACCTCCTCGGCGGCGCCGCGCAGGTCGCGGTCGGCGATGTTGGCGGTGATCACGATGCGCCGCTGCAGGTTCTCGCGGTTCACCAGGTTGGGACCGGTCGTCCTCTGGAGCTGCGCCACCGCCGACAGCTCGGTGAACCGTTGGCCGCCGACATCGAGCGGGGTGGTGGCGAGCAGCTCGAGGTCCTCGCGGTAGGCGTCGGGGAGCTTGGCCACCACGTTGTAGACGCGCTCCTCCTCCCACCACGTCGATACCGTCCGGCCGACGAAGGCCATCTCGACGAAGCGCGCCAGCTGCCCGGGCGTCTGCCCGAAGGCCGCCAGCTCCGTGGGCTTCGGGCGGATGACCAGCTGCGGGATCTCCGTCTGCTGCTCGACGCCGATGTCCACCAGGCCGGGGATGGACTTCATCGCCGCCTCGCTCTGCCTGGCGAGGGTGCGCAGCTGGTCCAGGTCGTTGCCGAAGATCTTCACCGCCAGGCTGGCGCGCACGCCGCTGACCAGGTGCTCGATGCGGTGGCTGATCGGCTGCCCGACCGTGACGGTGAGCCCGGGGATGGAGCTGGCCTGCTCGCGGATCTCGGCGATGACCGCCTCACGCTCCCCCTTGTCGAGCTTCAGGCCCACCTCGAGCTCGGAGAAATTGACGTCCATGGCGTGCTCGTCCCGCTCCGCGCGGCCCGTGCTGCGGATGACCGAGGTGACGGCGCGGTGCTCGACGAGGAAGCGCTCCAGGCGGCTGACGATGCGATCCGATGTCGAAAGAGAGGTGCCCGGCGCGGTGGCGGCGGCGATGTTCAACGAGCCCTCGTTGAACTCGGGGAGGAAGGAGCGCCCGAACGAGGCCAGCGCGGCGATGGCGCCGGCCGCGCCGACGATGGACGCGATGGCGACGGGGATCGGCACGCGCATGGTGGCGCGGACGAGGGGCCGGTACCAGCCCTTCAGGTGCCTGGCCAGCAAGCCGTCGCGCTCCGGCGCCCGACCGGCCGTGTTGCGACCGAGCAGGAGCAGGCAGAGCACCGGAGTGATG
Organism: Polyangiaceae bacterium; assembly: GCA_037720395.1. Taxonomy (GTDB): domain Bacteria; phylum Myxococcota_A; class Polyangia; order Polyangiales; family Polyangiaceae; genus JBBJMR01. The sequence continues at coordinate 2,168 of JBBJMR010000189.1, forward strand.
GTCAACGCCACGATCAGGGACGCGCCGATGCTGGTGACGTAGGCGATGCCCAGCGGCCGCAGCAACCGGCCCTCGATGCCGCTCAGGAAGAACAGCGGCGCGAAGACGAGGAGGATGATGGCCGTGGCGTAGACCACCGAGCTGCGGATCTCGCGCGAGGCGTCGCAAACCACGTCGAAGGCCGGGCGGCGCTCGGGCTCGGGCCGCAGGGCGTTCTCGCGCAGGCGACGGTACACGTTCTCGACGTCGATGATGGCGTCGTCCACCAGCTCCCCGATGGCGATGGCGAAGCCGCCGAGCGTCATGGTGTTGATCGAGGCGCCGGTGTGCCTCAACACCAGCAGGCCCGCCAGCAGCGAGAGCGGCAGCGCGAGCAACGAGATGAGCGTGGTGCGCCAGCTCATCAGGAAGAGCGCCAGGACGATGACCACCAGGATGGCGCCGTCGCGAAGCACGGTCATCACGTTGTCCAGCGCCACGCGGATGAAGTCCGCCTGGCGGAAGCCCTTGCGGTAGAGCGACATCCCGGGAGGAAGCGCGCCGGCGAGACCATCGAGCGCCGCGTCGAGGCGGCCGGTCAGCTCCAGGGTGTTGGCCTGGGGCTGCTTCTGGATCTTCATGACCACCGCCGGCTTGCCGTCGAGCGCGGCCGCGCCGCGGCGGATGGCCTGGCCGTAGCGGAGGTCGGCCACGTCCTCGAGCAGCGTGGCCACGCCCTGCCGGTGGCGCACCACGGTGCGGCCCAGCTCCTCGAGCGAGGCCAGCCGGCCGACGCCGCGGATGAGGTACTCCTGCTGGCCCGCCACGTGGAAGCCGCCCGGGGTGCTCTCGGAGACCTCGGCCAGGGTGGCCAGCACCTCCTCGACGCCCACGCGGTTCTGCATGAGGCGCTCGGGGGAGAGGACGATCTCCACCTGCTTCACGTCGCCGCCGATGGGCACGACCTGGGCGATGCCGGGCACGCCGAGGAGGCGGCGCCGCACCACCCACTCCGCGACATCTCGCAGCTCCGCCGCGGAGACTCCGTCGTCGCCGGTGAGCCCGACGAACATGATCTCGCCCATGATCGAGGAGGCCGGCGCCATGGTCGGCTCGACATCCGCCGGCAGCGCGCCACGAACGCTGGTCAGCTTCTCGGCCACCACCTGCCGCGCCACCCTGGGATCGGCGTCCCACTCGAACTCCACCCAGATGAGCGAGATACCGATGGCCGACGAGGAGCGGATGCGGCGCAGGCCGCTGGCACCGTTGAGCGCCTGCTCCAGGGGCACGGTGACCAGCTTCTCCACCTCCTCGGGCGCGAGGCCGTTGGCCTCGGTGACCACCGTCACCGACGGTGCGGAGAGCTCGGGCAGCACGTCGAGCGGCATGCGCGCCGTCTCGAAGAGCCCGACGCCGACGAGCACCAGCGCGGCGGCGACCACCAACCAGGGATGGCGGAGGAAGCGCGGATGATGGTGTCGAACACGCCGGCCTCCTCGGTGACGGTGCGACTCGATGGTGCCCATCAAGCTCGCCAGGTGGATGTCGAAGCCGCCGCGGCTCACCACGCGCTCGCCGGCCTTCACGCCGGAGACCAGGTGCACCCAGTCCCCGTCGCGCTGGCCGACGACGACGGCGCGCTTGTCGAAGTGCTCCCCGTCGAGCTGCACGAACACGTAGGGCCGGGTGTTGATCTCGGTCACCGCCTCCGCGGGCACGGCGAGGAGCGTCTGCGGCGCGCCGACGCGTACGCGCAGGACCACGCTGGCGCCGGCGCGCAGCGCGGTGGCCGCGCCTGCCGCCGGCAGCACGTCGACGATCCAGGTTGCCACCCGCGACTCGCCGTCGACGATGGGCAGGGGCGAGAGGAACTTGGCCCCCATGGCGGTGAGATCGACGCGCCCGCCGTCGGACAGGCGCGCGCCGATGGGCACGGCGTCGCTGAGCGCCGCGGCAGGCTTGGCCACGAAGCGCGTGCGCAGCCAGAGGTGATCGCTGCCGGCGATGCGCACCAGGGCTGCGCCCGCCTCGACCGGCTCGCCGTTGGGCACGAGCACGCGCGACACCACGCCCGCCAGGCTGGACTTGATGGGGATCCCGCCCTCGCCCCCGGGCGCCGTCACCCGCCCGAGCCGGCCGGCCGCCGAGGCGGCGCGGGCGGTCTGCGCGTCGAGCTCGTTCTGCAGCTCGATCAGGCGTTTGTCGGGCAGGAGCCCCTGCTTCACCAGCGGCTCGATGCGCGCTATCTCGCGGGCGGTCTGCTCCTTGGCGATGCGCGCCTCTTCCGCGCCCGACTGGAGCCGGCTGAAGTCGTCGCCGGCCACGGTGGGCGCGATGGTGCCCACCACGTCGCCCTTGGCGATGCGCAGGCCCTCGGCGAGGGCGAGCTTGGGGTTGTGGAAGAAGCGGCCGCCGGTGGGGGCGCCGACGGTGAGCTGATCCGAGCTCGCCGGCTCCACCGTGGCCGGCAGCTCCAGCTCCCTGGCGAGAGGCCGCGGCTCGGCCCACGCCGTGCCGAAGGGGATCTTCCACTGCGACTCCTTGAGGAAGGTGATGGCCGCGACGGAGGCCTCCTCGGCGGGCGGCGCGGCATCGGCGACGGTGATGGCGCCGCAATCGAAGACATCGGTCTCACCGCCGTGCGTGTAGGCCATCTCCAGCGCGTAGGTGCCGGCCGCGGGCGCCGGGCTTTCGAAGACGAAGATCCCCGGGCGCTTGACGCCGCTCTGCGTCGCCTCCGCCGCCACGCCGGCAGGCGTCCGGAAGCGCACCACGAAGGTCCCTTCGGTCACGGCCTGGAAGTCGGCGAGGCGGGTGACGTGGGCGTGGTACGGCACCGGCTTGCCGGGGCTCGGCGGAGGAAGCTCGACGAAGAGCTCGTAGCGCGGCGTCCAGCGGGTGATGGCCACCGCGGCCGGGGCCTCCTCGGCTGCGTGCGCCGCCTCGCCGTGGTCGTCCGCGTGGGAGTGCCCGTGCTCGCGCGCGCAGCCTGCGGGGACGGTCACGGTCACGGCGAGGAGCCGGCACCAGCGCGCCAGGGCAGCGGTCATCGCGCACCTCCATCGCCGCCGGCGCAGGCTCGGTCCAGCGGGGCGTCGAAGAGCGTGCCGCTGGCGCGCATGGCGGCGAGCCGCGCCATGGCCGTCTCCTCGGCGAGGTCGACGCGGGCCAGCTGTGCCTCCTCGGCGACGCGGTAGGCGTCGAGCACCTCGATGACCGTCGCCTCGCCGGCGCGGTAGAGGGCGCCGGCCTGGTCGCGCAGCGTCCCCGCGTCGGCCGCCGCCTGGTCCGCGTCCCGCGTGCTCTGCTGGAGCAACACGATGCGCGCGCGTGCCGCCCCGAGCAGCGCCTGGTTGCCGCGGCGCACGCGCGCGGCGCCGGCCGCGGCGAGCTGCTGGTCCGCCTCGGCGCGCGCCGCCTCACCCTGGCCGTGATCGAAGAAGGTCAGCGGGAGGGTGACACCGAGCGAGATGCCGTGACCACTCTCGCTGCCCGCGGCCACCGCGCGATACCCGGCGAAGAGCTCGAGGTCCGGCACCCAGCGGCGCCGCGCCGCCCTGGCCTCCAGCGCGCCCGCGCGGGCTCCGGCCTCCAGGCTCTCGAGCTCTGGCGCGACGCGCCGGGGAGGCGACGCCTCGAGCGCGCTCGGAGCACCTGCGATACCCGCGCCGGTGGCGAGCTTCACCTCCGTGCCGGTCCAGGCGCGCAGAAGCGCCCGCGAGCTCGCAGCCCGACCGCGCGCCGACTGCAGGGCGCCGAGGTGCAAGCGCGCCTGCGTCTCCTGACGGAGCAGGTCGTATCCGGCGGCCTCCCCGCCCCGGGTCAGGCCGCGCATCGCCGCGGTCAGCGCCTCGAGGGCTGCCTGCTGCGCGGCCATGATCTCGACGCGGGCGGCGTCGAGCGACGCCACCGCGAACGCCTCGCGGAAGGCGAGCGCGGCCTGGAAGGTGGTGGCCCGCGCATCGGCCAGCGCCTGCAGGCGCCGCGCGGCCGCCGCGTCCTGGAGCAGGAAGCGGCGACCCCCGATCCCGAGCGGTGCCGAGAGGCCGATGACCGTCTCGCGCTCGGTGGGACCGCTCAGCGTCTGCTGGTGCTGGATGACCAGCGACGGATTGGGCAGGACGGCGGCGGCGGTGGCCTCGGCCTCGGCGCGCAGGCGCTGGGCGCGCGCCGCCGCCTCGTCCGGGCCGGAAGCGCATACACGGCGCGTCGCCTCGCGCTCGTCGATCGTGTCGGCCGCCAGCGCCGCATACGGCGCAAGCGCGCATCCCGCCGCCAGCAGGCAGATCCATGACTTGGTCATTTTGGCAACCGCGCGGGCGCCCGCAGGCGCGTCAATGATGGATGAACATGCCGAGCACCGTCTCCACCACGTGGTGGAACGAGCTCCCGGGCCAGAGCAGCGCTGCGCCGAGCAAGACCGCCAGCGCCAGCGCCGGCGCTCGCAGGTCACTCGATCGTTCGGGGCGCGCAGACGCCCCGGTGTCGTCGTCGAGCAGGGCGAGAACACGCCGCTCGAGGTCGGCGCCTGCCGCGACGGAGAGGGTGCCCGGCGCGGCCATCGGCGCCACGCCGCGGCGCAGGCGCTCCACAGCGACCAGCGTCTGCGCGACCAGGCTGCCGTCGCCGATCACCGCCGCCGCGTGGCGATCGCAACGCAGCTCGGAGGCCACGCGCCAGGCGTCGACCCAGCGTCGCCACCAGGGTCCGAAGGTGGCCGCGCCGAGGAAACGGAGCACGGCAAGGGTGAGCGCATCACGTCGCGCCACGTGTGCCGCCTCGTGGTGGACCACGGCCCTCCGCTCGGTGGCGGAGAGGCGCGACCACAGGGTGCGGTCGACGACGACCATCGGGCGGAGCACGCCGATGGTGAAGGCCCCGAGCCCGGCGGCGTCGACGAGGCGCAGCGGGATGCCATCGAACCCGTGGCTGGGCTCGCGGGCAAGCGCGCGCGCCCAACGCTCGCCTCTCACCGTCTCGCGCACGACGCGCAGCATCCCCGGCGCCGCCAGCAGCGCCCAGGCGACGAGCAGGGAGGCCGCCGGGGTGACCAGCGACGCGGCCGTCGCCGGGTGATGCAGGCAGAGGTGGGGGTGGTGGAGGCCGTGCGCCAGGCAGTGGCAGCTCGCGAACGGGTCCGCCGCGAGGATGGCGATCATCGCCGCCAGCGCCAGCATCGCCGGCGCCAGGACGAAGGCCGAGGCCAGCGCCGGGGAAGCGAAGCGCTGGCGCCCAAGCACGGAGGCCATCGCTGCCGTGGAAGTGAGGATGGCGACGGTGAGCCAGGCGACGACCAGCGCCACCGCCACCACGGAGAGCAACACACTGGTCACTTCTCCCTCTCCCTGCGGCGCTCCTCGATGAGCGCCGAGAGGCGGTCGAGCAGCTCGGGGTCCGCGCTCTGCGCCGAGTCGAGGAAGGCGAGGAGCACCTCGCGATCGACGGGCCCGCGCGCCTCGGTGAGGACGTGCGCGGCCCGACCGCCGAGCCAGCCCTGCCGGGAGACACGCGGCCAGTAGACGAAGGCCTTGCCGTGCTTCTCGCGCGCCACCAGCCGCTTGTCGTGAAGCCGGTCGAGCACGGTGAGCACGGTGGTGTAGGCCAGGCCGGGACGGCGCTTCACGCGCTCCAGAACCTCTCTCACCGAGAGGGGCTCGGCGCTGTCCCAGAGCGCGCAGAGGGCGGCCGTCTCCAGCTCGCCCAGGGCTGGGGGAAGAGGTAGCCGCATCGGCAGTCGATCTACTACGCTGCGTAGTAGATGTCCAGGCTGGTTCGAGCCATCAATCCTGTTCGTCCTCGGCCTGCGCGACGCTCTCGTCGAACGCTGCCACGAATGCGGGAGCGTGAGCGGCGAGGAACTCGCGACATCGCTTTGCGTCGATCCCGCCCTTGATCATCTCGACCACGTCCGCGTGGTCCTTGCGACGTGGTGACTTGAGCTTCATGTAGACGAGCGGAGCCGCTTCCATCATCGTTCCCGGGGCAGCGGCGAGCGTCGCCTCGAGAAAGTCCTCACCCGCTTCAGGAGTCAGCAAGTCCACGGCCACTCCGTTGACCTGGAACGGGATCTCGGGGCGCATCGTCACGAGACCGCTGGCATGGTGATGGAAGGCTTCGGCGCCGACGAGGAAGTCCACATCCTTGGTCGCGCGTGGGTATCCATTGGCTCCGACCGCAAGCCCACCGACGACGACATGCCGCACGTTCGCGGCGGCCAGGGCTGCGGAGGCCAGCTTCAGCGCTTCGAGCACCTTCGGTGCGACGACATCGACGAGCAACGCCGGATCGGGATTCGGCATACGACTCCTCCGTGGGCCGCTGATCGAGAGATGGGGTCGAGCCAGCACCTCCATAGTATGTCAGGTGCATCGGGGTGCCGTCCGCGCCGATCGTCGGGCGACTCCGCCCGAGCTCTTCGACCCGCGCTTGCACGACACCTTCTGTCTCGAGGCGAGGGTCGGAGACAGCGCGGTCGGACGTCGCGAATGAGGCGGAAATGGCGCCTGCCGGAGCGTGGCCGGATGGTGGGCCGACCGTAGCCGCGTCGGGAGCTCCTGTACTACGCTGCGTAGTAGATGTCCAAGCAGGCGGTGACGATGGTAATCGCGAGCATGCTCGGTGCCTGCTCTCCCGCGGTACCGTCGAACGCCGAGGTCGCCGCACAGCTGCGCGCGTCCGAGGCGAGCCAGCAGGGAGGACGCTACTTCCACTGGCTGATCAGCGGCCTGCTACCCGCGCGGTGCGGCACGTGTGCAGAGGCGTCGCAGAAGTGTGCGTCGCTGCTGAAGATCGCCCAGGCGGGCTGGGCCGAAGCGCGCTGCGCCGACGGCCGCACCGTGCTCGAGCTCACCAAGCTGGGCATGGACCGAGTCGCTGGCGCCGAGCGGAGCGACGAAGGCGGCACCATCACCCACCGTGTCCACGCCGCGACGTGGGAGCTGATCGGCGTCGGCGCGGTCACACTCACCGCACCCGGCAAGGCGCGGGCGCGCTACCGGTACCGCTGGGTGGTGACTGAAGGGGCGCGCTCCCTTGCCGCAATCGGGGCGCTCGGGCGCGATGCCGGCGCCGAACGGGAGGACGAATGCGACCTCGTGCAGGACGGTGACGCGTGGCGGCTGCTGCCCGCGGCCGATGATCGCCATTGAGGCGCTTCGCCAAAGCGCCGGCGGACGCTTACCCGGCGGGGACTCCACCCGGCGCGGCCCACGCGTCTAGCTGCGGACATTCAAGCAGCCGTCCTCGCCGTCCGCGCACTCGTCTTCGCTCGCAGCGCTCTCGGCCAGCTCGTGGCATTCGTCACGCCGGGCCCGAACGCTGCTTGCGCCGGCCGGCTTGCATCGTTGGTTCCAAAATAGTAGAAGTAGCCGCGTGCCCACCAAGCTGGAGCGTCACGCCGAGCAGCTGGGCGCGCTCGGCCACCCGGTACGCCTGCGCGCGGTGCGCTTCGTCGTCCAGGCGGGCCGCGAGGGCGCTTCGGCGGGCGACATCCAGGCGCACGTCGATCTGCCGGCGTCCACGCTCAGCCACCACCTCAAGCGGCTCGTGAATGCAGGGCTGGTGACCAGCCGATCCGAAGGCACCTACCACTACTACTCTGCAGACTACGTCTCGCTGCGCGGGCTCACCGACTACGTGTGGGAGGACTGCTGCAAGCGGGGCAGCCAGGACGAGTGCTGCTGACTCTCGTGGGTCTCGAGATTCATCGAAGTTGGGAGGAGCATGGGTAACCAACCCTCGAACTCGGACAAGGCGCGGCCATGATCCGCGTCGGCATCAATGGCTTCGGGCGCATGGGGCGCCTGGCGCTCCGCGCCGGCTGGAGCTCGCCCGAGCTCGGCTTCGTGCACGTGAACGAGCTGACGGGCGGCAGCGCTTGCGCTGCGCATCTCCTGGAGTTCGACTCGGTGCACGGACGGTGGGGTGAGGCCATCTCCGCGACCGACGGCGCGCTCCGGGTCGGAGGACGCAGCCTCACCTTCAGCGAGCACGGCAAGCCGGGCGACGTCCCCTGGGACGCCTCCGCCGTCGACGTGGTGCTCGAGTGCTCGGGGAGGTTTCGCACGACGGACCAGCTCGAGCCGTACTTCACACGGGGCGTGAAGAAGGTGATCGTGGCCGCGCCGGTGAAGGAGGGCGCGCTGAACGTGGTCTTCGGCGTCAACCAGCACCTCTACGAGCCGGCGCGGCACCGGCTGCTCACCGCCGCCTCGTGCACCACCAACTGCCTGGCGCCGGTGGTCGAGGTCATCCACCGCGGGCTCGGCATCCGACACGGGATCATCACCACCATCCACGACATCACCAACACGCAGACCGTCGTCGACGCCCCGCACAAGGACCTGCGCCGCGCCCGCGCCAGCAGCCTCTCGCTCATCCCCACCAGCACCGGATCGGCCACCGCCATCGGGCTCATCTACCCCGAGCTCCTGGGCAAGCTGAGCGGCATCGCCGTGCGCGTGCCGCTGCTCAACGCCTCGCTCACCGATTGCGTCTTCGAGGTCGCCCGGCCAACGACCGTCGAGGAGGTGAATGGCCTGCTGGCGGCGGCCGCTGCCTCCGGTCCCCTGCACGGCATCCTCGGCTACGAGGAGCGGCCGCTGGTCTCCGTCGACTTCAAGGGCGACACGCGCTCGGCCATCGTGGACGCGCAGTCGACAATGGTCGTCGACGGAACGAGCGTGAAGATCCTGGCCTGGTACGACAACGAGATCGGATACGTGCACCGCATGATCGATCTGTTGCATCACGTCGCGCCGAGCCTGGCCTGATCGGCGCGCCCGGTGCGCAACTACATCCTGGTCACCATCGCCTACTGGGCGTTCACGTTGACCGATGGGGCGCTGCGCATGCTGGTGCTGCTCCACTTCCACGATCTCGGCTTCTCGCCGCTGGAGCTCGCGTTCCTGTTCGTGTTCTACGAGCTGTTCGGCGTGGTCACCAACCTCCTCGGCGGTTGGCTGGCCTCGGTCACCGGGCTGCGTGTGACCCTGCTGGGCGGGCTGCTGTTGCAGGTGGTTGCGCTGCTCATGCTCGCCGCGGTGGCCCCGGGCTGGAGCAAGCTCGTCTCCGTGGTCTACGTGATGGGGACGCAGTCACTGTCCGGCATCGCCAAGGACCTGACCAAGATGAGCGCCAAGAGCAGCCTCAAGGTGCTCGTGCCGGAGGGGGCGCACTCGTCGCTCTTCAAGTGGGTGGCGGCGCTGACCGGCTCCAAGAACGCGCTCAAGGGCGTGGGGTTCTTCCTCGGCGGGCTGCTGCTGGCACGGCTCGGGTACGTCGGCGCGCTGTACGCCATGGCCGGCGGCCTGGCGGTGGTGCTGGCGCTGGCGGCGGCGCTGGTCCCCGGCGAACTCGGCAAGGCAAAGGTCAAGGCCGCGTTCCGAGGCCTCTTCTCCAAGGCGCCCGCAGTGAACGTGCTCTCGGCGGCGCGCTTCTTCCTGTTCGGGGCGCGCGACATCTGGTTCGTGGTGGGCGTGCCGGTCTTCCTAGCCGCCGAGCTGGGGTGGAGCTTCACCGGCGTGGGGGCGTTCCTGGCGCTGTGGATCATCGGTTACGGCGCCGTGCAGGCCGCCACCCCGGCACTGTTGCGCCGCTTCACCAGAGGCGGCGCGCCGGAGGGTCGCGCTGCAGAGGTGCTGTCGTTCCTGCTGGCCGCGGTCACCGCCGCGGTGGCGCTGGGGCTCTTCGCCGGCCGCGCACCGCAGCTGGTCATCCTCGTCGGGCTGTCGGTCTTCGGCGTGGTCTTCGCCATCGCCTCCTCGGTGCACTCGTACCTCATCCTCGACTACTCGGACGGAGACAAGGTGGCGATGAACGTGGGCTTCTATTACATGGCCAATGCCGGGGGGCGGCTCGTTGGCACCTTGCTCTCCGGATTGCTGTTCCAGATCGGCGGCGTGCTCGGCTGTCTCGGTGGGTCCATCGCCTTCGCGCTGGCAGCAGGCGTGATCTCCATGCGCCTGCCGCGAGCGTCGGGCGGTGTGCGTCGCCAGCCGGCCCCCTAGCGGACGATCTTCGCCAGGCACGTCGGCGATGCGGGGCAGAGGCTGGAGAACTCCAGGGACCTGCGCAGATCGGCGGGCGCCTCGGCGCGCGTGGCGTCGCAGAAGCCGAGACGGCGGAAGTAGTCGCCAGCCCGGGCGGTCAGGAGGTAGACGGCTTGCAGGCCGAGGGCACGCGCGTGCGCCATGCGGTCGTCGACGAGGCGGCGGGCGAGCGCGTGCCCACGGTGGGTCCGCGTCACGGCCACCGACCGCAGCAAGCCGACGCGACCGTGCGCCTCCAGGCCGGCGACCGCGACGAGGGTGTCGCCGTCGCGCGCGACGCAGTAGCCATCCGGAAAGGCGGTCTCCACGCCAGCGTCGGGGAGCTCGGCGAAGTCGAGCAGTCGCCGCACCGCAGCCAGGTCGCTGGCGACCGCGGGCTCGACGCGAAGAGGCAGCGGAGGCGTCATGTACCGACGGTAGGTTCGACCGGTCGTCGCGTCGACTGGTCCCGAGAAGGTCCGCGGTTGCGCGGCCTCGTCACGCCTCGCCGACTGCCTTCACTCCGCCCGCGTCGGCGTCGGGTCGCGCGGGACGCAGCAGCCCTCGGGCAGCTTGCCGTCCGGGCGCGGCTCGCACGCCACCACCCTGCCCCGCACGTCGAGCGCGAAGTGGCAGCAATCCTCCAGCGCCCGACGCAGCTGCTGGCGGCCTCGCTGGACGCGGGACTTCATGCCGGACAGGGAGACACCCGCCATGTCGGCCGCCTCCTGCTGGCTGAGCCCTTCGAGCTCCGTCAGGGTCAGCGCCTCGCGGTACGGCGACGGGAGTGCGGCGATGAAGTAGGCGATGTAGCCCAGGTCGAGCTCGACCTCTTCATCGTCGGCGGCGGCGATGTCCTCGGTGCTGCCCGTCGGCGGCAGGGGGTGCCGCTGCGCCACGCGCTGGTGCTCGGCGATGGCGCTCCGTGCGACCTGGTAGACCCAGGGCCCGAAGCGCTCGCTGTCGCGCAGCGCGGGCAGACCGCGCTGCATGCGCAGAAACACGTCCTGCACCACGTCGTCGACGTCGACGGCCGCGCGCACGCGGCGCGCGATGAATGGCCTGAGCCTGGCTTCCAGGTCTCGCCAGGCACCGCACGCCGCGGGCTCGATCACGCCGAGGCTCCGCCGGGAGACCTCGCTCCTGTCGAGGCTCCGCCAGGAGACCTCGCGCCTGCCGAGGCACCCGGCGCGCAGCAAGCCGGCGCACAGCAGGCGGTGGCCTGGGTGGGCCGGGTGGCCTGAATGGTCGCCGAGGTGACGTACTCCTCGATGCCGGAGCCCGGCATCCAGGCGCGGATGGCGTCGCGGGTCTCCGGCTTCACGCTGACCTCGATGTCCTCGAAGCCGGCGTCCCGGAGCATGCCGCGAACGTCGTCGATGCTGGCGGCGCCGGCCACGCACCCGGTGAGCGCGGCCACGTCCCGGCAAAGCGCTTCCGGCAGCGGTTGGAGCGCCACCACGTCGGAGATGGCCAGGCGGCCGCCCGGCTTGAGGACACGGAACGCGTCGGCGAAGACCGCGGCCTTGTCCGGGCTGAGGTTGATCACGCAGTTGGAGAGGATGACGTCCACGGTGCGGTCTGCAACCGGCAAGTGCTCGATCTCGCCCAGCCGGAAGTCCACGTTGGTGGCGCCAACCTTCACGGCGTTGGCGCGCGCCTTGGCCACCATGTCGGCGGTCATGTCCACGCCGATGACGCGACCGCCTGCGCCGACCTGCCTGGCCGCCAGGAAGCAGTCGAAACCGCCGCCGGCCCCGAGGTCGAGGACGGTCTCACCGGCGCGGAGAGCGGCGATGGCTTGCGGGTTGCCGCAGCCCAGGCCCATGTTGGCGCCCTCGGGCACCGACGCCAGGTCGTCGGCGCTGGACCCGCGCGAGGCTGGCGCCGGCGCCAGGACCACAGCAGGACGGGGCGCAACCCGACCGCGCCACATTTCCGTACTGTTCACGCACCGCAGCGCGGACCTGTTCCTTGGTCTGATCATCCATGTTCGTGACCTCCTGTCTGCGAAGACGGGGACCCGGGCAAATGGACGCAGCTCAGCGGAGGATTCCGGCAGGCAGGTGACTCGAAAGGTTACAAGGCCGGTGCTTGACCGTGCCGTTCCCCCTGCACAGTCTCTGCGCGTGACGTGGTTGACGCGACATCCGCCGTGGAGCGTCTTTCTGGTGGTGTGCTGGCTGGCTGCGGCCGGCTGCAGGAGCGAGCGCGATGCCGCGCCCGGCGAGCAGGCCCCCGCCCTGGCCCAGGGCTCCGCGACCTCGGTTGCACCCGCGCGCGTGGTCGACATCGTGGCCACGGAGGCCGGCTTCCTTCCCGCGTCTGTCGACGCAAAGCCCGGCGAGGCGCTGCTCCTCCGCTTCACCAGGACCGCGACCAGCGGGTGCCTGAGCTCCATCGCCGTGCCGGCCGCGAAGATCGAGCGGCCGCTGCCCATGGGAGAGGCCGTCGACGTGGCGGTGTCGGCCCCCTCCACCGGTGAGCTCGGCTTCCAATGCGGCATGGGCATGGTGAAGGGGCGCGTCGTCGTGGCGGGTCCGACGAGCGAGCCGTCGAAGCAGCCCATCGATGCGAGCGTGACCGCAGCACATGCCGACCACGATCCGCGACACGGCGGTGTCCTGACGATGGAAGGCGACTACCACGTGGAGATCGTGGTGGCCGCCGATGGCCGCATCACCCTCTGGGTCAGCGATGCCGTGCGTGACCCTGTGCCTGTCGCCGAGCTCGGCGGGTTCGTCGAAGTGCGCACCGGCGGGGCCAAGGCCGCTGGTGACGCCCAACGGCTGACGCTCTCCGGCGAGGGCCAGGGCACGCTGGTCACGAAGGGGCCGGCGCCCACGGTGCCACGCGAGTACACATGGCAGCTGACCGCGCGGGGGCAACCGTTGCGAATGACGCTGGTGGTGCCCAAGGGCGGCACCGCCGCGATCACCGCTGGGAGCTCGAAGCCGGCCGCCCCACCCGAGCCGAAGCCGCACCAGCCGCACGGGCCGAGCGGGCACGCGCACTGACCACCGGGCAGCGACCGCGTGACCTGCGAGTAAGCTGGCGTGGTGCGACCGTACATCCTCCGGCGCCGGTTGCTGGTCCTGGTCAGCCTGCTGGTATCGCTGGCGCTGGCCGGCGCGGTCGGCATGCTGGTCACAGCGCTGGTGGCGCGCTCCGCCATGAGCAAGGCCCACACCATGGAGCTCGCGTCCCGACGTGCCGCGCTCCTGAGCGTCATCGTTCGCGAGCAATACATCCACGAGGCCCACACGATCATCCTGCGCGATCGATCGCACGTGGGGCATCACGACGAGTGGGTGCTCCACCTGGACAGTGAGCTGCGGCACTTGCGGCAGGACGTCGCTGGCCAGGAGGCCGCCGACGAGCTGGACGCCATCCGTGGCGCCAGCGGCGAGCTGCGCGACGTGTTCGCGCGCGAGATCCTCACCGCCATCGATGCAGAGCGGTGGTCCGACGTGGCCCGCGCGCACGAGCGCGCCAACGCGCTGGTGGACGAGATGACCCGCCGCGCCGACGCGCTGGCGGTGCACTTCGACCAGCGTGCAACCGCGGCGGAACAGGACGCCGAACGGCTCATCCGCGCCGTGCTGCTCGCTGCGCTGGTCCTGGGCTGTGGCGCGATCTTGCTGGCGCCGGCGCTGGGGCGGAGCTTGTGGCGGTCGCTGGCCTCCCCGCTCGATCACCTCGTCCGCGTGGCGCGAGACGTCGAGGGCGGCAATCGCTCGGCGCGCGTGCCGAGTCTCGCGGCGGCGGAGCTGGCCGTGGTCGGCGACGCGGTCAACCGCATGCTCGACGCGCTCCGTGCGGCGGAGGCGGACCAGGTCGCTTCCGAGCGGCTGGCGGCCATCGGCCGCGTGGCGGCTGGCGTGGCGCACGAGATCAACAATCCCATCGCGGTGATTCGCGGGTACGTGAAGACGATGCACGAGGAGGCCGCCCTTCCCGGCCTGCGCGGCGAGCTGGCCATCCTCGATGAAGAAGCGTCGGCTTGCCAGCGCATCGCCCAGGATCTCCTGGTCTACGCGCGGTCCCCGGTGATGGAACGAGCACCCACCGACGCGGCCACCCTGTTGCGCGATGCCGCGGTGCGGTCTGACGCGGAGCCACTCCACGGCGAGGAGCGCGCCGCCGTGCAGGTCGAGGCAGAGAGCGCAACACTGTCCGTCGATCCCATCCGGCTGCGGCAGGTGGTGGTGAATCTCATCCAGAACGCGCGCGATGCCTCCGCAGGCGACCCGGTGCTGGTGCGCGGTTCCTGCGAGGAAGATGGCTATCGGATCGAGGTGCTCGATCGCGGCTGTGGCATCTCCGACGATGCGCGGGACAGGCTGTTCGAGCCGTTCTTCACCACCCGCCGGGATGGCAGCGGGCTCGGCCTGGCGGTGTGCTACGGCCTGATCAGCGCGCACGGTGGAACCATCGCCGCCGAACCGAGACCTGGCGGCGGCTCGCGGTTCGTGGTGCGACTCCCCGGCTCCCTGGTGGAGGCGCGGCCGTGAAGCCGACGCTGCTCGTCGTCGACGACAAGCCGAACATGCTCAGCCTGCTGAGCAAGGTGCTGCGCGGATCAGCGCGCGTGGTGACCGCCCGCGGTGTTGGAACGGCGCTGGCGGTGCTGGAGAGGGAACAGGTGCACACGGTTCTCTGTGACCTCCGGATGACGGACGGGGATGGACTGGAGCTGTTGCACGCCATCCGGGCACGCTGGCAGGACGTGCCGTTCATCCTCATGACCGCGTACGCCACGGTGGCCACGGCGGTGCACGCCATGCAGGGCGGCGCGTTCGACTACGTCACCAAGCCCTTCGACGCCGATGTCCTCAAGGACAAGGTCGAGCGCGCCTTGGCGCAGGGCTTGACGAGCGTCGAGGCGCGCTCGAGCGAGGCGACCCGCTTCGGTCCCCTGGTCGGCGGAGCCCCCGCCATGTTGCGCGCGTACTCGACCATCGAGCGCGTGGCAGCGAGCGACG
>JBBJMR010000190.1:0-17145 GCA_037720395.1 Polyangiaceae bacterium
GACGGCGTCGACGTCTGGCTCGGCGTCGACCTGGCCCCGCCCTGACCCGACACCCAGCGTCCGCCCTACCTCGGGGTGGCCGCGTCCCGCGCCCCCGGCCGAGCAGGAATCACCGCCGTGCACGGGCCGGCCTCTCCGCGCTCGGCTCGCGGCGCCTTGCACCTCACGAGAGGTTGCCGGCGCACCCCTCGGCGCGCGAGGATGAACCATCGTGCCGCCGAGCGACGACCGTCCCCGGACCCGCCTCACCCCCTCGCAGGTCGAGGAGGTGCGGGGCGCGAGCGTGCTGGTCGCCGACGACGACCGCATCGCGATGCACATGCTCTCCAACATCCTGCGCAAGGCCGGGCACCAGGTGCACGAGGTCGGCGACGGGCAGGAGGCGCTGGAGCGCGTGGCGCAAGGCGGCATCGATCTGGTGCTGCTCGACGTGGTGATGCCGCGCCTCGGAGGCCACGAGGCGTGCCGCATCCTCAAGGGGATGACCTCGGACGGCTTCCTGCCGGTCATCCTGGTCACGGTGAAGACCGACACCCAGAGCCGGGTGGAGGGCCTGAAGATCGGCGCCGACGACTACGTGTGCAAGCCCTTCGACGAGGCCGAGCTCATCGCCCGGGTCAACGCCATGCTGCGCATCAAGCGCCTGCACGACCACGTGGCCTCGCAGCGCGCCCGTCTGGAGAAGCTGTCCATCCACGACGAGCTCACCGGTCTCTACAACTACCGCTACCTCAACACCCGCCTCACCGAGGAGTTCAAGCGCGCCGAGCGCTACCACGAGCCCTTCGCCTGCGCGGTGATCGACATCGACCAGCTCAAGGCCCACAACGACGGCGGCGGGCGCGTGGCCGGCGACGCGGTGATCAAGAGCGTGGCCGACGGCATCCGCCGCTGCGTGCGCGAGGTCGACGTGGTGGCGCGCTACGGCGGCGAGGAGTTCCTGGTGGTGCTCCCGAGCACGCACTTCGCCGGGTCGGTGGCGGTGGCGGAGCGGATCTGGCGCGAGGTGCGGGACCGCCCCATCGACGTGCTGCGCCGGGAGCCAGGCGACCTTCCCCGCCGGGAACAGGCCGGTGAGCCGACGCGCGGCGAGGGCGCGCGCTGGGACGGCGAGTCACGCCCGCTCAAGGCCAGCGTCTCCATCGGCGTGGCGCTCTACCCCTCGCGCGACGTGCGCAGCAAGGACGCGCTGCTGCGCGCGGCCGACGCGGCGCTCTCGCAGGCCAAGCGCGAGGGCGGCAACCGCATCTGCGTCTTCCAGCAGCAGGGGTACATCTACACGCCGCCGGTCTCGGGTGGCTCGGACACGGCGCCGCCACGCGCGGAGAGCGCGACAGGGGGACGGAAGCCGACATGAACGAGGAGCGGGAGGGGTGGCGAACGCCAGCGAGCGACCCGAGCGGCGCCGCCGAGCGAATCGCCGCCGGTGCGCGCGCCGGGGTCACCGCCCATCGCGCGGTGCTGATCGTCGACGACGAGGCCTCGCTGCGCCGCAGCCTGGCGCGCCTGCTGATGGCGCGCGGCTTCGACGTGCTCACCGCCGAGGACGGTGCCGCGGCGCTCACCCTGCTGGCCACCACCAACATCGACGTCATGCTCGTCGACCTGATCATGCCGCGCATGAGCGGCATGGCGGTGCTGGAGCGCGTGAAGCAGGAGCACGCCGAGGTCGAGGTGGTCATGATGACCGCCTTCGGCGAGGTGGAGACGGCGGTCGCCGCCGTGCGTGCCGGCGCGGACGACTTCCTGACCAAGCCGTTCGCCGCCACCGAGGCGGTGGCCCACACGCTGGAGAAGGCTGCCGAGCACAAGCGCCTCGTCGACCGCACCCGTCTGCTCGAGCAGCGCCTGGAGCAGCACGAGATGTTCGGTGAGCTGGTCGGCAGCTCACCGCGCATGCAGGAGGTCTACCGCCTGGCGCTGGGCGTGGCCCCGACCACCTCCACCGTGCTCATCCTCGGCGAGACCGGCACCGGCAAGGAGCTGGTGGCGCGCGCCATCCACCAGCACTCGGCGCGCGCCGATCGCCCCTTCCGGGCCATCAACTGCGGCGCCATCCCCGAGGGCCTGGTGGAGAGCGAGCTCTTCGGCTCCACCCGCGGAGCGTTCACCGGCGCGCAGGACCGCGCTGGCCTCTTCGAGCTCGCCGACAAGAGCACGCTCTTCCTCGACGAGATCGGCGACCTGCCGCAGATGGCCCAGGCCAAGCTCCTGCGCGCCCTGGCGCAGGGCGAGATCCGCCGCGTCGGCGCCAGCGAGAACAAGACCATCGACGTGCGCGTCATCGCCGCCACCAACGTCGACCTCAAGGAGCGCATCGCGGCCGGCAGGTTCCGCGAGGACCTCTTCTATCGCCTCAATGTCATCCCCATCTTCCTGCCCCCGCTGCGGCAGCGGAAGGAGGACATCCCGCTGCTCGCCTACCACTTCTTGCAGAAGTACGCGCGGCGCGCCGGCAGGGAGATCAAGCGCATCAGCGTGGAAGCGTTGCGCCTGCTCCGCGATCAGCCCTGGCCGGGCAACGTGCGCGAGCTGGAGAACGCCATCGAGCACGCGGTGGTCATGGCGCGCGGCGACTCCATCCTCCCCAACGACCTGCCCTTCCAGCGCGCCCGCGCGGCGGGTGGGGAGGACGAGCCCTCGCCGAGCAGCGGCCCCATCTTCTCTGCCGACCTCTGCGACATGCCTTACGGCGACGCCAAGGAGCGCGCCAACCAGAGCTTCGACAAGACCTACGTGGAGCGGCTCATGCAGCGCACCAGCAACAACGTCAGCGAGGCCGCGCGCCAGGCAGGTATGGACCGGTCCAACTTCCGCCGCCTCCTCAAGAAGGTGCGCGGCACCGGCAAGGACGTCGACGGCGACGAGTAGCCCGGCGCGCCCCCGGTAGCCGCGCGCCTCCTCTCCACCAGCGCGTCGCCGCCGTGCCCTGGGCGCGCCCGGGGCGCGGCACCCGTGGTAGCGTCGGCCGCGATGTCCGCGCCGGTCCGCAGGCTCTCGCTCGGCGTTGGCGTGGCCATGGCGCTCGCGCTGGTGCTCGGCGGCCAGGCTTCGCGGGGGCAGCCCGTCCCGCCCAAGCCCAACCCCGACCTGCCCGGCAAGCGGACGCCGGAGGCGCCGGACAAGGCGGACGCGCCAGACAAGGCGGCGCCGGAGAAGACCTCGCCGGATCAGCCGGCGCCGCTGCCGCCGCGCAAGCCGACCCTGGCCACCGAGCCGCAGCGGGCGGACACCGGCAAACCGGTGGTCGCGCCCGCCGAGCCGGCGACCACGGGGCAGGGCCTGCGCCGCGTGCTCGAGCTCGCAGAGCGCAATCACCCCAACATCGCCCAGGCGCGCGCCAAGCTGGCGCAGGTGCGCGCCCAGCTCGACGAGGCGCACTACGCGCCCTTCAGCCAGTTCAAGATGACCGGCGGCGTGGGGCTGGCGCCGACGGTGCGCGGCAACAACGTCTTCAGCCCGAACACCGACGTCTCGCTGACCACCAGCCTCGGCGTCGCCTGGCGCGCCGGGATCGACGGCGTGATCCCGCTCTGGACCTTCGGCAAGATCACCAGCCTCTGGGACGCGGCCGAGGCCAACGTCAGGGTCAACCAGGCCAGCCTGGAGAAGGAGCGCGACGCCGTGCGCCTCGACGTGCGCAAGGCGTACTTCGGGCTGCAGCTGGCGCGCGACTCGGCGCTGCTCCTCAAGGAGGCGCGCGGACAGATCGACGACGCCCTCGCCAAGCTGCAGAAGAGCGTGGACGCCGAGGACGGCGACCCCATCGAGCTCCTCAAGCTGCAGACCTTCGCCGCGGAGCTGGAGGTGCGCGAGGCCGAGGTGGCGCGCTTCATCACCGTGGCGCGCGCCGGGCTGCGCTTCTACACCGGCCTGCCCGGCCTGGACATTCCGGACGAGCCGCTGCGTGCGCCGCGTCACCAGCTCGGCCACGTGACGCGCTACCTCGCCGCCGCTCGCCTCTATCGCCCCGAGGTGGCCATGGCCGCCGCCGGCGTGGAGGCGCGCACCGCGCAGGTGCACCTGGCGCGTGCGCAGCTCTTCCCGGACATCGGCCTCGGCCTGTCGGCCGGGTTGTCGGCCGCGCCCGAGGTCGCCGACCAGATCAACCCGTACGTCAACGACCCCGGCAACTACTTCCACTACGGCGCCGCACTCGTCTTCCAGTGGAAGCTCGACTTCCTGCCGCAGGCGGCGCGCATCCGCTTCGCCGAGGCGCAGCTCGAGGAGGTGCGCGCCCAGCAGCGCTACGCGCTCGGCGGCGTGGGCACCGAGGTGGAGAACGCCTACGCCGAGGTGCTCGACTGGAAGAAGCGCGTCGAGGCCTACGCCAAGTCGGTGGGCTACGCCCGCAAGTGGCTGGTCATGGTGCAGTCGGGCATCGACGTCGGCACCATGGAGGAGAAGGACCTGCTCGAGCCGGCCAAGACGTACGCGCTGCAGCGATTCAACATGCTCAACGCCGTCATGGAGCTGGATATGGCCATGTCGAGGCTGGCGAACGTGACGGGGTGGGACGCCATCGCTCCGGATGGGACCTAGCGAGTAGAGCGTATCGGTCGCGTTTCGTGCGTCGGGGGCATCGGGCGGTCGAGGTCGCAACCACTCCCGGACATCACCCTCCCGTGAAGAGATAGACCAGCAGCACCACCAGTGCGGCCAGCATGCTGGCGGCGGTGACGACGATGATCATCTGCACGCGCTGACTGGTGGCGCGGAATCGGTGCAACAGGCCACGGCCGGTGCGCTCCAGCGAGCCGCCCACCGCGGTCAGCGCGCTGTCGAGCTTCTGCTGCCACGCCGGCTTGAAGGGGTGCGCGCCGGTGCTGACCAGCGGCGAGACACCCCCGCTCTGGTTGGCGGTCCCGCGCGGCGCGAAGGGGTTGGAAGGGAACTGCGAGCGCGGCTCGACCGGCGCCGGGCCCATGGGCGGAGGCCGGCTCGGCATGGGGACGGTGTGCGTCGCCTGGAACTGGGGGCGGGAGGCGCTCTCCACGTTCGCCGCCGGGCCCTGCATGGGCACCGCTTCCATGGCGCGCGTCGGCGTATCGCGATCGCCGCCGCGTGTATCGAGGTCCGGCCGCTCG
Organism: Polyangiaceae bacterium; assembly: GCA_037720395.1. GTDB lineage: Bacteria > Myxococcota_A > Polyangia > Polyangiales > Polyangiaceae > JBBJMR01. The sequence continues at coordinate 5,088 of JBBJMR010000190.1, forward strand.
GGCGGCGCGGGGACGTCCGGAGACCCGGTGGTGCTGTCGTCGATCGGATGCGGCTCGTCGCCGGCCGCGCCCGCCTCCGGCGCCGGCATCAGGTCGCCGTGGGGCGTCTTGTTGTACATCTCGGTCGGCGTGTCGCGGTCGCTGCCCTCCCGCGGCGCCGGCGGCCGCGGCGCCTTCTCGGTCCGTCCCGTCTCGCTGGTGTCCGCGCCGGCGGCGGGGCGCGGGGCCTCGCTGCGCGCGCCATCGGGTCGCGGCACGGCCGGTCGCGGCGCGGAAGTCGGGCCGCCTCCGACACCACCTCCGACACCACCTCCGACACCACCTCCGACACCACCCGAGGGCCGCGGCACGCCCGCCGGCTTGAGGGCCGCGGCGGCAGGCGGCGCGGGCGTGCTGCCGTGGCGCTTGTCCCCGCCGCGCAGCCAGGTGCCGAAGCCCGCGTCGCCGTAGGGCAGGAGGTCCTGCGCCAGCGCGGCCATGGTCGCCTGCCGGTCATCGCGGTTCGACGCCAGCGAGCGCATCACCACGTCACCAACCGCCGGCGGAAGGTCGGGGCGAAGGCGGCCGAGGTGCGTGGGCGGGCCGGAGCACAGCGCGTAGACCAGGTCGCCGATGGTCTCGGCCTGGAAGGGCTTGCGACCGGAGAGGCTCTCGTAGAGCACCACGCCGAGCGCGTAGATGTCGGCCCGCTGGTCGACGGCCGACGAGTTCCGGAGCTGCTCGAGGCTCATGTAGAAGGGCGTGCCCACGGTGGAGCCGGTGCGCGTCAGCGAGCTGTTGGGGATCGGGCCGTCCTGCGCGATCTTCACCACGCCGAAGTCGAGCACCTTGACGTCGTACTGCCCGACGGACCCTCCGGCGGTGGCGGCGGCGCAGAGGAAGACGTTGTCCGGCTTGAGGTCGCGGTGGATGATCCCGTGCTGGTGCGCCTCGGCCAGGCACTCGCAGACCTGGAGGGCGATGTTGATGGTCAGCTCGAGCGGCAGCTGCCCGGTGTCGTCGAGGAGCGAGCGCAGGCTCTGCCCCTCGAGCAGATCCATCACCAGATACGGACCGGCCCCTGGGTTCAGCCCCATGTCGGTGATCTTCACCGCGTGGCTGTTCTTCATCAGGCTGGTGGCGCGCGCTTCCTGCTCCAGCCGGCCGTACGTGGTGTCGTCGTGCAGCGACTTCAGGGCCAGGCGCCGCCCGGCGAGCACGTGCTCCACCTCGTGGACGTGCCCGTTGCCACCGGCGCCGATGAAGCGCACGACCTTGTAGCGGCCGTCGACCAGCGTCCCCGGCGCGAGGCCCTGCGTTCCCTCTTTCTCGTCGAGCTTGGCCATGTACGGCGTGTCGCCCGAGGGCAGGTCGCCCTAGTCCTCACACCGCAGCGTTGCATGTGGGGTGGACGACTCCGGCGTCGTGCTCTCGCCGCCCAGTGTAAACCAGGTGCCGGGTTCGGGGATAACAGTTGCGTGTCAGTGGCCTGGCGGCCGCCCGGCGCGCGGGAAGCTGCGCTTAGCACTTCGCCACCCGCTGGCCGGGGTGGTACCGTGGCGACCCATGGCACCTGCCCGTTCGGTCGCGGAGGACGCACCCGCCGCCGGCGCTCCCGCCGCGGGCGCCGCGGTGGCCGCCACCCGTGCGGGCCAGTCGGACACCCGAAACGCCGTCTTCCTGGTCCTGCTCGCCCTGACCGCGGCCTGCTGCATCGGCACCGTGCAGATGATCGCCTTCCACGCCCCGGTGGAGTCGACCATGGGGGTGGTGCAGAAGATCTTCTACTTCCACGTGCCGTCGGCGTACGCCATGTACCTCGGGGCCACGGTCTGCTTCGTTGGCTCCGCGGCCTACCTCTACAAGGGCACCGCCTACTGGGATGCATTCGCCAAGGCCGGGGCAGAGGTGGCCGTGGCCATGGGCGTGATGGTCTGCATCAGCGGCCCGCTCTGGGCGGCCAAGGCCTGGGGGGTCTACTGGACGTGGGACCCGCGCCTGACGACCTCGATGCTCAGCCTGCTCGTCTACGTGGCCTACGTGGTCTTGCGCGCCTTCAGCGGCAACGGCGAGTCGGAGCGCAAGTTTGCGGCCGCGCTCGGGATCCTCGGGGCCGCCAACCTGCCCATCATCCACTACTCGGTCAAGAAATGGGGTGGCAACCATCCCACCGTGATCACCGGCAACGGCGGGGGCATCACCCCCGACATGCGCACCGTGCTGATGATGGGGTTCCTGACGTTCACCCTGCTCACCGTGGTGTTCGTCTGGCAGCGCCTGCGCGTCGAGCTTGCCAGCCGTCGCCTCGAGGACGCCGAGCACGAGGCCCTGGCCATGGGCATCACGGAGGAGTGACCGGTGTCCCAACCCCAGGGCGGTAGCCCGCCGCCGTCCTCGACCACCTCGCCCGACGGGCGAGCCACGGAGTTCCGTCCGGTGTCCGGCGGCGGCCAGATGCAGAGCGGCGAGCTCCTGCTCGTCGAGGCTTACGCCGCGATGTGGCTCATCGCCTTCGCGCTCATCCTCTTCTCCTGGTCGCGTGTGCGCAAGGTCGACGACCGCCTGGCCGCGCTGGAGGGTGCGATGCAGAAGGCGCGCGCCGGCGGCGACAAGCCAGCCTCACCCAGGGCGGAGTGATGCCGAACTTCGGGCAGATGACGTCGCAGCACGTCATCTACATCCCCATCGTCTTGCTGGTCGGGCTGGTGGTCGGCTACCTCATGGGCGCGCGCGCGGTACGCGCCGATCTCGAACGCAAGCAGCAGCGCATGAAGGAGTGACTGGTGCTCGACTTCTCCCTCTCCGAAGAACAGAAGGCCCTCGTCGAAACGGCGCGCCGCTTCTGCAAGGAGCGCATCATCCCCATCGCCGGGGAGTGCGATCGCGAGTCGCGCTTCCCGATGGATGTCTTCAAGGAGGCCTGGGAAGTCGGGCTCATCAACCCCACCTTGCCCGCCGAGTACGGCGGCAACGGCATGGGCGAGCTGGAGAACACGCTCATCACCGACGAGCTGGCGTACGGCTGCACCGGCATCCAGACCAGCCTGCTGGTCAACACCCTGGCGCTGACGCCCATCAAGCTCGGCGGCAGCGAGGAGCAGAAGAAGAAGTACTTTGGCCTCCTGGCCAGCGAGCCGGTGAGCTGCAGCTACGCCACCACCGAGCCCGACGCGGGCAGCGACGTGGCCGGCATGAAGACCAAGTTCACCGAGCACGGCGACGACTACGTGCTCGACGGGCAGAAGTGCTGGATCACCAACGCCAGCTTCTCGCGCTTCTTCGTCATCTTCGCCACCAGCGACCCGGCCAAGCGCCACAAGGGCATCGCCGCCTTCATCGTCGACAGCGACACGCCCGGCCTGCGCGTGGGCAAGAAGGAGGACAAGATGGGGCAGCGCGCCAGCGACACCGCCCAGGTCTTCTTGGAGGAGGTCAAGGTCCCCAAGGCCAACATGCTCGCCGGCGAGGGGCACGGCTTCAAGCTGGCCATGGAGACCTTCAACCAGACGCGCCCGGACATCGCCGCCTCGGCCACCGGCCTGATGCGACGCTGCCTCGACGAGTGCGTGGCCTACGCCAAGGAGCGCAAGACGTTCGGCGTGCCCATCGGCCAGCACCAGCTGGTGGGCTGGATGCTGGCGGAGATGGCCATCCGCATCGAGGCCACGCGCCTCCTTTATCAGAAGGCGGCCTGGAACCTGGACAACGGGGTCCGCGACCCGATCATCTCCAGCTTCGCCAAGGGGTACGGCGCCGACAGCGCCATGGCCACCGCCACCGATGCGGTGCAGGTCTTCGGCGGCAACGGATATGTCAAGGAGTACCCGGTGGAGAAGCTGATGCGCGACGCCAAGGTGCTGCAGATCTACGAAGGCACCAGCCAGATCCAGCGGATGGTCATCGCCAAGCAGCTCCTCGCCGAGCGTTGATGGGCGCGCGCGAGGACTTCACCTACGACGCGCAGACGTTCGTCGTCGGCGAGGCGGGCGGCGTCGACGTGCGCAAGCTCGAGGCCGACTACGCGGAGATGTTCATGGAGGCGCTGGCCCGCCGCGCCGTCGGCGGGGACGCCACCGCGGCGTCGCTCGAGAGCCCGGAGCGCGAGCGCCTCGACCGCGCCGCCGACATCTTCGGGCTCGATCGCGGGCGCCTGCTGCAGATCGAGCAGGCCATGGAGGCCGATTTCCAGGCGCGCCGCTCGCTCGAGGGTGCGGTGGGTCGCAGTGCGGGGGCGGTGACGGGGAGCGCCACCACCCCGGTGCCCGCCGGCACCGTATCGCGCGGGCTGCGCGGCGAGGTGGCGGGCGCCGAGGACGCGGACGACGGCGCACGCCTCACTGCGCCGCAGGTCGGCGGCCCGGAGATGGACGGCGAGCGTGGCTCGGTGCTGCCCTCGGTCGGGGACAGCGACGATCCGCGCATCTTCCTCCTTCTCGACCGCATCGCTCGCCTCGAGGCGCGCAACGGGGAGCTCGAGGCACGCTGCGCGAAGCTCGAGGCCAGCAGCGCCCTGCTCGAGGCCCGCGCCGGCCATGGTGCGTCCGTGGACGGCGCGGCCGCGGCGCAGGTGCCCCCGGCGCGTTCCTCGCACCTGGCGCGGGAGGGCGGCGACGATCGCTTCGGTAGAGCCGGAGGCGACTGGGACGCGCGCCTGGGCGAGAACCCGCGCGACCTGGGCGTGCTGCAACGCCTCTACCGGGCGCTGCGCCGCGCTGCGGACGTCGATCGTCGCCACTGCGTGGCGCAGGTGCTGGTGTTCCTGGGCGGCGCCGACGACGACCAGCGCCGCAGCTACGAGCGCGTCCAGAAGGGCGCGCTGCCGCACCCCCACCGCTCGCTCTCCGCCGACGACTGGCAGAACTTGCTCCGCCACCCGGACCAGGACGAGCTCATCGGCCAGATCTTCGGCGAGGTCTCGGCCGCCGTGCTGCTGGCGCGCATCGCGGCGGCGCGCGCCGCCGGCAGCCTGCCGCAGCTCGATGCCGACAAGAAGGTCGATCCGCAGACCTCGCCCCTGGCCGCCGCGCGCGCGGTCGCCTGGTCCGCGGCGGTGCTGGGCATCGGGCAACCGCCCGTCTACGCGGACACATCGTTCCCGGGCGTGGTGGAGATGCTCTTCACCACGCCGCTCTCCACCCGCATCGGCGCCGGCGCGCAATCGGGGCGCGCGCCACGCGAGCTGGCCTTCGTCATGGGGCGGCACATGGCCTGGTACCGGCGCGAAGGGTTCATGTCGCTCCTGGCGGGCTCCGTCGGAGCCCTGGAGGATCTCTTCCTGGCGGCGCTGACCATCGGCAACCCGAGCGTGGCCCTGACGCCCGACGTGCGCCGCCGCGCCGATCGCGTCGCCGGGTCCATCGAGCCGCTCCTCGATCCGCCGGCCAGCTTGCGCCTGCGGGCCAGCTTCCTGCGCTTCGTGGAGCAGGGTGGGCGCGCCAACGTGCGTCGCTGGGCCGCGGCCACCGACCGCACCGCCGCCCGCGCCGGCCTGCTGCTCGCCGACGACCTCGCCGCCGCCCAGGTCATGCTCGAGCTCGAGGACGCGGCCCTGGCCCGGACGCGCATGGATGACCTGCTCGCCTTCGCTGTCAGCGAGCGCTACGGCGCGCTGCGCGCCAAGATCGGCATCGCCCTCGCCGAGGAGTGACCGGTTCGGCGGCAGAGCCGCTCAGGATTCGAACCACCACGGAGACACGGAAGGATGGGCAAGCGCCTCCGTGCCTGCGTGTTTCCGTGGTGATCTTTCCGGCATCTCTGGGCAGGTCTCAAGCGGCAAGCGCGCGCCGGCGGCGCCGCAGGAGCGCCACCGCGCCGAGGGCCGCAAGTGGCAGGGCGGCGCCGGCCGGTACGGGCACCCGGCCCCCGACCTCGCAGCTGCAGCCGCCGGCGGCCTCGAGCCTTCCGCCGGGGCCTCCGTCGTCGGGCGTCTGGAACGCGTCGCAGAACTTCTCGTCGAGCACCTTGGCGGCGTGCTTGCCCTGCTTGCCCTGCGTGAGCGGCGTCTCGTAGTTGCCGGTGTTGCGGTTGTCGTGGTGGAAGCTCTCCCACTCGATGAGCGAGTCGTCGCCGGCGGGCGTGTGCCACACGTAGAGCCAGCCGCTGCGCGTGCCGGTGACCACCTCGAGCTTCCTGTCGCCGTCCAGGTCGCCGACGGCCGCCGTGGGGATGACCCACTGGCCGGTGAACTTCGGCCAGCCGGGCGCCTCGCGCCCGCAGGCGTCGACGGCGTGCACCAGGTAGCCGCCGGTGCCGGTGATGACCTCCGGGTAGTCGTCGCCGGTCAGGTCGACGATCGCCTGGCTGTTGAAGAAGGTGTAGTCCTCCAGCAAGACGGGCGAGGCCGGCAGCATGTGCCCGGTCTTGCCGCTCCACATGACCAAGAGGTGGTCGCCCTGGCTGCTGCCGCTGCCGCTGGAGCCCTGCAGGGTGAGCGCCAGGCTGAGCGCGCCACCGGAGGTCACCACGTCGAGGGTGCCGTCCTGATCGAGGTCGCCCAGCGAGGGCTGCGCGAAGAGCGGGAACATGGTGTTGGCCTCGACCAGCGTGGTGTTGGGGCCGAAGACGCTGGTCGGGTCGACGCCGCGGCCGCTGCTGGCGGCGTCGTTGAGGGGAAGGGCGTTGACGGGGACATCGCCGATGCTCGCCTGCGTGCCCGGATCCATGGGCAGGATGAGCGGCGCCGAGACGTTGCCGTGCATGACGGTGGCCAGCACGCCGTCGAAGCGCCCGATGACCCCGGAGTTGGGCACGCCCTCGGCGACCAGCGGGAAGAGCTGGAAGCTGGTCAGGGCCACCGGCCAGTTCGGGAAGTACGGAGCCGGCGCCTTGGTGCCGCGCCCGTCGAGGAGGTAGATGGCGCCGGCCTGGCCGCCCTCGCCGAGGCGCTCGTTGGAGCCGACGAGGATGTCGGGGATGCCGTCTCCGTCGAAGTCGGCCACCGCCGGCGTGGTCAGGATGCGGTTCTTGTCCGGCTCGGGCGGGAACTTCTTGCCGTCGAAGTGCACCTCGACCGGCCAGCCGTCGAGCAGCTTGCCGCCGGCATCGAGGACGTAGACGTGCCCGTCGAAGGCCGCCTGCACGATGTCCAGCTGGCCGTCGCCGTTCATGTCCGCCAGCACCGGCGCCGAGAAGGCACCGCGCGCGATGCGCGTCTTCTGGTCCATGCACTGCGCCGGGCGCTCCACCGCGGGGTCGAGCGGGCAGGACGGCACCTCCGGCAGGCGCACCGGCCAGCCCTCGAGCAGCTTGCCGGCGTTGTCGATGGCGTAGACGGTGCCCGTCCAGGTGGAGAAGACGATGTCCGGCTTGCCGTTGCCGTCGATGTCGTCGATGGCCGGCGCGGTGGTCATCGATTCCAGGCCGAGGCCGGGATCGACCGCGCCGCTGTCGTAGCCCGGCGCGGCCAGGTAGCTGGGATGGCCCGGCGGCGGCACGGCGTTGAGCGGATCGAGGCGGTTGGTGTGGAAGGGGAAGCCGGGCAGCGGCGTGGCGCCGTCGGGGCCGAGCTTGAGCACGTGCAGCACGCCGCCGGCGGTCGGGTAGATGAGGTCGCGCACGCCATCGCCGTCCATGTCGGCCATCTTCGGGCTGCCCTCGCCGCTGTCGCCGACGTAGATCGGGAAGCCCTTGGCGAGGTCCGGGTCCTCGTGGATGTAGTAGGTGCGACGCATCTCGCCGCGCACGTCGCCGCCGCTGCCGTAGTGGGCCACGGCGCGGATGCGCACGGTGATGGTGAAGTCGTTCTCGCCGTTGGGGCTGTCCGGGTCGCGCTGCGCCGGCGTGGCCGGTTCGAAGTCCAGGGTCCGGATGTCGAGGCTGGCCAGCGCGCCCTCGCCGCCGAGCACGGTGTCGGCGGGGATGTTCTCCTGGCTGCTGAAGACCAGGAACTTGCCCTCCTCGGGCTGCACGCCGGGCGCCCACTCGGCGTAGACGCTGTAGGCCATGGCGCGCTTGGCGGAGACGGTGCCCATGATCTCCACCGGGCCGGTGACCTGGTCCTTGTAGAGGACGTCGAACCAGCGCGGCGAGGTGACGTCGATGGCCGGCGGGATGCGCCCGTTCTTGAGGGCCTCGACCGAGGCGTTGGCGTTGACCCGGCCGTAGCCGAAGCGCTGGTCGAAGCCGGTCTGCGACCACTTGAAGGCCGTCTCCGGGTCGTCGCGCGATTCGGCCACGTCGATGTCGTCGGCGTTCATGAAGAAGAGCTGCTGCGCCTCACCGGCGGTCAGCGCCGGCTTGCCGGTGCCGACCAGGTACTCGAGGGAGGCCGAGTAGAGCAGGCCGCTGATGCCGCTCAGCTTGCCGGTGGCCTCGCTGGAGCAGCCGGTGCCCGAGGCAGAGAGCAGGTTCTGCCCGCCGAAGTTGGAGCAGGGGTGGTAGTCGACGAAGGTCAGGGCGTTGGTCACGCCCGGGCCGCTGTACTGGATGGCGTGAACCGGCAGGGTGTGGTTCGCCGCCGCCGGCACGTTGTGGTGGCGCGCGTTCTCGTCGGCCATGGAGGTGACCACCAGCACGTCGTTTGCGTAGGCGTAGTCCAGCGCGGACTGCGCGAAGCGCGTCATGTTGATGGTGCCCAGTGCGCACTGCACGATGCTGGCGTTGTTGTCGGTGGCGTAGACCACGGCCTGCGCGAAGGCCTGCACGTCGGCGATGAAGCTGTCGCCGGCGCGACCGGGGATGTGGCGGCAGAGCGGGCACACCCCGGCGTCGCCGATCTCGTTGTTGGCGGCGGCGGTGGAGTCCCCGGCCTCGCCGGTGCCGTGCCCGTAGCGCGTGTCGTCGTACGGGTCGTTGTCGTTCTTCATGAAGTCCCAGCCCGAGATGTCGTCGACGTACCCATTTTCGTCGTCGTCCACCTGGTCCGAGAAGTTCAGGATCAGGTCGCCGGGATCGAGGACGCTGTTCCTGTTGCGGTCGCCGAGCGGGTGCATGTCGTCGGCCACCGGGGTGAGCTCGGCCGCGGTGGCGTAGTCGCTGACGGTGAGGATGCCGTCGCCGTTGCAGTCGAAGGCGGCCAGCAGCGTGGTCAGCTCGGCCGGGATCTGGGTGGGGTCGTTGCAGTAGTCGACGGGGAGGTCGGGCTGCTTGCACGGATCGAGGGCGCCGGTGCACGCGGTGCCGCCCTGGTTCGGCTTGTGGGCGGCGAGCTCGCGGTAGTTGAGCCACGCGGTCTCGATGAGGTCGCGGTTGTCCCACTCGATGCCGCTGTCGGTGACCAGGATGAGCACGCGCGGGTCGCCCTGCGTGTAGCGCCAGGCGAGGTCGACGCTCATGCCCGACGCCGTCTCCTCCGGGCGCAGCTGCGAGCCCGCCTCCTGGGTGGGGATGAAGGAGTAGAGATTCCACTGCCCGTTCGAGTCTTCGCTGTACGCGTAGCCCGGGTCGTTCGGCCAGTTGGCGGGGTTGGCCATGTCGGCTGGCGTCGCCGACTCGGCGGGGGGCCAGTCGGCAGCCGCGTCGCCGGGCGCGAGCAACGCGGTCGAGGCGCATGCGGCGAGCGCGACCAGTGCACGCAACCAGGGTGCACGCTCGTTGGCGCGGGCGCCGCGTGTCTCCAGGCGAAGGGAGCGAGTCGCCGAATCCTCCAGGAAAGCTGCCGCGCAGCGCTACCTCACGCGCGTTGCCGCGCGCGGCGCTTGCGCGCGTGCGTGCGTGAGCGGCCGTGGTGCGCTGCGGCATGAAGGCCGCCCCGCGCGCGGATGTGTGTGGGTGTGTCTGCTACGCTGCGGCGCGGTGAGCGGTAGCCGGCCAGACGACGAGGCGTTGCGCCGTGCCCTGGGCTCCCTGCCGCGCATCGACGCGCTCGTCGCTCACCAGGCGCTCGATGCCCATCGCCGTCGCCTGGGCGCGGCGGCGTTGACGCGCCTCGCCCGTCAGGTCGTGGCGCGCCAGCGCGACGCCGTCCGCGCCGGCGTGCCGGCCCCCTCGCTGGACGACTCCGCGCAGGAGCTCGCCGCGGCGGCGCGGGCCTCGCTCTCGGCGCGGGCGCGGCCGGTGATCAACGCCGCCGGCGTCATCCTGCACACCAACCTGGGCCGCGCCCCGCTGCACCCGAGCGCGGTGGATGCGCTGGCCGCGTCGGCCGGACGCTACACCTCGGTGGAGATCGATCTCGCCACCGGGGCGCGCGGGGCACGCGCCGCCTTCGCCGAGGGCGCGCTGGCCACCCTGGCCGGCGCCGAGGCGGCGCTGGTGGTCAACAACAACGCCGCCGCGGTGCTTCTGGCGCTCGGCGCTCTGTGCGCCGGCCGGCGCGTGCTCGTCTCGCGCGGCGAGCTCATCGAGATCGGTGGCGGCTTCCGCATCCCCGAGGTGCTGGCGCGCAGCGGGTCGCAGCTGGTCGAGGTCGGGACCACCAACCGCACTCGTCTCGAGGACTACGCGCGCGCCTTCGACGAGGCGCCGGCGGCGACGGCGGCCGTGCTGCGCGTGCACCAGGGCAACTTCCGGCAGAGCGGCTTCGTGGAGCAGCCCGAGCTCGGCGCGCTCGCCGCGCTGGCGCACGCGCGCGGCGCGCTCCTGGTGCACGACCTCGGCGGCGGCGCGCTGCTCGACCTCGGGCCGATCGGTCTGCCCGGCGAGCCCACCGTGCAGAGCTGCGTCGCCGCCGGCGCCGACGTGGTCTGTTTCAGCACCGACAAGGTGCTGGGCGGCCCACAGGGCGGTGTGCTCGTGGGCCGCAGCGAGGCCATCGAGCGCGCGCGGCGAGATCCGCTGGCGCGCGCCTTGCGCCTGGGCCGCCTGCCGCTGGTGGCGCTGGAGGCCACGCTGGCGCTCTACCTCGAGGGCCGCGCGGTCGAGGTCCCGGCCCTGGCCGCGCTGCACCGGAGCGCGGAGGCGACGCGCGCCCGCGCCTCGCGCTGGGTAGAGGAGCTGCGCGCGCGCGGCGTGGCTGCCGAGGCGGTCGAGGTCGCGGTGGAGGTCGGCGGCGGCGCCTTTGCCGACGCCGCTCTGCCGTCCGCGGGCGTGGCGCTGCCGGGCGATGCCGAACGCGTCGCGCTGGCGCTGCGCAGCGGCGAGCCGCCGGTCATCGCTCGCATCGCCGACGACCGGGTGCTGCTCGATGCGCGCACCGTGCTCCCGATGGAAGACGAGGCGCTGCTCGACGCCGTGGTGGCCGCTTGTGCCGCCCGCTGAGCCCGCCGCGCGCCGGTGACCCTCGTCGAGACGCCACCGCCCACCGACGCGCGACCGGGCTGACGGCGTGGCGCGCAGCGCGGCGCGGCGCCCCCTGCTATACCCCCTTGCCATGGCGGACGGCAGAGATCCCGAAACACTGCGCGACCTGGCCGTGGCCGGGGCGCGGGCCGGCGGCGCCGCGGCGCTGGTGCACTTCCGTTCCCCCGACCTGGCGGTGGAGACCAAGCTCGACGACAGCCCGGTGACCCGAGCGGACCGCGAGTCCGAGGCGGCGGTGCGCGCCGTCATCCTCGGCGCGCGCCCGCGAGACGGCTGGCTCGGCGAGGAGACCGGTAGCACCGAGGGGCAGAGCGGCCTGCTCTGGATCGTCGACCCGGTGGACGGCACCAAGAACTTCGTCCGCGGCAAGACCGGCTGGACGACGCTGGTGGCCTGCGAGGACCAGGCGACGGGAGAGGTCATCGCCTCCGCGGTCTTCCAGCCGGCGGTGGGGCGCATGGCCGAGGCGGCCAAGGGCTCAGGCGCCCGCCTCGACGGCGTGCGCCTGCGGGTCAGCGACCGGCGCCAGCTCGCCGCGTCGCGCTGGGTCTTCTACTCCGACGAGTGGTTCCACCGCCACGGGCTGGGCGCGCTGCACGCCCACCTCGCGGCCGGCAAGCTGCTCGACACCGAGGGCTGCGACGCCGACGGGCACGTGCGCATCGCCGAGGGACTGTGCGACGCGGTCGTCGAGCCGCGCGTGGCCGTGTGGGACGTGGCCGCCACCAGCTTGCTGATCGCCGAGGCCGGAGGTCGCCTCACCGACATGCAAGGCAACGCCACCCTGCGCTCCGGTGACGCGGTGATCACCAACGGCTGGGTCCACGACCAGGTGCTGGAGCTCGTCGCGCGCCTGACCGCAGCGCGCGCCTGACCGCAGCGCGCGCCTGACCGCAGCGCG